>NZ_MUFV01000001.1:1762500-2084690 GCF_002017875.1 Deinococcus sp. LM3 | reverse complement strand
CCTGTGGCGCGGCCCGCATGGCTTCGGCCAGCACGAACAGCACGGTCACGCTGCTCATGTTCCCGTACTGCCGCAGCACGCGGCGGCTGGAGTCCAGCGCCCCGGCCGGGAGCGACAGCGCCTCCTCGTAGGCGGCCAGGACCTTCACGCCGCCCGGATGCACCACGAACGTCCCCACGTCCTCGCGGCTCCAGCCGTGCGCGGCCAGGGCGTCCTCGACATTGCCGTGCATCATGCCGCGCACCAGCGCCGGAATGTCGCGGCTGAACCGGACCTTCAGGCCGTCGTCGACCACGTCCCAGCCCATGATGTCCTCACTGTCCTCGATCAGGGTGGAGTACGCGCCGTGCAGGTGCGCCAGCGCAGGCGGGCCGGGCACGTCCGGGGCGGTCAGGACCAGGGCGGCGCCGCCATCCGCGAACAGGGCCGTGCCCACGAAGTTGCTGCTGGACTCGTCACCCCGCACCAGCGTCAGGCTGCACAGTTCCACCGCCACGAACAGCACCCGCCGGAACCCCGCACGCACCAGATCGGCCGCGCGGGCCAGTCCGGCCGCGCCGCCCGCGCAACCCAGCCCCCAGATGGGCACGCGGGCCGCGTGACGGTTCAGGCCGAGCGCGCCGATCAGGTCCGCGTCCAGGCTGGGGGTGCTCAGACCGCTGGTGTTCACGACCACCACGGCGTCCACGTCCTGCGGGGCCAGCTGCGCCTCTGCGAGGGCCTGCGCCGCCAGCCGCCGGGTCAGGGCGCGGGCCTCCTCGATGAAGACGGCGTTCTTCTCCCCGAACCCCCTGGGCGTCAGGTACCACTCCAGCGGCCGCGCCAGCGCCCGCGAGTCGATCTGCGCGTTCCCGAACACCTCCAGCAGGCCCGGTCGGGCCGCCATGCGGGGAAAGAGGGTGCGGGCCGCCGCCTGCACGTCGGACTGCGCGGTCAGGTGCGGCGGCGTGCCCGTCACCAGGGAACGGAGGGCCGGAAGGGCAGGAACGGACATGCGGGCATTCTGCCGTGCCCACGCGCCGACAGACCGTGCGCCTTCCCCCTTCCGGCTCCCGGCAGGCTTGGCCGGACCTTCAGAGATCCCGTGTCCGGCCGGGTCTGGCTTCAGTCGGGTCTGGACTGACTGGCCCACTCCTGCTTCCCGACCTCGTCGAGCGCGCGGAAGTCCTCGTCGGTCAGGTTCAGGGCGGCAGCCGCCACGTTCTCCTCGAGGTGACGGACCTTGCCGGTGCCGGGAATGGGCAGCATCACGGGGCTGCGGCGCAGCACCCAGGCCAGCGCCACCTGCGAGGGGCTGGCGCCGAGGCGGGCCGCCACGTCGGCCAGCACGCTGCCGTCGCGGGCCAGACTGCCGGCGGCCAGCGGGAACCAGGGCATGAAGCCGATGTTCTCGCGTTCGCAGTAGTCCAGCACGTCCTCGCTCTTGCGGTTCACGAGGTTGTACAGGTTCTGCACGGTCGCCACCGGGAACACCCGGCGGGCCGCCTCGATCTCCTCGACCGTGACCTCGGACAGTCCGGCATGCCGGATGACGCCCTCGTCCATCAGTTCCTTGATGGCCGCGAACTGCTCGTCGCGCGGCACTTTCGGGTCGATGCGGTGCAGCTGCCACAGGTCGATGCGGTCCACGCCCAGGCGGCGGCGCGACAGGTGCGCCTGCTGTTTGAGGTACTCGGGGCGGCCCACGGGCGGCCACACGTTCGGGCCGGTGCGGGTCAGGCCGCCCTTGGTGGCGATCACGACCGTGTCGTAGGGGTGCAGCGCCTCGCGGATCAGTTCCTCACTGACGGCCGGGCCGTAACTGTCGGCCGTGTCGATCAGGTTCACGCCGAGTTCCGGCAGGCGGCGCAGGGTGGCCAGCGCGCCCTCACGGTCGGCCGGGTCGCCCCAGACACCCTCGCCCGTGACGCGCATCGCGCCGAAGCCGAGGCGGTTGACGCTGATGTCGCCGCCGATCCTGAAGGTGCCGCTCGGGGCGGCGCTTGGTGTGGGTTCAGTCATGGTGATGCCCTCCAGGGAGGCATTCTGCGCCGCCCGTCGGGACCCCGTGTGGCAGTCACGCTAAGAGATCATGAAGGATTCCGGCACATGTCCGTCGCGGCACGCCCGGTTCAGGTGGTGGCGGCGTCGTCCGGTTCCGGCACGTCGCAGGTGTCGCGGGACACGAACTGCGACAGGCGTTTGCGGTGGCGGCTGCTCCAGTCGATGCTGGGCCGCGCCTGCTCGGGCGGCAGGTACCCCAGGCGGTACACGGCCATCAGTTCCAGGTCCGGCGGCACGCGCAGCAGCTCCCCGATCGCCTGCCACTGCCGGGGGATCTCCATGGGCGTGCTGACGAACTGAATACCCATGCCCAGCGCACCCACGGCGTTCCAGATGTTCTCGACGGCGGCGCCCAGCCCGAACACGCTGTAGAAGCCGCTCAGTTCGCCGGGGCGGTACTCCTCACGGTCCAGCAGCGCCGCCAGCAGCAGCGGACTGCCTGCCACGAGGCGGCGGTTGTCCTCGCCGAGTTTTCTCGGCACGCCGAGTTGCCGCATGAGTTTCAGGCCCGCGTCACTGAAGATCTGGCGCGTGAAGGGCCGCAGCGGGCCGGGCAGGTGGTCGATGTGAATGCCGTCGCGCCGCTCGTTCATCTCGGCTTCACTGAAGCGGAAGTAGCGGCGGTAGCGTTCGAAGAACACGCCGGCCTCGATCAGTTCGGTCATGCTCTCGCCGCTGATCTGCGCGATGCGGGCGATGGTATCGGGGTTCTCGATCAGCACGAAGCGCCACGGCTGAGAGTTGAAGTGGCTGGGCGCGGCCTGCGCGGCGCGCATCAGGACGTGCTGGTGCTCGCGGCTGACCGGGTCCGGGCGGAAGGGGCCGTTCGTGGTGCGGCGGCCCAGCATCCCGCGAATCAGCGCGGCGTCCGGCGCGGACAGGCGTTGCAGGGCCTCCTGCACGGCACTTTCTGGGGTGGAGTCGGAAGAACTCATGCGGGTCAGCTTAGAGCAGTTCTCCGAATGACGGGGTCAGGGCAGAAAACTCCGGATGCCTCCCTTTCCCGTCCCGCCCGGTCAACTTCACTCGCTCCGCCCGGCCAGCCGGACAGCGACGAAAAGCGCCTGTATGGCACCTGTTCCAGCGCACCCGGCCTCAGGGATTCGGCACGCCCCACGCGACCAGCGTGCCGGTCAGGAACGCGGCGGCGCAGGCCAGCGCCCGTTGCCAGTGGTCGGCGTGGCCGGGCCGGGTGCGGGGCATGCTCAGCAGCAGGGCCAGGGCGGGCAGCAGCGCCCAGGCGCGCGCGCCGTCACGCCACGCCAGCGCGGCGGCCAGCAGCGTACCGGCGCTCACCAGGAAGAACAGCAGGTGGTGAACGCGGCGCCTCACGCCCCGCCGACCCAGTTGCAGGCTCAGGCCCAGGCCCAGCAGGACCGTCAGGAGGGCGCCCGTGACCAGAAGCGTCAGCTGGTGCGGCGTCATACCCGGTCACCATAGCGGAGTGGGCACGCAGTGCAGGGAAGGCGGGGCGCGTGACAGATGACCCGCGCGGGCGGGTGTACGGTCAGGGTCATGCGCGCCTCTGCTTCCGCCGCCCTGCTGTCCGCCGCGCTGTGCGCCCTCGTCCTGACCGGCTGCCGGCCCGACGTGGGCAGCTCCCAGGGGGGCGGCTCCCAGGCGGGCAACGCCCGGACGGACGGGACGGTCGACCTGATCGGGCAGGTGCTGTTCATGGCGACCGGCGCGTTCGACGTGCAGTCCACGCAGAAGGCGCGGGTGCCGGGCGGCCTGCGCCGCGCCGTGTGGGAGGACCGGGTGCCGCTGGACGCGCGGCGGGTGGTCATCCAGTACGACAGTGACGCGCGCCCCATGACCTGGATGCTGGAACTCACGCGGCCGGGCTTCACGGCGCGGGACGTGGCGGGCGCCGACGCCCGCGCCGTGAGGACCGCGCAGGGCGAGGGCCTGCGGCCCGGCCCGGCGTCACGCCTGCGGGACACGCTGGTCCTGACCCGCACGGACGGCCTGAAGATCCTGACGCGCAGCTACGCCACGCAGGTCGAACCGGAGCTGCTGGGGGCGTTCCAGCCGGCCCGCTGAGGCCCGGCAGGCTCCGTGCGGGGCAGGGGGCGGGCGGGGCAGGGGTCAGCGCACCGCGTTGCGCCCGGCGCGTTTGGCCTCGTACAGGGCGCTGTCGGCGCGGCCGAACAGGGTCACGGTGTCGTCCTGCTCGCCCCGGTAGCTCGACACGCCGAAACTGGCGGTCACGCGCAGGCCCGCGATCGCCTCGTCGGCGACCTCCTGACGCAGCCGCTCGGCGATGGCCTGCGCGTCGGTCCTGGCGACGCCCGGCAGCAACACGATGAATTCCTCGCCGCCCCAGCGGCCCACGACGCCGCCCCCGCCGCTCACGCTGCGGCGCAGGCGTTTCCCGAAGGCGCGCAGCACGTCGTCGCCGGCAGCGTGGCCGTGCTCGTCGTTCACGCGTTTGAAGTGGTCGATGTCGGTCACGACGATGCTCAGGGGCGTGCCGGTGCGCTGCGCGGTGTGCAGCGCCCGCTCGAACTCCTCCTCGGCCGCGCCGCGCCCGTACACCTCGGTCAGGGCGTCGAGCCGCGCGGCACGCAGGCGGCGGGTGTCCTCGCGGTGCTCGTCGAGGTTCTGCTCGATGAACGCCGTGAGCAGGTACGCCAGCAGGCCGGTCGTGCCGATGGCGAGGCTGGCCGTCACCCAGTCCACCAGGTTCGGCGGGTCCACCGGGCCGTTGGCGATCACCGTGACGATCATGCCGACCACGCTGACCATGTTCACGGCCGTCCCGATGCGCGAACCGAACACCAGGTACGACACGAGCACGTTCAGCATCAGCCACAGTGTCAGGTGCATGGGCATGTCGCCCCAGGCGATGGCGCGCGGAATCTCGACGAGCGCCACCAGCAGGTAGCCCACGGTGCTGAACGTGTAGATCTCCCGCAGCCGGTGAGGCCAGATCAGCGTGCCGATCACGGTCACCAGCGGCACCAGGGTCGCCCAGTACTTGGGGGTCTGGTACGCGCCGGGAAAGGGGCCGGGCGGGTCGATCAGGGCGGTCAGCAGGGCGTACAGCAGGTAGGCGCTGCTGGCGATGCACACCGCGAACAGGCGGCTGCGCTGAAGTCGTTGCGGCAGGGAGGTCATGGGCGGCGTCTCCGGCGGGCGGCAGGGAGGAACGGGGTTCGGGCGGGGCTGATACGGATTCCGTTTGTTTCGCTGACAGATCGGAACACCACCGATCTGCCAGCTCCACGTCCGGAACCCGTTTTTCTCCTTCTCGCTTCGCTCGGATTGAACGGTCTTTGCAGCCCATTCAATCGAAGTCCGTATGAGGGGTGCCGGCGCCCGGCGGACGCCACTGCCCCCTGCATGAACGGCGCCCCGACCAGTTCAGACCAGCCGGGGCGCACGTGACGGGGGTCGGTTCAGGCGAGCAGTTCGCCGTCCGCGAAGAACAGCGCGAGTTCACGCGCGGCGCTTTCGCTGCTGTCGCTGCCGTGCGTGACGTTCTCGCCCATGCTGGTGGCGAAGTCGGCGCGGATGGTGCCGGGCGCGGCGCTCGCGGGGTTGGTCGCGCCCATCATGCCGCGCCAGCCGGCGATGGCGTTCTCGCCTTCGAGGGCGATGGCGACGACCGGGCCGCCGGTGATGAAGTCCACCAGTTCACCGAAGAAGGGACGCTCCTTGTGCTCGCCGTAGTGGGCTTCGGCGGTCTCGCGGGGGATGACCATCTGCTTGAGGCCCACCACGCGGTAGCCCTTGCGCTGAATGCGCGCCAGAATTTCAGGAGTGAGGCCACGGCGGACGCCGTCGGGTTTGATCATGGCAAAAGTACGTTCCATAGCGTTCCCGAGAATAGCAGGCGGCGGGCGGGGCGAAGAGCCCGGTCCCCCGGTACCCCCGCCGACGGACCCCGCACACTCCGGGCAGGGTCCTCCACTGCATGTCTGGACCACGTACAATGCTCCGGTGACCCACGTTTCTCACTCTCGCCCCTCCGGGGACGCTTCACGTATCGCGCTGATCGCCTGCGCGGTCGCGGTCGCGGGGATGCTCCTGGCTCCCCTGGCCACCCTGGGCCGCGGTTTCAGCGCGGACGCCGTGCTGCTGCACCTGAGCGGTTCGGTCATGAACCTCTCGGCCAGTCAGGAGGCGCCGCTGCCGCCGACCGGCACCATCGTCGCGCTCGCCTGGGCCACCCTCGTCATGATGGTCGCCACGCTCGCCGGAGCGCTGCGCCGCCAGAACTGGTTCTGGATCACCGGCCTGATCGGTTCGGTCCTGGCGACCGCGGCCGTCGTGACGCTCGGCAACAGCATCGACGAGCAGACGGCGCGCGTCATGGCCGACAGCGCCCTGCGGCCCGGCGCCAAACGTCAGCTGCGGAACTACTACGCCAGCGGCGGCATGAACCTGGGCCTGTTCCTTCCGGTCCTGGCGGGCCTGATCGCCGCCGGGGCGGGCCTGAGCGCCCGCGACTGGTGGTGGCAGACCTTCAACCGCATGCGCGGCCTGCTGGTCCCGACCGCCGCCATCGGTCTGGCGATCCTGGTGGGCGCGCTGGTCGTCCTGATCGTGCAGCCGGCCGTCAACCAGAGCGGCGCGCCCCTGGGCCTCTGGAGCGGCTGGCTGGCCAAGGCCGACATGGTGTACTTCGTGTACTCCACGCTGTTCGCGCCGCTCACGGCCCTGAACCCGCTGCTGGACAGCCTGAAGCTCGCCACGCCCCTGATCTTCACGGGTCTGAGCGTGGCGTTCGCGTTCCGCACGGGTCTGTTCAACATCGGCGCGCCGGGCCAGCTGACCATGGGCGCCATCGGCGCGATGCTGGTCGGCGTGTACGCCCCGGCCAGCCTGGGCTGGGCGCTGCTGCCGCTGTCCGTGCTGGCTGCCGCGCTGGGCGGCGCGCTGTGGGGCGCCATTCCGGGCGTCCTCAAGGCGCGCTTCGGGTCCAGCGAGGTCATCAACACGATCATGCTGAACTACGTGGCGTCCGCGATCTTCATCTTCATGATCGGCAACGACAAGTTCCCGTTCCTGGGCCGCGAGTACTCGCTGCCGTTCAAGGCCGAGGGCTTCGAGCCGCGCAGCCAGGAATTGCAGGAGGCCGCGCAGCTGCGCCCGCTCCTGAGTGTCCTGAACGTCGGGCAGAACGGCGCGGTCGCCATCAGCATCGGGCTGCTGGTCGCCACCGCCGCGTTCTTCGGGGCGCGCCTCGCGCTGCGCCGCCAGAAGAACCGCTCCCTGATCGCGGCGGCCGCCGCGCTGATCCTGGGCGCCCTGACGTGGCAGATCGGCATTCCGGTCAGCGTGACCGGCAGCCAGCTGAACGGCGCGTTCCTGATCGCGCTGGTGTGCGCGGCGCTGTTCGGCCTGCTGATGTGGCGCACCGCGACCGGCTACGCCCTGCGCGCCGTGGGCCTGTCGCCCAAGGCCGCCGAGTACGGCGGGATCAGCGTGGCGCGCGGCACGATCCTGGCCATGACCATCGCGGGGATGTTCGCGGGTCTGGCCGGCACGCACTACGTGAACGGCGGCGCGCTCGACGAGTACCGCCTGAAAGGCAACATGCCCGTGAACGTCGGCTTCGACGGCATTGCGGTCGCCCTGATGGGCCAGAGCACCCCGGCCGGCGTGGTGGCCGCCAGCGTGCTGTTCGGCACCATCGACACCGGCGGGATCGACGTGGACCAGAAACTCGACACCATCAACCGCGACATCGTGACGGTCCTCAAGGCCCTGATCGTGCTGTTCATCGCCGCCGGCGGATTCCTGAGCCGCCGCGTGACCGACCCGCCACCCCCCGCCCTGCTGGCCTCCGCGAAGGCCTCCCCCGGCGCCCCCTCCCTGGACGGCACCTCGGCCGCGCACCTGGAACGCAGCACCCCTCTTCCCAACGTGGGTCAGAACCCCGAGCACAACCGGGACGGTGACAAATGAATCTTCTCGAGCAGCTGTTCACGACCGCCTTCCTGGTCACCTTCATCCGCTCTGTCGTGCCGCTGCTGCTGACCGCGCTGGGCGGCCTGTTCAGCGAACGCAGCGGCGTCGTGAACATCGCCCTGGACGGCCTGATCATCTTCGGGGCGTTGACCGGGGCGGTCGCCACCAAACTGCTGGAACCGTCGCTGGGCGCCGCTGCCCCCTGGGTGGGCTGGCTGGCCGGCATGCTGGTCGGCGGCCTGATCGCCTGGATTCACGCGGTCGTGTCCATCAAGTACCGCGCCAATCAGGTGATCAGCGGCACGGCCATCAACCTGCTCGCCACGGGCGTCCCGGCGGTCCTGCTGACCGCGTTGTACGGCGTGTCGAACGAGAGCCCCAAGGTCGAGAACGCCCTGCCGCTGTGGGGCATCGGGGACCTGAAGTTCTCGCCGCCCGTGTACTTCGCGTTCCTGGCCGTGGCCGCCGCGTGGTACGTGATGTACCGCACGCCGTACGGCCTGCGCCTGCGCGCCACCGGTGAGCAGCCGGGCGCGGCGGCCAGCATGGGCGTGAACGTGCGCCGCATGCGCTACAGCGCCGTGATTCTCTCCGGCGTGCTGGCCGGCACGGCCGGGGTGTTCCTGAGCATCGGGAACCTGGACTCGTACGTGCGCAACATCAGCGCCGGGGGCGGCTTCATCGCGCTGGCCGCACTGATCTTCGGGCAGTGGAAACCGCTGGGCGTGCTGGCCGCGACCCTGCTGTTCGGGCTGCTGCAGGCCCTGAGCATCACGCTCGACGGGCAGAACCTGCTGCCGTCCACGCTGGTGCAGGCGCTGCCGTACCTGATCACCATCATCGCCCTGATCTTCACGGGCCGCAGCCGCGCACCCAAGGCCCTGGGCACCCCGTATGACGGCTGAGGTCGTTGTCTCGTTCAGCGCCGGCATGCACGGCCGGAAACGTGTAGGGTAACGGATATGAGCTTTGGCGCCGCGCTGAAACAGGCCCGTGAATCCCAGGGGCTCACCACGCAGGACGTGGCCCTGCGCACCAAGATCCGCGGGGATTACCTGCGCGCCCTCGAGGACGGCAACACCAGTCTGCTGCCCGAACGCACCTTCGCCCGCTCGTACCTGCAACGCTACGCCCGTGAACTCAGCCTGGACCCCGCGCCGCTGCTGGCCGACTTCGACCGCAGCGTGCCGGCCTCGGCCGAGATGACGCAGTCGCTGCGCGGCCCGGCCGCCCGACCCGGCCCGCGCGCCCCTGGCCGCGGCCTGAGCCCGGCGCTGCTGGCCGGCGTGGCGACCGGCGTGATCGTCCTCGCGGCCGGCGGGTACTACGCCCTGAGCGCCCTGCGGCCCGCACCCGCCCCGGCGGTGGTCACGCCCGCCGTGACGCCCGAACCGACCCCCGCCCCGGTCGCGACCGTCCGCCTGAGCGTCAGCAGCGTGCCGGCCGGCGCGCGCGTCTACCTGGACAACCGCGACCTGGGCGTCACGCCCGTCCGGTCGTTCCCGGTGGACGCCCGCCGCAACGCGCAGCTGCGTGTAGAAGCCGCCGGACGCGCCCCCCTGAAAGAAACGGTGGACCTGAGCCGCAGTCGCAACCTGCGCGCCCAGCTGCGCCCGACCGGACAGAACAGCGCCCTGGTGGACCTGAACGCCGCCCGCGCCGCCCGGCCAGCGCCGACCCCGGCCACGGGAACTGTCACGCCGGGCGGCTCCACCACCCCGACCACGACCACCCCGGCCGCTCCTCCGGCCGTCGCCCCCACGCCCGCAGCGACCCCGGCGCAGGCGGTGAACGTCACCTTCAGCGGCGCGTCCTGGACCCGCGTGACCGACGCGGCGGGCCGCGTGCTGTACCAGGGCACCCCGCCGGCCGGAACCGTCAAGGGGTTCCCGAAAGGCGTGACCATCCGCACCGGGAACGCCGGGGCCGTGAAGGTCGCCGTGAACGGCGCCGCGCCCGCCCCCCTCGGACAGGCCGGTCAGGTCGTGACCCGCACCTTCTGATACGGACTCCGATTGAATGGGCTGCAAAGCCCGCTGGGTCCGAGCGAAGCGAGTGGGAGCAGGGCGGGTTCCGGAAGTGGAGCCGGCAACCCGGTGAAGTTCCGGATTGTCGGCGAAACAAACGGCAGTCCGTATGACCTCCCCCGCCTGACCGCACGACCCGCCCGGCCTGAAGGAATGATACGGACTCCGATTGAATGGGCTGCAAAGCCCGTTCAATCCGAGCGGATGCGAGTAAGAGAGAAACGGGTTCCGGACGTGCAGCCGGCAATCCGGTGAAGTTCCGGATTGTTGGCGAAACAAACGGAATCCGTATGACCCTCAGGCCGGGCGGGTTCCTTGCCGTACAGTGTGAGTAACGTGACCACTTCACCTTCCTCCCGTCCGGACCGGAACAACCTGAACGCCTTTCAATATGCCTGGCGTCTTCCCTGGGTGCGCCTGGCGGTCTTCGTGCTGGTGGCGTATGTGCTGTACCGGCTGGCCGGCCAGATCCGTTCGGTGCTGATCGATTTCGCGGTGGCGTTCCTGATCGCCTACCTCGCCAATCCGCTGCTGAACTGGCTGGAGCGCGGCCGGGTCAAACGGGGGCTGGGCGTGTTCTTCGTGGTGCTGGTCTTCATGGCGCTGCTGGGACTGGCGGGCGTGCTGCTGGCGACCGTATCGGCGCAGCTGGTGACGCTGCTGCAGAAACTTCCGGAGCAGATCGGAACGCTGGGCGACACCCTGGACCGCATGACCCGCTGGCTCAGCAGTCTGGGCGTGCCGGGCCTGGGGAACACCCGCGCGCAGCTGATCGAGGCCGCGCAGAAGTACGTGCAGAACCTCGGCGAGAACCTGATGCCGATCCTGCAACGCGGCCTGAGCTCCACCGGTTCGATCCTCAGCGGCCTGCTGTCCATCGGGGGGGTCGTGGGGCAGCTGCTGCTGATCCTGCTGCTGAGCATCTACCTGATGCTGGACTACAGCCGCGTGAACGCCACGCTGCTGGGCATCTTCCCGCGCCCCTGGCAGCCGCGCGTGCTGGAGATCACGGACCTGATCGGCACGGCGGTCGGCGGGTACGTGCGCGGGCAGCTGGTGATCGCCACGTTCATCGGGGTGTTCGTGTGGCTGGGCCTGAGCATCGTCGGGATTCCCAGCGCCGCCGCCATCGGGTTCCTGGCGGGCGCGTTCAACATCGTGCCGTACCTGGGGCCGATCATCGGGGCGCTTCCGGCGATCCTGCTGGCCCTGACCCTGCCGGGCGCCCTCGTCAAGATCCTGGTGGTGATCGGCATCTTCGTACTCGCCAACCAGATCGAGGGGAACTTCCTGAGTCCGTACGTGCTGTCCAGAACCACGGACCTGCACCCGGTGACGGTCCTGATGGCGATCCTGGTGGGTGTGGGACTGCTGGGCTTCGTGGGGGCGCTGCTGGCCGTGCCGACCGTGGCGCTGGGCAAGCTGCTGATGCAGCGGTACTACTTCCCCAGCCGCGTCTACACCGAAGGGCCATAGCCGTCCGGCGGACCGAACTGAAGCAGGGCCAGGACGTATATTTCCTGGCCCTGCTTCCATTCCCGCCTCCCGCGAGCAACCGGGTCGGAAACCCCTGCAACCCGCGCCGCTGGGCAGGCCGGACTATAAACACGAAACCCCGCCATGGGGGCGGGGTCTCGCTCGGACAGGTCAATGAATCAGACGAGTTCGATCAGGGCCATGGTGACGCCGTCACCGCGGCGGGTGCCGACGCGCAGGATGCGGGTGTAGCCACCGGGACGCTCGGCGTACTTGGGGGCCACTTCGTCCATGACTTTACGCAGAACGTCGTTGTCGTGGATGTCGCGGGCCACCAGACGGCGGGCGTGCAGGTCGCCGCCCTTGGCGGTGGTGATCAGTTTCTCGACGTAGGGGCGAAGCTCCTTGGCCTTGGTGAGGGTCGTCTGGATGCGACCTTCACGCAGCAGGGCCGTCGCCTGGGCGCGGGCCAGGGCGGTGCGGGCGCTGCTGTTGCGGTTGAGCTTGCGACCGGATTTACCGTGACGCATGGTGTATCTCCTTTGGGATCAGTCGGCTCAGTCGCGCAGGGCGAGGCCGAACTGGGCGAGTTGCTGCTTGATTTCGTCCAGGCTGCGCTCGCCGATACCGGGGACCTTTTTCAGGTCGCGGTCGGAGAGGGCGCACAGGGCGTCCACGCTGTCGATGCCTTCTTCCTTGAGGGAGTGCAGCACGCGGGTCGTGAGACCCAGCCCTTCGAGGGTCACGCGGGGTGAGTCCATCTCGGCGGGGTAATCGCCGGGGTTCAGGTTCAGCGAGGAGGTCTGGGGGGGCAGGTCGTACACGTTCGGCGCGGCGGGCGCGGGGGTGTAGACCGGCTGCTGGTACTCGGGAGCGGCGGCGGGGAGGGTTTCCACGTTGCCGAACACCGTGAGTTCATCGCGGAGAATCTCCACACCCTTGTCCAGGGCGTCCTGGGGGCTGACGCTACCGTCAGTCCAGACGCGCAGGATCAGGCGGTCCAGGTCGGTCTGCTGACCGACGCGGGTGTTCTCGACGTGGTACGCCACGCGGCGCACGGGCGAGAACATGGCGTCCACCGGAATGGAGTTGATGCGGTCCTTGGTGGCGTGCTTGTCGGCGGGAACGTAGCCTTCGCCTTCCTCGACACGCACTTCCATGACCAGTTTGCCGTCCTCTGCGAGGTGGGCAATCACCAGGTCAGGGTTGACGATCTCAGCGTCGCTGGGGACCTCGAAGGCGCTGGCCCGCACGACCCCTTCGCCCTGCGCACGCAGGGTCAGGGTCTTGGGGCCGCTCGCGTGGAATTTCACGACGAGCTCCTTGAGGTTCAGGATCATCTGGATCACGTCTTCCTTAACGCCAGGAATCGTGGAGAACTCGTGCAGGACGTCCTCGATGTACACGCTGGTGACAGCCGTGCCGGGGATCGAGGACATCAGGATGCGCCGGATGGGGTTCCCGATGGTGACGCCGTAACCGCGCGTGAGCGGTTCCAGGACGAACTCGCCGTAATCGCCGTCCACGCGGGCCTTGAGTTGAGGGCGCTTTTGATCCACTGGGGCCTCCTGATTTAGCGCGAGTAGTACTCGATGATGAAGTTCTCGTTAATGGGGAGGGCGAGGTCTTCACGCGCGGGGAGGCGAGAGAAGGTGCCCTTGAAGTTCTCGGCGTCCAGTTCGACCCAGGGGCTCACGCGGCGGCGCTTCTGCGCTTCCATGTTTTCCTGGATGAAGCCGATCTTGCGGCCGAGTTCGGACACGCTGATCTCGTCGCCGATCTTGACGCGGTAGCTGGCGATGTCGACCTTCTTGCCGTTGACCAAGATGTGACCGTGGCCGACGAACTGACGGGCCTGCCGGCGGGTGCTGGCGAAGCCCATGCGGAAGACGACGTTGTCCAGGCGGCGTTCCAGCAGCTGCAGGAACACGGTGCCGGTCACGCCGGGAACGTTGGCCGCTTCCTCGAAGAGGTTACGGAACTGCTTCTCACCCATGCCGTACAGGCGGGCGAGTTTCTGCTTTTCACGCAGTCGGACGCTGTAGTCGCTGGGGCGACCACGGCCACGGCGCTGGCCGTGCTGGCCGGGCGCGTAGGGACGGCGGTCCAGGTACTTCTGGACTTTTTCAGTCTCCGCGAGGTTGATGCCTTCGCGGCGGCTCTGTTTGGTGATGGAACCACGGAAACGACCCATGTCTTAACTCTCCTTGCGGCGCGACTTCTGTGAAGTGCGGCCGGGTCTGCGGCCCTCTGTTGCCCGCCTCCGTTGCCTGTGGTGAGGCTTACGTCACCGTGAGGTGAGCGGTGGAGGCGGGGCAGGTGGGCGCGCGCGTGCGCTTTAGGCGCGGAACTTCTTCTTGGGGCGGCAGCCGTTGTGGGGGACGGGGGTGTCGTCCATGATGGACTTCACTTCGATCCCGCTGGCCTGGATGGCACGGATGGCCTGCTCGCGGCCGGAGCCGCTGCCGCGCACGATCACGTCGACGATGTTCATGCCGAAGGTCTGCTGCGCTTTCTTCACCGCGTCGGCGGCGGCCAGCTGGGCAGCGTAGGGCGTGCCCTTCTTGCTGCCTTTGTAGCCGATCGTGCCGCCACTGCTCCAGGCAACGGAGTTGCCGTCGAGGTCAGTGATGGTGACGATGGTGTTGTTGTAGCTGGCGTGCACGTACGCGCGGCCAGCGCTGATGTTGCGCCGGGCGCGGCGCGGGGTCTTGCCTTTGGTGGATTTCGCCATGGCTTACTTCCTCGTCGCTTTCTTCTTACCGGCGACGGTCTTGCGCGGCCCCTTGCGGGTACGGGCGTTCGTCTTGGTGCGCTGGCCGCGCACGGGCAGGCCGCGGCGGTGGCGCAGGCCGCGGTAGGCACCGATGTCCATCAGACGCTTGATGTTCTGACCGACTTCGCTGCGGAGGTCACCTTCGACCTTGTAGGTCTTCTCGATGGCTTCACGCAGGGTGCT
Organism: Deinococcus sp. LM3; assembly: GCF_002017875.1. Taxonomy (NCBI): domain Bacteria; kingdom Thermotogati; phylum Deinococcota; class Deinococci; order Deinococcales; family Deinococcaceae; genus Deinococcus; species Deinococcus sp. LM3. Next base: position 2,070,266 of record NZ_MUFV01000001.1, on the reverse strand, counting down.
CTGTTCCGCTTCGCTGAGGGTCTTGACGCGGGTGTCCGGGTTGATGCCGGTGGTCGCCAGGATTTCCTTGGAGCGGGTCAGGCCGATGCCGTAGATGTAGGTGAGCGCGATTTCGACGCGCTTTTCGCGGGGCAGGTCAACGCCAGCAATACGTGCCATGCTTAACCCTGCCTCTGCTTGTGCTTGACGTTGGTGCAGATGACCAGAACGCGCCCGTGGCGGCGGATCACCTTGCAGTTGTCGCACATCTTTTTGACACTGCTACGAACTTTCATGCTTCCTCCTCGCGCAGCCGCGTCGGCGCGCCCCATCGTGGGCGGCTGACTGGCAGCGCTCGACCCCCCTCCCACCTCTGGCAGGCGGGGAATCTGTGGGTACTTCTGCCTTCGGGCTTACTTGCGGTAGACGATCCGTCCGCGCGACGTGTCGTACGGACTGATTTCCAGAACCACACGGTCACCGGGCAGGATGCGGATGTAGTGAATGCGCATCTTGCCGCTGATGTAAGCCAGGAGATCGTGTCCTGTATCGAGCTTCACTCGGAAGGTCGTGTTCGGAAGTGCTTCCTCCACGACGCCCTCGGCCCGCACGGTATCGGACTCTTCCTTCTTACGCTTTTCCCGCTGTTCCGGCATTTTTCGTCTCGCCACGCAACCTCCAGGCTTGATACAAGCCAAACGTAAAGGTATCATGCGTCCCCCCGAAACAGCAAGCGCCCGCGCCGGGGTCTGCCGGTCCCCTCAGGCAGCCCACCGCAGTCGTTCGGTTATTCAGGACACCCCGACCGGGCCGGCTCCGGCTGCCCATCTGCCACTCCCCTCCCCCGGCCGGCATGGCACGCTGAAGCCCATGCAGCCTCCGGCCACCCTGTCCGCCGCTCTGACACTGATCGCGCAGGCCCCGGACCTGTGGCCCGGATTCTGCCCTCAGCGCACGCCGCTCCTGACCTTCGACGGCACGCACACCTGGCTGCACCAGCTGACCGGCCCTCCACCCGACCCGCTGGCCGGCCCGGACTGGACCGCGCACCCGGACGGCTGGGGCTGGCCGGGCCGCTGGCCGGACCTGAACGCCAACACGGCGTTGCCCCTGGGAAACGGCCAGTGGGCGGCGGGCGTGCTGCTGCCCAGCCTGGGAGAACCGGACGCCCGGACGCTGGCTGCCACCCTGATCCACGAGGCCTTTCACGTCTACCAGCACGCCACTCCCTCGGTCGCGTGGGAGGTGAGCGAACTGGACGCCCTGACCTACCCGGCCTGCACGCCAGTCCTGCACGCCCGCGCCGAGGAGACCCGCTGCCTGCGCCGCGCCCTGCACGAACCCGACTGGCTCACCCCGGCCCGGCAGGCCCTGTTCTGGCGCGGGCAGCGCCACGCCCTGCTGACCGACGCGCAGCGCACCTTCGAGGCACGGATGGAGACCCGCGAAGGGTTGGCCACCTACGTGGAAACCCGTTTCCTGCAACAGCTCCCGGCGCTGGCAGCGGCCGCCGCTCCGGGCCTGGGGCCACGCCGCTGGGCATATGTCAGCGGCGCCGCCCTGGCCCACCTGCTGGACCGCCACGACCCGCAGCGCCGTTGGCCGCAGGCCGTGCTGACCGGGCAACCCCTGGCCGGGCTGCTGCTCGAACGGACCGGCCCCCCGCTTCCGGCCGCGCCGCACGCCGACCTGCACGCCGCCGCGCAGGGGGCGGCCGCCACCCACGCCGCGCAGCTTCAGGTGCGGCTGGAAACCTTCGAGGCCCAACCCGGCCCGCGCCTGCACCTGAGCGGCGCGCTGCGCGTCTGCGGATTCGATCCCATGAACCTGCACGTCCTGCCCGGCGGCGACCTGCTGCACGCCCGGCACGTTCAACTGCGCGGCCCCGGACCGGACGACCAGCTGGGCACCTTCGGCCACCCCGCCCGCACCGGCGGCCCCACGCTGTCACACGTTCAGGAGGTCACGCTGCGCGGCCTGCCCCACCCCACCGTGCAGGGAGGCCGCTGGCAGATCCGCACGCCCGGCCTGACCGTGGACCTGCCCGCCGACACCGTTCACCCCGACGCGGACGGCTGGACGGCCCGGCTGCCCTGACTGGCGATTCTGGAATCCGGATCACCGGGCGGCGTGACCCACCTGGCGCGCCTCGCGGACCGGCTGACGCTGTAGGCTCACCAGACGCTGCGCTGTCATGCGTTCAACCTACGCCGGCGCCCCGGACCGGAAGTCCCTGCGTTCCGGCCCAGCTGCCCACGTCATCCCCGCGAATGGCGGCCGCCATCAGGCCGGGAAAGTGGTCGGGCGTGCAGGCGAACGCCGGGATGCCCATCTCCGCGAAGGCCCGCGCCACGCCGTGATCGTAACTGGGCGCGCCGTCGTCCGAGAGGGCCAGCAGGGCGATCAGCTGCACGCCGCTGCCCTTCAGGGTGCGGGCGCGGGCCAGCATCTCGCGCTCGTTGCCACCCTCGTACAGGTCGCTGATCAGCACCAGGATGGTCTGCTCGGGCCGCTGGATGACCCCCTGGCAGTACGCGAGCGCCCGGTTGATGTCGGTGCCGCCGCCCAGCTGAATGCCGTACAGCACGTCTACCGGGTCCTCCAGGTGCTCGGACAGGTCCGCGACTTCGGTGTCGAACACCACGACGCGGGTACTGACGGCCGGGAGGCTGGCCAGCACCGCGCCGAACACCCCGGCGTACACGACGCTGCTCGCCATGCTGCCCGACTGATCCAGGCACAGCACGATGTCCCGCAGCGAGCGGCGCCGGCGGCCCATGCCGATCAGCCGCTCGGGGATGATGGTGTTCTTCCCCGGCTGGTAGGTCTTGAGGTTCGCGCGGATGGTCCGGTCCCAGTCGATCTCGGCCGGGCGGGGCCGGAAGTTCCGCTGCGCGCGGCTCAGGCTGCCGGTCACGGCGGCGCGGGTGGGTTCCTCCAGCCGGCGCGTCAGGTCGTCCACCACGCGGCGCACCACGGCGCGGGCCGCGTCCTTCGCCCGCTGCGGCATCACGCCCTTGAGGGTCAGGAGGGTGCCCACGAGATTCACGTCCGGCTCGACGCCGTCGAGCATCTCGGGTTCGAACAGCAGTTGCTGAAGGTCCAGGCGTTCGATGGCGTCCGCCTGCAACACCCGCACCACGTCCGCCGGGAAGAACTCGCGCAGGTCCGCCAGCCAGCGCGCGACGCCCGGAGCACTCGCGCCCAGCCCGCCCCGGCGCGGCCCGGCGTCCGCGTCGTACAGGCCGCCCAGGGCGCTGTCCATGCGGCGGTCCAGCGCCGAGAGGTTCAGCGGCGTTCCCCCGGAGTCACTCACGCCGTCCGCGTCTCCCCCGCCCAGCACCAGCCGCCAGCGGCGCCGACGTTCCGTGTCGTCCATCATGCGTTCACCCCCAGCAGTTGCAGCACCACGGGCACGGCCCGTAGCGCCCGTTCCCCGTTCACCTCGCGCCGGGGGCCGCGCGCCGACGCGCCCGCGCCACGCAGGGCCTCGCCGATCGCGCGGCGTTCCGGCCGCTCGAACCGCGAGAACACCCGCCGCAGCAGCGGGAGCGTCTGCGTGAACCCGGATTCGTCCAGGCCGGTCAGCCACCCGTCCAGCAGGCCCAGCAGCGCCGGATCATGCACGAGGAGCGCGCCACTGTCACCCAGGAACCCGTCCAGCCAGGCCGTGACCTCCGGCGGCGTTCCGCTCAGGGCGCGGGCCAGTCGGCGCTCGACCTCCGCGCTGTCCAGCAGGCCCGCGTCCCGCAACCGGCGCACCGCGTCCCCGCCGGGCAGCGGGTGCGTGTCGTCCCGCGCCGCGAGGCGGGCCAGGGCCGAGTGCCAGCCGCTCAGGGCGTCCGGGTCGTCCAGCAGGCGCACGGCCGCGTCGGCGCCCTGCACGTGCCCGCGCAGGGTGGCGGCCGCATCGTCCGCGAGGCCCACCGCCGCCAGCGGCAGGCCCACACCCGCCCGCGTGAGCAGCGTGCGGAAGGTCGCGCCGGCCAGGGCGTTCGACTCGCCGTCCCGGCCGCGCACGTCGCCGTACCGCGCCAGCCGCGCCAGGGGCGGCAGGGCCCCCAGCAGATCACTCACGTCCGCGTTCCCGGCCGCCCGCGCGTCCAGCGCCGAGAGGGCCACCGGCAGCGCCCCCTCCAGATCGGCGTAACGCACCACCTCCAGCAGCGTGGTCAGTTCCGCCAGCGTGCCCGCGTTCCGGGCGGCATCCACCGCCACCGCCGTCGCCGCGTCCTGCACGGTCTGCCCGCTGCGGCTCGCCTCGACCAGCCGCACGCTGAACTCGGGCCGCCAAGCCAGCGCCCACGCCTCCTTGAAGGTGCCGCGCCCGCCCGCGTACCGCTCCTGCGCCCACGGCACGCCCAGGAGGTTCAGGCGGTGGAACAGCACGCTGCGCGCCAGATCGTTGTCCGTCCGGAGGTCAAGCGTCAGCTCGATCTGCTCGGGCTGCACCTTCAGCCGCAACCGCTTCTGGAGTCGCGCCAGATCCTGCGCCAGCGGCACCGTCGGCACGCCGTCCGGCACCTCGCCCAGCGCCTCGCCCACGATCAGCTGCCGCTCGATCAGCCGCAACGGCAGGTCGCTATCCCACCCGAACACGCTCAGGGCCGCCTCGTTCAGCTCGTCCAGGCCCGGCAGCGCCCGCCCGCGCAGGGCCGCCAGGGTGTTCGCCAGCCGCGTCGCCTCGATCACGGACGCGCTGCTCGCCTCCAGCCGCTCCTCGCGCAGCAGCCGCGCCACCCGCGCGAACCAGCGTTCCGTCACGTCCCGCCGCGTCGTGAACAGATGATGGTAGTACCCCGGCGACCGCACGCCCGCCCCGTACCCGCTGCCCGTGCTGAGGCGACCGTGCGTCCACGGCACCCAGGTCAGCGTGACCTTCGCCTTCGGCAGGCCCTTCAGGAGCGCCGCATCATCCTTCGCCTTGAAGGCGTTCACGTCCAGCACAGGGGCATGCCACGCCCCACACACCACCGCCACCCGCTGCGCCCCGCCCTTCACGGCCGCGCGGATCGTCTGCCGCATCCACGCCTCCCGCTGCGCCTCCCGACCCGACGCCGCCGGGGCGTCCGCGCGCACCGCCCGCATGGCCTCGTTGATCGCGTCGAACACCTCGAAGTCGTCGCCGCGCGCTTCGACCAGCGTCTCCCACCACCGCTCGAAATCCGCGTACCCGGCCGCCTCCGCCAGCACCCGCAACGGATCGCTGTGCAGATCGTCCGAATCGTCCTCTTCACGCTCGCCTGCCAGCGATACCGCCGCCGGAAGATCCATGAATCGCGCCACTGCCCCCGCACGCGCCGCCCAGCGGAACGCCACGAACTCCGGACTGAACGCCGCAAATGGCCAGAATGAGGCCCGCACCGGATCGTCGTTCACGTAGCCCAGCAGCGCCACGGGCGGCGTCATGTCCGCCTGCGCCAGAAACGGCAGCACGGAATCCGCATCCGACGGCCCCTCGACCAGCACCACATCCGGATCGAGCTGCGACAGCGCGTGCTCCAGCGACCGCGCACTGCCGGGGCCGTGATGACGAATGGGGAAAATGGAGACGCTCATGTGTAGGTGTTCAGGATGGCGCTAACCCGACAGGACGCGCACCAGAATCCGTAGATGATGCCATTGGTGTAGGCCAGTCCGTCACGAAGCTGGAACACGAACAGCATGGTCTGCTGACATTTAGGACAGGTTTCCCACTCTGGCCCCTGCAACCAGGAAGGTAGTCCACCTACCCGATTCAGGTTCTGACTGTCGTTGAAATTGTTCTGGAACAGCCAGCGTGGCGGAGTCGCCTTTAACTGCACGGGAAGACCCTGATGCGGGAACTTGTAGGTCTCCCGGTCAAGGTCTGAGAAGTCATAACCGCGCGTCTCGTCAAAACCAAACCCGTGGTACTCGGGGCGTTCAGGCAGTCCGTGTTCATCATGAACGAAGATCGTAGGCCGGTCACCGATCATGCAATACGTGCAGACCACGAAGGTGATGGGCGTCTGAAGCGCAACGCCGGGCACCGGGTTCCTGAGAGTGAGGAGATGCTGCAGATTGTAGTCACAATGTGGGCACTTCGGCCCTTCTGCGCCCCAGTATTCAGCCTGCATTCCCTCGCCATCAATCCGCCACGACAGATCATCCAGATGCATATGAGCTGGAGCGGTCACGTTATGTGTCTGCAAATCAGATGAACTGGGCAGGATGTGATAACAGACGTCCGGGTACAGCGCACGCCAGTGCCCATCCTGCATTTCCATTCCAGCCTCGTCCAGTCGATGCACGCCGAGCGCCTGCGCCAAGAAGTCGTAGTTCTCCACTGCACCTGATCGTTCCAGGCAGCCCTGAGTCCAGGCGCGATCCGCCGAGGGACACTCGAACTCGCGTCTCAACTCTCCGCTCATGCGCAGACCGACACCACGCCAAGCATCGAGTCGCAACCAGTCCTTCTCGCTCAACAAGACGGGCAGATGTTCGTAGAACAACTCAGGAGCCTGATCCTGAAGCTTGTTCAGCGTCAGGTAATGCAAGTACAGACCCGCCGCCTCGGCTTCCTTATGATCCAGTGCCAGTGCAGGGAGGCAGGACTCGAACACGCGGGGAAGTCCGTGAGCTGGGACGTAGTCCACCAGTCGGCGATGCTCGCCGAGGGTGTCGCGCCGATCCAGCAGCGTCATCAGCAGGCTCAACGAGGCTTCCGGATCGGTCTGGATGCGGCTCCTCAGAACTTCATCGGCAGTCTGCTGGAGCCTGACCAGGTGTGCCTGCTCTTCACTGGACAGCTGGGAAAATCCACCGACAGCGACACTCTTCTGTCCAAGAGTTTGTCTGGCTTCCAGAAGACGCAGGTACTCATTGATGGCATCCATGCTCAGCTCACTGCCCGGCAGGCTTTATAGAAATCCTTCCAGTCGTCGCGTTTTTTGGCGACGGTTTCGAGGTATTCGCGCCAGATGACGGCGTCCTGCACGGGGTCTTTCACGACGGCTCCGACGAGGCTGGCGGCGACGTCGTGGGCGGTCAGGTGGCCGTTCCCGAAGTGCGCGGCGAGGCTGAGGCCGTGGTTGACGACGGATATCGCTTCGGCGGTGCTGAGGCTGCCGCTGGGGCTCTTGAGTTTCGTTTTGCCGTCCTCGGTGGCTCCGGCGCGCAGTTCGCGGAACACGGTGACGATCCGGCGGACTTCCTCCAGCGCGGGCGGCTGGGCGGGAATGTGCAGGTTGGTGGCGAGTTGCGCGACGCGGCGGGTGACGATGCTGACCTCGTCGTCGAGGCTGTCGGGAACGGGGAGGATGACGGTGTTGAAGCGGCGTTTCAGGGCGCTGCTCAGGTCGTTCACGCCCTTGTCGCGGTTGTTCGCGGTGGCGATCAGGTTGAAGCCCTGCACGGCCTGCACCTCGGCGTTCAGTTCCGGGATGGGCAGCGTCTTCTCGGACAGGATGGTGATGAGGGTGTCCTGCACGTCGCTCTGCACGCGCGTCAGTTCTTCCAGGCGGGCGATCTTCCCGGTGCGCATGGCGCGCACGATGGGACTCTCGACCAGGGCGGCCTCGCTGGGACCCTCGGCGAGCAGGCGGGCGTAGTTCCAGCCGTAGCGGACGCTTTCCTCGCTGGTGCCGGCGGTGCCCTGCACGAGCAGGGTGCTGGTGCCGCTGATCGCGGCGGCGAGGTGTTCGCTGACCCAGCTCTTGGCGGTGCCGGGCACGCCGATCAGCAGCAGGGCGCGGTCCGTGGCGAGCGTGGCAACGGCGATCTCCATCAGGCGGCGTTCCCCGACGTACTTGGGGGTGATCTCGGTGCCGTCTTTCAGCGTGCCGCCCATCAGGTACGTCAGCACCGCGTGCGGTGAGAGGTTCCAGCGGGGCGGGCGGGGCCGGTCGTCATGCGCGGCCAGGGCTGACAGTTCGTGTGCATAGGCCTGCTCGGCGTGCTGACGGAGGACGGTGGAATCAGGGGTGGTCATGGGTGGGCTCCTTACTGAGTAAGCGCTGTCTAATTTCGTTCCGGACGGAAAGGGCGACTTTATCGATGTTTTCAAGCAGGCCGAGCTGTACATGCGGGTCTGAACATTCAGAGAGTCGGACAGCGGCTTCTGCCGGAATCAGATCGGTGAGGGCCATGGCCCTTACGAGTTTTTCAGCGGGAACATCTTGCGTCTTGCCATAGAGGTCCAGGAGGCCCATGCTGCGAAGCAGTAGATGATCACTGACCGCCGAGTTCGGATCATCACGCAGAATCAGAAGGAGATGAAGCGGAGCGGAAGGGTTGAAGGAGACCGCCTCTCTGATTTGATCGTTCTGACTCTTTCCAAGTCGCTCCAGTGTCGGCCCTGGAGTGGATTTGTTATGAGCGACTTTTTTGGCAAGTGCTGTATTTTTTAGTGACAGGGCCTCCAGTGTTTGAGGCGGTGTATGTGGATTGCTGGCTACAGCCTCCACAGTAAGAGCGTCAGGGTGAGCTGCCAGCGCCTGCAACAGTTGGGGTGGGGTATGTTGCCCTCTCGCGACTTCCCGAGATAATTCCGTCCCCAGCGCGACTAGCTCCGCCAGTCTTTCTGCGGAAGTGCCCTGTTTCCGCGCTTCCCGTTTCAGCGCCTTCAAGTCCACCGTCATCCTCTCCCCTTCCCGAAGTCGGTCCACATCTGCTTTCTCAGTTCCAGGGTGCCCAGCAGTTCGGTCAGGGTGCGGTGGGCGTAGTCGGTGGCGTCGGTGGGGAGCGGGTCGGGGTGGAGGGTGTGCGGGTGGGCGTGCGTGGCGGCGAGTTCTGCGAGTTGTGCCCAGCGGTAGCCCCAGGCGGCGGCGTAGTGGGCGGTTCCGATGGTGTCGCGCAGGGTGCCGAGGAGGGCGGCGCTGGGGTCGGGGGGCCAGGGGCCGGGGTGTGGGCCGAACAGGGCCAGCAGGCGGTCCGGGTCGCGGTCAAGCAGGGCCTGTGTCTGCGCGGCGGCCAGAGTTTCAGGTGGTCCGATCTGAAGCAGGAAGGGGTGGGTGGGCAGTTCGGGCAGGAGGGCGGCGGCAAGCGCAGGATGGGCGGTGCTGACGGCGTTCTCCGCGAGGGGTTGGAGCTGCTCGTGCTTCCGGGCGAGGTCCACCAGGGCGGCGGGGGTGGTGTTCAGCGCGGCCAGCAGGGTGTCGGGGTGGGTATGTTCCAGCAGGTGTTCCAGCAGGGCCGCAGAGCTCAGGGCGTCCTGGCTGGTGGGGTCGGGCAGGCCGTCGCGGGGGGCGTGCTCGTCGGGGGTGGGGGTCGCGCCGTTCAGCAGGGCGGCGAGGCGGGCGGCGTTCCGGGCGTTCTGGGCGCTGCGGCTCAGGCGGTGCAGGGCGGTGCGGGCCAGGGTGCGCACGTCGTCGCTGCGGTCGGTGGTCAGGGCGTCCAGCAGCGGTTCGAGGCTGTGGTCGTCGTCGCTCAGGGTATCCAGCAGGACCCCCAGAAGGCGTTTGCGGCTGCCGGCGCGTTCGCTGCTCAGGTGCTGGCGCAGGAGGTCGCGGGCGGCGTGCGGGTCGCGTTCGCGCACGCGGCGCCACAGGGCCTCGCGGCTCGCGTCGGTGGCGGTGTCCCAGGCGTCCTCGTCGGGGGGCGTGAAGGCCCAGTCGGGGTTAAAGCGGGCGAGCCAGCGGCCCCGCTCGCCCAGCACGGGGATCAGCAGGGGGCGCAGGCGGCTGTCGCGACTGGCGTGATCCAGAAGCTCCGGCAGTCGCGCGGGCAGTACGCGCCAGCCGGCCTGCGCGCACAGGGTCAGCCATTCGCTCAGGAGGGGCGTGCCGAGGACCAGTGACAGGTGCCGCGCGGCGCGTTCCGGCACTTCCGGCAGCGTCTCGGGGGGCGCGGGAGCCGGGGGTGGGTCGCCCGGTGGGTCGGGGGTGTGTCCGGCGGCGTGCGCGAGGGCGTGCAGGGCGGCGCGGGCCAGCAGGGTGCCCTCGGCCTCCGGGCGGGTGATCTGCGCGGCCGCCTGCGCCAGTGGGTCGGGGTCGGGGGTGGGGAGGGTGCCGCGCGTGGTGCCTACCAGGGCCAGGGCGAGCAGGGCGTCGTGGTGGCTCATGCGTCGGCCACCGTCCGGAAGGGGTGCAGCGTTCCCTCGTGCTGCACGCTCAGGGGGGTCAGGGTCTTTCCGTTCCACTCGGCATACACGGTGACGGGGTGCCCGCCGCTCAGGGCCAGCAGGGTGTGCAGGGTGCGCCCATGGCCGCTCAGGGGGAGGCGGCCGGTGGTGTCCTGCGCGTGCCAGGGGTCGCCGGGGATCACGAGCAGGGGGCCGGCGAGGTGCGCGGTGCGGTCCAGCCAGGGGTTCAGGGCCAGGGCCGCGCCGTGCCGGTCGAGCAGGGCGTCCAGCGTCAGGCCTGCCGGGAGCGGGCCGGACGCAACCGCCAGCGCTTCTCCGTTCAGGAGGGCGCGCTGCGGGAACGTGCCGGGCGCGTGGCACACCTCGGCCTGCACCGCCGCGCCGGGGGGCAGGGCGGGCGGGAAGGGCCGCCCCCACGCCGAGAAGTCCAGCAGCAGGGCGGTGTGGTCGCCGCTGACCAGCCAGGTGCGGCGGGTGCTCAGGGTGTCCTCCTCGGTGACGCTCTGGCCCATGACCTGCCAGTCGGCGCGGATGCCGCCGCCCGCCAGGACGCTGGCCGAGTCGAGCGGGAAGCCCAGCGCGGCGCGCAGGTCCGCCTGCTGCTCTCCCGACAGGGTGTCCCGGCGGGGCCACGCCTCGGTCAGCAGGTACAGGCGGGTCAGGTGCGAGAGCAGCGCGGCGGGGTCGTGCAGGTGGTCGGGAATCTGCCGCACCAGTCGGGCCGCGCCGGGCGCCTGGGCGTCCACGAGGCGGGCGGCCTGGGTGTCCCAGTCGCTGTACGGGCGGGCGGGCGCGTGGGCCAGTCCGTCGCGGATCAGGTCTTTCAGGAAGGTCTGGAGGGCGTCCAGGCCGGCGGTGACTTTCTTCTCGCGGGCGGCGCGGCGTCTGGCCTGCGCGGCGGGGTCGGGCGCGGCGGTTTCTGTGGTGGTCGGGCTGGTCGGGGCGGCGCGCGCGGCCCGGCCGTCCAGCCAGGTCTGGAGGGTGGCGGGCGGCGCGGCCTGTCCGAAGGTGTCTGCGTGGGTGGCGCGGAGCAGCAGCAGGGCCAGGGCGTGCTTGCAGGGGAATTTGCGGCTGGGGCAGGTGCACTTGAAGGCGGGACTGGTCTGCGCCGGGCCGCTCAGATCCACGCCGGTCAGATAGGGGGTGCGGCCGCTGCCCTGGCATTCGCCCCACAGGCTGCCGGCCGGGGTGTTCAGGTTCTGCCATTTGCCGGGCGCGGCGAGTTTGCGGGCGGCCTGGGCGCTGGCGGCGTCGGGCGCGAGCGCCAGGACGGCGTCGGGAGTCAGCGGAGTGGGCGTGGGGGTCATGGGCCTTCCTTTCGGGTCCAGCCTGCAGCTCAGAACCCCGGAGATAAATTACGCTACTGGCGTAATGTAACGCATTCACCCTTGGCAGGCAAGCGGCGCTGCAACGACCGCGCGCCCGGCAAGGCGCCAGCACAGACACCCGGCAACCCACCGGGAATCAGAGTCACCACAGGAAAGGGCCGGAAGCGACGGCAGTCCTGCACGTCACCCCCGGCCCCGGTTCAGGCCTTATACGGGTTCCGTTTGTTTCGCTGACAATCCGGAACTTCACCGGATTGCCAGCTCCACGTCCGGAACCCGTTTTTCTCCTACTCGCTCCGCTCGGATTGAATGGGCTGCAAAGCCCATCCAATCGGAGTCCGTATTACTTCAGGCCAGCCACGATCCGGTCGTAGACCTCGTCCATGCCCCCCACGCCATCCACGCGGTACAGGTGCCCCCGCGCCGAGTAGTAGTCGATCAGCGGCTGCGTCTGCTCGCGGTACACCTGCTGACGGTGACGCGCCACTTCCTCGGTGTCGTCGCTGCGCACCGCCTCGCCCCGCTCGGCGGCCTGACGGCCCCGCTCCACGATCCGCGCCACCAGCACCTCGTCCGGCACTTCCAGCAGCGGCACGGCGTTCACGGGTGCGCCCAGTTCCTCCAGCAGCACGTCCAGACCCTGCGCCTGCGCGGTCGTGCGGGGGAACCCGTCGAAGATCACGCGCACGCTCTCCATGTCGGCCAGCCGGTCGCGGATCAGCGCGATCAGGATCTCGTCCGGCACCAGTTTCCCGGCGTCCAGAATGGGCTTCACCTGCTGCCCCAGTTCGGTGTCACGTTTCACGTGATCCCGCAGGATGTCACCGGTGCTGATCTTCACGAGACCCCGGTCCTGCGCCAGTCGTTCCGCCTGGGTTCCCTTGCCGGCGCCGGGAGGCCCGAGGAAGATCACGACGTTGTTCTTCTGTCCAGTCACACTTTCCCTCCGTTAGACCCTCAGGATATAGGCTCCGGCGCTGTCCGGGGCGGGCCTGATCAGCCCGGCCCTGTACCCCGGCAGGTAACGAGACCGCGCCGCACGGGTCCGACCACAAAAAAAACCGCCTGCACGAACGGCAGGCGGTTGCAGAAAGCAGTCGGGGTCATACGGATTCCGTTTGTTTCGCTGACAATCCGGAACTTCACCGGATTGCCAGCTCCACGTCCGGAACCCGTTTCTCTCCCACTCGCATCCGCTCGGATTGAACGGGCTTTGCAGCCCATTCAATCGGAGTCCGTATCAGTTGTTCAGTCGGCCACGGATGCGGCCCTTGCTGATGAACCCGTCGTAGCGGCGCACCGTGAGCTGCGCTTCGAGCTGCTTGAGCGTCTCGAGGGCCACGCCCACGATGATCAGCAGCCCCGTTCCGGAGAACTGGAAGGTGGTGATGCCGGTGGCGCTCTGCACGAGCTGCGGCATGATCGTCAGGACCACCAGGAAGGTCGCGCCCCACAGGCTCAGGCGGCCACTGATGGTGCCCAGGAACTCGGCGGTCGGCGTGCCCGGACGGACGCCCGGAATGAAGCCGCCCGCTTCACGCAGCTGCTCGGCAATGCGCTTCGGATCGAACTGCACGCTGTTGTACAGGTACGTGAACCCGAAGATCAGCAGCGCTTCGACCGCCATGTACAGCGGCTGACCGAAGGTCAGGTTCGTCTGGATGAACGCGTTCACGTTCGGCGCGCGTTCCACGGTGGCCGTGGCGATCAGGTTCGGGAGGATCAGCACCGCCGACGCGAAGATCACGGGAATCACGCCCGCCTGGTTCACCTTGATCGGCAGCCAGGTGGCCTGTCCCGCGCCGCGCGCCTGACCGGCCGCGCCAGCCCGCGCGCGGGCGTACGTGACGGGCACGCGGCGCTCGGCCTGGTACACGTACACGATCCCGGCGATGGTCAGCAGGATCACGGCGGCGAAGGCCACCAGCGACAGGATCTGCACCTGATCGGTGCGGAGCAGCTGCGCGGTCGCCGCGATCTCACGCGGGTACACCGCGATGATCCCGGCCGTGATGATCAGGCTGATGCCGTTCCCGACCCCGACGTCCGTGATGCGCTCCCCGATCCACATCGTGAAGGCGATCCCGGCCACCTGGGTCAGGACCATCACGAACAGCGTGAAGAATCCGCCGTCCCAGCCGGGCGCCAGGAACTGCGGCTGCGAGGTGATGTACAGCGAGAAGAACACTGCCTGCACGGTGCCCAGGCCCACGGCGGCGTAGCGCGTGAACTGGTTGATCTTCTTGCGGCCTTCCTCGCCCTCCTTGGAGAGCTTCTCCAGGGCGGGAATGGTGGTGGTCATCAGCTGAATGACGATGCTGGCCGTGATGTACGGCAGCACGCCCAGCGCGAAGATCGAGAACTGCGAAAGATTGCCACCCGAGATCAGGCTGATCAACCCGAAAAGGCCACCCGAGGTGGCCTGTTCAAGTGCGGCGGTGTTGACGCCGGGAGTGGGTATTGCACTCCCGAGTCGGTACACCGCCAGGAGCAGCAGGGTGAAGACAATCTTCCGCTGGAGATCCGGAATCCGGAAAGCGTCGCGGAAGGCGCGCAGCATTTACTCCGCCTTCTCGGCGCTTTCCGTCTTCGCGGCGGGCAGGATGACCTTGCCGCCGGCAGCTTCCACGGCCTTGACCGCGCCTTCGCTGGCCGCGTCGACGTGGATGGTCAGGGCGCGGCTGATTTCACCGTTGCCGAGCAGTTTCACGGGGCGGTTCTTGCGGCGCACGAGGCCCACAATTTCCAGCGTGTTGCGGTCGATGGTGGTGACGGCGTCCTCGATCATGTCGAGGCTGGCCAGGTTCACCACTTCGAAGGTCACGCCCACGTTGTTGAAACCGCGCTTGGGCAGGCGGCTGATCAGCGTGCTGCGGCCACCTTCGAAGTAGCTGCCCTTACCGGCGCCGCTACGGCTCTTCTGGCCCTTGTGACCGCGACCGGCGGTCTTGTCGGTGCCGCCGGGGCCGCGACCGACGCGCTTGCGGTCCTTGCGGCTGCCAGCGTGGGGTTTGAGTTCGTGGAGCTTCACGCTTCCACCTCCAGGAGGTGCTTGACGGTGTTCACCATGCCGCGAATGGCAGGGCTGTCGTTGATTTCACGGCTGTCGCCGATCTTCTTGAGGCCCAGCGCGTGAACGGTCTTCACCTGGTAACCAGGGCGGCCGATGACGCTGCGCTTGAGGGTAATTTTCACTGCGCGCCTCCGGTGGGCTGCGCCTCGCCGCGCAGGGCACGGACCTGCTTGGCGGTGCGGAGGTTCTTCAGGCCGTCGAACACGGCGTACGCCACGTTCACCTTGTTCCGGCTGCCGAGTTCCTTGCTGAGCATGTTGGTAATGCCCGCCAGTTCGGCGATGGAGCGGGGCACGGTGCCGGCGATCACACCGGTACCGGGGCCTGCGGGCTTGAGCAGCACGCGGCTGGTGCTGTTCACGCCCACGATGTCGTGGGGGATGGTGCCGTTCTCGACGGGCACCATGATCATGTTCTTGCGGGCGATGCTCTTGGCCTTCTCGATGGCCACGGGCACTTCCTTCGCCTTGCCGATGCCCATGCCCACGCGGCCGTTGCGGTCGCCCAGGATCACGAGTGCAGCGAAGCGGAACCGGCGACCACCCTGGTAGGTTTTGCTGGTGCGGTTGACGAACAGCATCTTCTCTTCGAATTCGCTGCTTTCGCGCTCCATGCGGTCGTTGCGTCGGTTAAAAGTCAAGGCCACCCTCCCGCGCCGCGTCTGCGAGCGCTTTCACGCGTCCGTGGTAGCGGTACTGGCCACGGTCAAAGACCACCTTGCTGACGCCCTTGGCGACAGCGGCTTCCGCCAGGGCCTTGCCCACGGCGGCGGCGGTGTCGGTCTTGGTCCCGGTCTTGACGGCGGCGCTGCTGGCCGCAGCAACGGTCGTGCCCTTGCTGTCGTCGATGATCTGGGCGTAGATGTGCTTGCTGGAGCGGAACACGCTGAGGCGCAGGCGCTCTCCGGCGGCCTGCCGCACTTTGCGGCGGGCGCGGAGCTTGCGGCGCACGGTCGTCTGGGCAGCCATTATTTCTTCCCTTTCCCGCCGGTGGCACCGGCTTTACCAGCTTTGAGGGCGATTTTCTCGCCGGCGAAGCGAACACCCTTGCCGTGGTAGGCGTCGGGCTTACGCACCTTGCGGACGTTGGCGGCCACCTGACCGACGAGCTGCTTGTCGATGCCGCTCACGTCGATCTTGGTAGGCTCGGGAACCGTGAAGGTCACGCCGGCCGGGGGCTCGATGATGACCGGGTGGCTGTAGCCGATGGTCAGTTCGAGGTTCTTCCCGGCGAGCTTGGCGCGGAAACCCACGCCCTTCAGTTCCAGGTTGATGGTGTAGCCGTCGCTGACACCCTTGACGGCGTTGGCCACCAGGGTGCGGGTCAGGCCGTGCAGCGCGCGGTGGCGCTGCTGGTCGCTGGGACGCTCGACGATGAGCTGGTCGCCGTCCTGCTTGATGGTCAGTTCCTGGTTGTAGGGAACCGTCAGTTCGCCTTTCGGGCCTTTGACCTTGAAGACGCCGCCAGTGGCGCTCGTGGTCACGCCGCTGGGAACGGCGATCGGCTGTTTACCAATTCGGGACATGGGCTGTCCTCCTTCTTCCTTAAGTTCGGAACGTTCCGCCGGGCGGTGTCCGAGGTCAGGTGAGATCTCGTGCTCGCTGGAATCCTACCGCTGGGCGGGGATTACCAGAGAACGCAGATGACTTCGCCGCCGACACCCTGTTTGCGGGCGTCGCGGTCGGCCAGCAGGCCTTTGCTCGTGGAGACCACGGCGACGCCCAGGCCGCGCTGGATGCGGGGCAGGTTGTCGGCGCTGACGTAAGCGCGGCGGCCAGGACGGCTGATGCGCTCGATGTGCTTGATGACCTGCTCACGCTTGGCCCCGTACTTCAGGGTCAGGCGCAGCACGTCGAATTTCTGCCCTTCGGGCAGCAGGCGCTCGTAGGACGCAACGTAGCCTTCCTGCACGAGCAGTTTGGCCAGTTCTTCCTTGAACTTGGAGGCCGGGATGTCCACGGTCTCCTTAAAGGTGCGCGTCGCGTTGCGGATGCGCGTGAGCATGTCGGCGATAGGATCACTCAGCATGTATCTCCTCCAGGGGTCGGCGTGTCAGGCACGCGCGCCCCGGCAGGTGGCCCCGCATCTGTCTGATGCCGGGCGCTAGGCTCCCCTCGTGAAGTGGATGGCAGTATGGGGACCGCCGCTTCTTCTGTTGGGTTGGAATCCGCCGCTGGACGATGACCGCTCAAGGTGAGGGGTTCGTATCCAGGGTGGCACAGCACGAACACCGCACAGGGTGCGGCAAGAAACGAGTGTATCAGACTGCGGCCGCTTCTGGCAATGCCTGCGCGGAAACGCCCCGGCAGGACAGCTGGGGGCAGAAATGAACAACCCCCCGTTGCCGGGGGGGGAATGTTCTGAGAGGGGGTCGCTTACCAGCTGCTTTTCTTCACGCCGGGCAGTTCGCCCTTGTGCGCCATCTCGCGGATGCAGATGCGGCACATGCCGAAGAAGCGGTAGTACCCACGGGCGCGGCCGCAGCGGCTGCAACGGCTGTAGTTCTGCACGGCGTACTTGTGACCGCGCGCGGCCTTGACAACTTTCGAGGTGTTCGCCATATCAGTTCCTTATTTCCGGAAGGGCAGACCCATGGCCTGGAGGAGCGCGCGGGCTTCTTCGTCGGTTTTCGCGGTGGTCACGATCGTGATGTCCATCCCGCGCACCTTGTCGACCATGTCGTAGGTGATTTCCGGGAAGATCAGCTGCTCCTTGATGCCGAGGTTGTAGTTGCCGCGGCCGTCGAAGGCGTTGGGGTTCACTCCACGGAAGTCACGGATGCGGGGCAGGCCGATGTTGATCAGCTTCTCGAGGAACACGTACATGCGCTCGCCGCGCAGCGTGACCTTGATGCCGACCGGCATGCCCTGGCGCAGCTTGAAGTTGCTGATGCTCTTCTTCGCCTTGGTGACGATGGGCTTCTGCAGGGTGATCAGCGCGAGTTCCTTGCTGGCCTTGTCGATCGCCTTGCTGTCTTCCTTGGCGGAGCCCAGGCCTTCGTTCACGACGATCTTCTCGATGCGGGGCACGGCCATCACGCTGGAGTAGCCGAACTGCTGCATCAGCGCGGGGCGGACCTGCTCGTTGTACTTGACTTTCATCTGCTGCATGGTGGGTTCCTTCGAGCGGTCTCCCAGTTTTTCAGAGAGCGCCGCTCAGGCCGCTGCGCGCCCCGCGGTGGGGGCGGCGCGGCCCGGAGTGGGTTCAGTCGATGTTCTTGCCGCTCGCGACGGCCACGCGGACTTTCTTGCCGTCCACGATGGTCTTGCGGATGCGGGTCGCCTTGCCCGTTTCGGGATCGACGATGGCGACCTTGCTGGCGTGAAGGGCCAGTTCGCGGCGCTCCTGCCCACCCTGGGGGTTGGCGGGGCTGGGCTTGACGTTCTTGGTGACGAGGTTCACGCCTTCCACGACGACCTTCTGGTCGCGGGGCAGGGCGAGGAGAACCTTGCCGGTCTGACCTTTGTGCTTGCCGCTCAGAACGATGACGGTGTCACCCTTCTTGAAGTGCAGCTTGTCGCCGTGGTGGCTACCAGCGCTGGGACGGGGCATTACAGCACCTCCGGGGCCAGGGAGACGATCTTCATGAAGCGGCGGTCGCGGAGTTCACGGGCGACCGGCCCGAAGACGCGCGTGCCGCGGGGCTCGCCCTGGTTGTTGATGATGACGGCCGCGTTCTTGTCGAAGCGGATGGTGCTGCCGTCGGCGCGCTTGATGGCGTGGCTGGTGCGCACGACCACGGCCTTGACGACGTCGCCGGCCTTGACGGTGCCGCGGGGGGCGGCGTCCTTGACGGAGGCGACGATGATGTCGCCGACGTGGGCGTAGCGTTTGTTACCGCCGCCGCCGGTCGTCAGGCCCTTGCCGCCGATGCCGCTGTTCAGCACGCGGATGCACATGATCTCGCGGGCGCCGCTGTTGTCCGCCACGTCGAGGCGGGATTGAGGCATGATCATGCGTTACCCCCTTCGGTTTCCACGGCGGTGGTCTCGATGCCGCGGGGACGCTCGATCAGCTTGGTGACCTTCCAGGTCTTGGTCTTGCTGATGGGGCGCACCGCGAGGATCTCGACGCGGTCGCCGATACGGAACTCGTTGTTCTCGTCGTGCGCAGCGTACTTGTGGCTGCGGGTCACGACCTTGCCGTACAGCGGGTGGGCGAAGCGGCGCTCGACCTTGACGCTGACCGTCTTGTCGGCCTTGTCGCTCACGACGACGCCGGTAAAGGTCTTCTTCATGCCTGCTCTCCCTGCTTGCTCTGCTCAGCGCGGATGGTGTTGAGCTGAGCGACTTCGCGGCGCAGCTGCGTCACGCGGTGGGGCTGGGCCAGGTTGCCGGTGGCGGCCTGGAAGCGCAGCTCCATCAGTTCTTTCTTGCGGGCGTCGATTTCACGGGCGAAATCGTCGGCCTTCAGGTTACGCATCTCACTGGGCTTCATCGTAGACCTCGCGCTTGACCATCTTGGTCTGGATGGGCAGCTTGTGACCGGCGAGGCGGAAGGCTTCCTTGGCCTGCTCCTCGGTCACGCCGGACACTTCGAACATCACGCGGCCGGGTTTCACGACGCTGACCCAGAACTCCACGGCGCCCTTACCTTTACCCATTCGGGTTTCGGCGGGTTTCTTGGTGACGGGTTTGTCGGGGAAGATGCGGATGTAGATCTTACCGCCGCGGCGGAAGTGACGGCTCATGACGATACGGCACGCCTCAATCTGGTTGCTCTTGATCCAGGCGGGTTCCAGGGCGATCAGGCCGAAGTCGCCGAACGCGACGTAGTCGCCGCCCTTGGCGTCACCGGTCATCCGGCCGCGGTGCTGTTTACGGAACTTGGTGCGCTTGGGAAGAAGCATCACTCACCTCCGGGGCGGCGCCGCGCGGTCGGGCGGCGCCGGTTGGGACGGTCACCTTCAGGGCGGCGCTCGTCGTTGCGGCGCTGGGGGCGGGCGAAGGTCTCGGTGCGGCCACCGATGACTTCACCGGTGAAGACCATGACCTTGATGCCCAGGATGCCGTAGGTGGTGCGGGCCAGGGCGGTGCCGTAGTCGATGTCGGCGCGCAGGGTGTGCAGGGGCACGCGGCCTTCGCGGACCATCTCGGTACGGGCCTGCTCGGCTCCGCCGAGGCGGCCGGACAGGATGATCTTGACGCCACGGGCGCCGGATTCCATCACGCGCTGGGCGGCCTGCTTCATGGCGCGGCGGAACGCGAAGCGGCGTTCGATCTGCTCGGCGATGCGCAGGGCGACCAGGGGCGCGCTGATGTTGGGGTTGGGGATCTCGGCGACGTTCACCGCAACCGTGCCGGCGGACACGAGTTTCTCGATGTCCTGGCGGAGTTCCTTGATGGACTCGCCGCCCTTGCCGATCACGATGCCGGGTTTCGCGGCGCTGATGATCACGTTGACCTGCTGGCCGGCGCGCTCGATCTCGATGCGGGCGATGCCGGCAGCGTTGAGCTTCTTGCCGACGAGGTTACGGATCTTCTCGTCCTCTTTCAGCAGACCGGCGTACTGCTTCTTGCCGGCGTACCAGCGGCTGTTCCAGCCACGGGTGATGCCCAGGCGGAAGCCGTTCGGGTTGATCTTGTTACCCATTACTTGTTCCCCTTCTCGCCCACGATGATGGTGATGTGGCTGGTGCGCTTCTTGATGATGTTCGCGCTGCCACGGGCGCGGGGAATCAGGCGCTTGAGGGTCGGTCCGGCGTCCACGTAGGCGGCCGTGATGACCAGGCGGTCTTCGAGCATCTCGTCGTTGTGCAGCGCGTTGTGCTTGGCGCTGTTCAGGACTTTCGCGACGGGCTCGCTGGCGGCGCGGGGGATGAAGCGCAGCAGGTCTTCGGCGTCACGCACGCTCTTGCCGCGGATCACGTCGACCACGAGGCGGACCTTGCGGGGGCTGATGCGCACGTACTTGGCGATGGCCTTGCCGGGGGTGCGCAGTTTCTGCTGCTGCTTGCGCTGCTTCTTGTTGCGGAATTCAGGAGCGGTCATTTCTTCTTGCTCCCCTTGGCGTTCTTGTCAGCGCCGTGGCCGCGGTAGCTGCGGGTGGGGCTGAACTCGCCGAGCTTGTGGCCGATCATCTGCTCGTTCACGAAGACGGGAACGTGCTGCTTGCCGTTGTGGACGGCGATGGTGTGACCGATCATTTCGGGGACGATGGTGGAGCGGCGCGACCAGGTCTTGATGACGCGCTTGTCTTTCTTTTCGTTCTGGACGTCGACCTTCTTCAGGAGGTGGTCATCCACGAACGGGCCTTTCTTGAGGCTACGGGGCATGTCCTACCCTCCTTACTTCCCGCCGCGGCGGGTGATGATGAAGCGGTCGCTGTTCTTACGCTTCTTGCGGGTCTTGAGACCCTTGGCGGGCTGGCCCCAGGGGGACACAGGCACGCGTCCGGCACCGGTGCGGCCTTCACCGCCGCCGTGGGGGTGATCCACGGGGTTCATGGAGCTACCACGCTGGTGGGGCTTGCGGCCGAGCCAGCGGCTACGGCCGGCCTTACCGAGGTTGATGTTCTTGTGCTCGGCGTTGCCGACCGTACCGATGGTCGCGTAGCACTCGCTGTGCACGCGGCGCAGCTCACCGCTGGGCAGTCGCAGGATCACGTAGTCGCTTTCCTTGCCCTGCACCTGGATGCTGGTGCCGGCGCTGCGGGCGAGCTGGGCGCCCTTCTGCGGCACGAGTTCCACGGCGTGGACGACGGCACCGACGGGCACGAAACGCAGCGGCAGGGCGTTGCCCAGCTTGGGTTCGGCTTCGGGTCCGGCGTTCACGGTCGCGCCGACCTGCAGGCCTTCGGGGGCCAGGATGTAACGCTTGGCGCCGTCGGCGTAGTGCAGCAGGGCGATGCGGGCGCTGCGGTTGGGATCGTACTCGATCGCGGCGACCTTGGCGGTCACGCCGGCCTTGTCGCGGCGCTTGAAGTCGATGATGCGGTACAGGCGCTTGTGGCCACCGCCGATGAAGCGGCTGGTGATGCGGCCACGGTTGTTACGACCGCCGGTCTTGGGGAGGGCGGTGGTGAGCGCCTTTTCGGGGCGCTTCTTGGTCAGTCCGCTGAAGTCCGCAGTCGTCATCTGGCGACGGCTGGGGGTGTACGGACGGTATTTCTTGACGGCCATGTTCAATCTCTCCTTAGGCCTGGCCTTCGAGGGCCTCGATCTTCTGGCCTTCGGCGAGACGCACGATGGCCTTCTTGCGGTCGGCGCGGTGACCGATGAACCGGCCGACGCGCTTGCGCTTGCCGGGGACGTTCATGGTGCTGATGCCGATCACGGTCACGCCGAACGCTTTCTGAACGGCGCTCTTGATGTCGGTCTTGGTGGCCTTGGGGCTCACCCAGAAGGTGTACACGCCGCGTTCCATGCCAGCGTAGGCTTTCTCGCTGATCACGGGCTGCTGAAGGATGTCGTAGTGGCTCATGCCTGCTCCCCTTCTTCTTCCTGCGCGGGCTCCAGGGCGACCGCGTCGATCACCAGGCGCTCGTGGCGCAGGATGTCGTAGGCGTTCAGACCGGCGACGGGCATCACGGTGGCCCACGCGACGTTGCGCGCAGCCTGACGGGTCTGGGCGTCGTCGGTGACGATCAGAACGCGCTCGGTGCCGTCCATGCCGTTCTGGGCAGCCCAGGACACGAAGTTCTTGGTCTTGCCGTCGACGTCGAAGCCGTCGACCGCGACCAGTTTGCCTTCGTCCTGGCGGGCGGCCAGGGCCATGGCGAGGCCCAGCTGGCGGACCTTGCGGGGCAGGGTGTAGCCGTAGCTGCGGGGCTTGGGCCCGAAGGCCACGCCGCCGCCCACGAAGGTGGGAACGCTGCGGTCGCCGTGACGGGCGTTACCGGTGCCTTTCTGGCTGAACATCTTCTTGCCGGTCGCGCTCACCTGAGCGCGGGTCTTGGTGCTGGCCGTGCCGCGGCGGCGGCTGGCGAGCTGCCAGGTGACGACGTCGTGCAGGACGCCGCTGTTCACTTCCGGCAGTTCGAGGTCGATGGTGCGGCCCCCGTTCTTGCCGATGACGTTGATCTGCGCCATGTCTTACTTGCCTCCCTTGGCAGCCTGGCGCAGCACGACGAGTCCACCGTTGGCGCCGGGAATGGCACCCTTGACCAGAATGATGTTCTCGTCAGCGCGGATCTCGACCACTTCCAGGTTCTGGACGGTGATGCGCTCCATGCCCATGTGGCCGGCCATGCGTTTGCCCTTGTACACGCGGCCGGGCGTCTTGCGCTGGCCGATGGAACCGGGGCGACGGTGCCATTTCTTGGAACCGTGGCTGGCGGGACCACCCTTGAAGTTCCAGCGCTTCATGACGCCCTGGAAGCCCTTGCCCTTGCTGGTGCCGGTCGCGTCGATCTTCTCACCTTCGGAGAAGATGTCGATGGCGACGGTGTCCCCTTCGGGGTTGAAGTCACGGAATTCACGCAGGAAGCGCACGGGGCTGACCCCGGCCTTCTTGAAGTGACCCGCGGCGGGACGGTTGACGCTCTTCTCGCGCTTGGGAGCGTAACCGATCTGCACGGCCTCGTAGCCGTCGGTCTGCGCGGTCTTGCGCTGCACGACGGGGCACGGGCCAGCCAGCACGACGGTCACGGGAACGGCGCGGTCGCCTTTCCAGATCTGGGTCATGCCGATCTTGGTGCCGAGGATGCCTTTCATGCGCGGCCTCCGACGGTCTTGATCTCGATGTCGACGCCGGTGGGCAGGTCGAGGGTCATCAGGCTGTCAATCGTCTTCTTGGTGGGGTTCATGATGTCCACCAGACGGTTGTGCGTGCGGATCTCGAAGTGCTCGCGGCTGTCCTTGTTGACGAAGGGGCTGCGCAGCACGCAGAAGCGGCGGATGCGGGTGGGGAGGGGCACGGGGCCGCTCACGTCCGCTCCGGTGCGCCGGACCGTGTCCACGATCTTGCTGGCGGACTGGTCCAGCGCCTTGTGGTCAAAGCCACGCAGTTTGATGCGAATCTTCGGGGCAACCATTGCTATTACTCCAGGACCTTGGCGACGACGCCGGCGCCGACGGTACGGCCACCTTCGCGGATGGCGAAGCGCAGGCCTTCTTCCATCGCGATCGGCTTGATCAGTTCCACCACGAACGTGATGTTATCGCCGGGCATGACCATCTCCACGCCCTCGGGCAGTTCCACCACGCCCGTCACGTCCGTCGTGCGGAAGTAGAACTGCGGGCGGTACCCGCCGAAGAACGCGCTGTGACGCCCGCCTTCGTCCTTGCTCAGCACGTACACGCTCGCTTCGAACTTCGTGTGCGGCTTGATGCTGCCGGGCTTCGCCAGCACCTGGCCACGTTCCACGTCGTCACGCGCCACGCCGCGCAGCAGCACGCCCACGTTGTCGCCCGCCATGCCGCTGTCCAGCAGCTTGCGGTGCATTTCGATCCCGGTCACCGTGGTCTTCTTCGTGTCGCGCAGACCGATGATTTCCACTTCGTCCTGAACCTTGACCACGCCACGCTCGACGCGGCCGGTGGCCACGGTGCCACGACCGGTGATCGTGAACACGTCTTCGACGGGCATCAGGAAGGTCTTGTCCGTGGCGCGCTCGGGGGTGGGGATGTAGCTGTCCACCGCGTCGAGCAGGTCCCAGATGCGGTCGACCCAGTTGTTCTCGCCGCGGGCGGTCTTGGGGTTGGCCTGGAGGGCTTCGAGGGCCTGCAGGGCGCTGCCCTTGACGACGGGGAGGTCGTCGCCGGGGAACTCGTACTTGCTGAGGAGTTCGCGGACTTCCATCTCGACGAGCTCGAGGAGTTCTTCGTCGTCGACCATGTCGACCTTGTTCATGAAGACGACGATGTAGGGCACGCCGACCTGACGGGCGAGCAGGATGTGCTCGCGGGTCTGGGGCATGGGGCCGTCAGCGCTGCTGACCACCAGGATGGCGCCGTCCATCTGGGCGGCTCCGGTGATCATGTTCTTGACGTAGTCGGCGTGGCCGGGGCAGTCGACGTGGCTGTAGTGGCGGGTGGGGGTGTTGTACTCGACGTGGGCGGTGTTGATGGTGATACCGCGGGCTTTTTCCTCGGGGGCCTTGTCGATCTGGTCGTAGGCCAGTTTTTCGATGGTGGGGTCCGAGGCGGCGGCGGTGAAGGTGATGGCCGCGGTGAGGGTGGTCTTGCCGTGGTCGACGTGACCGATGGTGCCCACGTTCACGTGGGGTTTGGTGCGTTCAAACGTTCCCTTAGCCATGTTCTTACTCCCTCCAAGAGGTGGACACACGCAAAACCGGCCCTTTGATCGGGTTCCCCCCGCGCATACCGCAGGGTTCTGGTGGCGTGACCCACATTGGGTTGAATCTCGCCAGGGCAGTGTCCCGCCAAGCTGGCACGCTGCGCCGGAATCTTTCCGTTCCTGTGCTGCGGGCCGGAGCTCGCAACTGGACCCGTGAAAAACACGGCGCACCGAAGAGTCAGGGTACAGGATTTCTGTTCCCGGTACAAGCCCTGGCCGGTGGAAGGTGACTGTTGAGGTCGCCCGTGACCGGGTGGGAGGCATTATTTCAGCCTGTATGGCCCAACTGACCGTCCCCCATATCCGGACGGAGTGACAGGTCCGTCGTCCTTCCGCACCCAAGTACCGCGCCGCTCACACTGCGGGCTCCGGCGCTTTCCCCGAAGCCCATCCATTCTTGCTCCAACGTACTGGTTCTGCTCCGCTCTCCGATCTACAGGAGAAACGCAGTGTCCTTAGCGGGTGGTGTAGGCGACCACCTGCCGGTCGAAAGCGCCGATCAGCATGAAAATACCCAGCACCGGCCCGAACGGCAGGGCCAGCAGACTGAGGACCCCGATCACGATGGTGGACACCCGGCCCCAGGCGCGGCCCTCAATCACGGCGCGGCGCGTGAAGTACAGCCACAGGATCAGCGCCGCGGTCAGGGCGAACGAGATCCACAGCACCAGCGAGATCTGCGCCTCGTCCAGCCGGACCGGCGTGCTGCCCTGACCGAGCATGTCCAGCATCTCGTTCAGGGTCGAACCGGCGAACGGCAGGGACAGCAGCGAAAAGCCGTTGTAGAACAGCGCGATCAACAGCGGCACCGTGATGAACGACAGGCGGGCCGGCGGGGTCGGCAGCGGGGACTGGGAAGTGGGGTCGGTGGGCATGGTCATCGCCTTCAGAGTACAGCCCGCTGCATGCGGCGCCGCAGCGGGCTGGGGATACAGGGCTGACCGGGGTAAGTGGCTGGCCGCCGAATGCCGGCGCAAGCCAAGAGGCGGACCCGTGCAGGGGTCCGCCTCTCGCGCTGCGCCCGGCAGGGGCGCGCCTTTCCCGGAGGAAGGTTACTTCTTGATGAGCTGCTGGGCGATGTTGTTCGGCACCTGGGTGTAGTGGTCGAAGAACATGCTGTAGCTGGCGCGGCCCTGGGTCTTGGAGCGCATGTCGGTCGCGTAACCGAACATCTCGCTCAGGGGCACGAAGGCCTTGACGATCTGCGCGTTGCCGCGGGCTTCCATGCCCTGGATCTGGCCACGGCGGCTGTTCAGGTCGCCGATGATGTCACCCATGAAGTCGTCGGGCACGGTGACCTCGACGCGCATGACGGGTTCCAGGATGGCGGGGCTGCCCTTCTGGACGGCTTCCTTGAGGCCCATGGATCCGGCGATCTTGAAGGCCATTTCCGAGGAGTCCACTTCGTGGTAGCTGCCGTCGTAGATGGTGACTTTCACGTCGACCACGGGGAAGCCCAGCATGGGGCCGCTCTGCATGGCTTCCTCGACACCCTTCTGGGCCGGCCCGATGTACTCCTTGGGCACGGTGCCGCCGACAACGGCGTTCTCGAAGATGAAGCCGGCGCCGGGCTCCAGGGGCTCCACGCGCAGTTTGACGTGACCGTACTGACCGCGACCACCGGACTGGCGGGCGAACTTGCTGTCCACCTCGACCTGCTTGGTGATGGTTTCACGGTAGGCCACCTGGGGCGCGCCGACGTTCGCGTCGACCTTGTACTCGCGGCGCAGGCGGTCCACCAGGATTTCCAGGTGCAGTTCGCCCATGCCGGCGATGGTGGTCTGACCGCTTTCCTGGTCGGACTCCACGCGGAAGGTGGGATCCTCTTCGGCCAGTTTCTGCAGGCCGATGCCCATCTTTTCCTGGTCGGCTTTCGTCTTGGGCTCGATGGCGAGCTTGATGACGGGCTCGGGCACGTCGATGCTTTCCAGCAGGACCTTGTCGTCGCCGTCGCCGATCAGGGTGTTGCCGGTGCCGGCGTCTTTCAGGCCGATCACGGCGCCGAGTTCCCCGGCCTTCAGTTCGGTGACTTCCTCGCGGCTGTTGGCGTGCATGCGCAGCAGGCGGCCCACGCGTTCACGCTTCTCTTTGGTGGCGTTGTACACGTAGCTGCCGGACTGCAGGGTGCCCGAGTAGATGCGCACGAAGGTCAGGCGGCCCACGTAGGGGTCGGCCATGATCTTGAAGGCCAGCGCGGCCAGCTTGCCCTCGGGGTCCGCGGGGAACTCCTGGGTCTCTTCGCTGTCCTCGATCTTGCCCTTGATCGCCGGGACTTCCAGCGGGCTGGGCAGGTAGTCGACGACGGCGTCGAGCAGCAGCTGCACGCCCTTGTTCTTCAGCGCGCTGCCGCACAGGACGGGGAAGATGCGCTTCTCGATGGTGCCCTTGCGGATGGCGGCCACGAGTTCCTCGACGGTGGGTTCCTCGCCTTCGAGGTACTTCATCATCAGGTTCTCGTCGACTTCGGCGGCGGCCTCGATCAGCTGGGCGCGGATCTCGACGACCTTGTCGGCGTACTCGGCCGGGATGTCGGTTTCCTCGATGTCGGTGCCCAGGTCGTTGGTGTAGAAGTGGGCGCGCTGACGCACGATGTCGATGATGCCCTTGAACTCGTTCTCGGCGCCCATGGGGTACTGGATGGGGGCGGCGACGGCGCCGAGGCGCTCTTTGATGTCGTTCAGCACGAGTTCGAAGCTCGCGCCGGTCTTGTCCATCTTGTTGCTGAACGCGATGCGGGGCACGCCGTAACGGTCGGCCTGACGCCACACGGTCTCGCTCTGGGGCTCGACGCCCTGGCTGGAGTCGAACACGGCGACGGCGCCGTCGAGCACGCGCATGCTGCGCTCGACTTCGATGGTGAAGTCCACGTGGCCGGGCGTGTCGATGATGTTGACGGTGTACTCTTCGCCGGTCGTGGAGTGCTTCCACTTGGCGGTGGTGGCGGCGGCGGTGATGGTGATGCCGCGCTCGCGCTCCTGCTCCATCCAGTCCATGGTGGCGGCGCCGTCGTGCACTTCGCCGATGTTGTGGGTGCGTCCGGTGTAGTACAGGATGCGCTCGGTGGTGGTGGTCTTACCGGCGTCGATGTGCGCGGCAATCCCGATGTTGCGGAAGTGGTGCAGGTAGCTCTGGGCTTTGGTGGTCATAAGACTCCCTGATTCTGTCGGGTGACGTGTCTCGTCACCGTCAGCTCGGCGCGGAGGCCGTGTGGGGCGCGGGTCTCATGCGAAATGGACGGCGGGCGGGCCGCCGTCCGTCTCGCTCCCTCCAGTCCCCCGCAGAGGGGGGACGTGAAGCGGGATTACCAGCGGTAGTGCGCGTAGGCGCGGTTGGCTTCCGCCATGCGCTCGATGTCGTCTTTCTTCTTGATGGCGCCGCCACGGCCCTGCGCGGCGTCCATGATTTCACCGGCGAGGCGCTCGATGGCGGTGCGCTCGGGGCGGCTCTCGACGGCGGCCATCATCCAGCGCAGCGTGAGGCTCTGCTGACGGCGGGCGCTGACCTCGACGGGCACCTGGTAGGTGCTGCCGCCGACGCGGCGGCTGCGGACTTCGACGCGGGGTTTGACGTTGTCGAAGGCCTGCTTGAAGATCTTCAGGGACTCCTGGCCGGTGCGTTCCTGCACGAGCTTCATGGCTCCGTAGAAGATGCGGCTGGCGAGGTTCTTCTTGCCATCCTGCATGATGCGGTTGATGGTCGCGCTCACCAGCACGTCCTGGTAGACCAGGTCGGGCTGAATGACGCGCACTTCTGCTTGGCGGCGACGTGCCATGTTGACTCCCTTTGGCCCCTTCCGGTCCACTGTTGACCGGGCGGGGATTGCGCGCTCAGGCGCGAATAACTTGCTTCACTGGCGTTCCCGTGTGGGAAGGCCGGTTCACGGCGAAGGTCACGCGGACGCGGGCAGCCGCTGGGGGCGGCCCGGTCGGGCGTGGTTACTTCTTCTTCGCGCCCGCGGCGGCGGCGCCGGCCTTGGGCTTCTTGGTGCCGTACTTGGAGCGGCTCTTGTTACGGTCCTTGACGCCCTGGGTGTCGAGGCTGCCGCGCACGATGTGGTAGCGCACACCGGGAAGGTCCTTGACACGGCCGCCGCGGATCAGCACGACGCTGTGCTCCTGCAGGTTGTGGCCTTCACCGGGGATGTACGCGGTGACTTCGAAGGCGCTGGACAGGCGGACGCGGGCGATCTTACGCAGCGCCGAGTTCGGCTTCTTGGGGGTGGTGGTCTTGACGACCGTGCACACGCCGCGGCGGAAGGGGCTGCCTTTGAGGGCAGGGACCTTGCTCTTCTTCTGGATCGTCTTGCGACCCTTACGGAGCAGTTGCTGGGTGGTAGGCAGGGTGAATCACTCCTAGGTTCTTAAGCAGTTGCTTGCGGGAGGGCGGGTCCGCCCACGCGTACGGGGCGGCGCTGGGTTGCGGGTCCTGTCTGGAGGTGATCACTCACCGCCGGTTCCTGGGTCGCGCGGCCGTTCCTGGTATCCACGGGGGACGGGGTCAGGTGCAGCTGGGACGAAGGTGGGGTGGTATGCCGAAAAACCCCCCTGGTGCAACCCGGAAGCCGGGGCAGTTTTCAACCTTGGCAGCATACTCCTCGCGCCCCTGTGTGCGCAAGGGTGAGGGCTGCCCCTCTGACCGGCCGGGCGGGGCTGTTGCGCGGGCAGGCAGCTGTGCTACACTCCCGGACGCCCGTTCAGGCGATCATCACAGGTGCGGAGAGGTGCCAGAGTGGTTGAATGGGTCAGTCTCGAAAACTGAAGTACGGGCAACTGTACCGTGGGTTCGAATCCCACCCTCTTCGCCAGACACGAGCGCCGGACATCCCCTTTCAGGACGTCCGGCGCTCGCTTTTTCTTGTCGGCCCGCCGACTATCCGGCCGGCAGGGTGTCCCGGATGAAGCGCAGCACGGCCGCCTCGCGCGCCGCCTGCACGACTGCGCCGTGGGCCTCGCGCAGCCCCTCGGCGCTGAGCGGGCGGTACAGGGCGTCGTACAGCGCCTGCCCGGCACCGGCCAGCGCCACGAGTTCCGCGCGCCACGCGGCGTCGTCGGCGGGTGCCCAGGTGCGCGGGTCGGTGGGGTCGCCCAGCAGGGCGTGCGGGTCGGCCAGGGTCGCGGCCGTGAGTTGCAGGGTCTGACGCAGGGTCATCACGCGCGCTGCCACGCTGGGCCGGGCGGGCTGAGGGGACTGACCGGGCTGCGGCGCGCGGGCCTGCGCGGCCGTGAAGGCGTGCGCGGCGTGCAGCAGCCCCTGGCCGGGCTCGCTGAACAGGCCGCGCAGACCGACCGGTCCGTACAGCACTTCGCGCAGGGTGTCACGCAGGAGTTCGGGGTGGGGCATACCCGGATGGTACGTCAGCTGGCGGATGCGTTCCGGGTGCGCCCTGCCCTACCGTGAAGGCACGATGATCCAGACCTTCCGGTGAATGCACACGTTCCGCACTGGCCCCCTGCCGTAAACTGGGGTCAATGCCGGAACCCACGTGTCCCTCGCTGCGCGGACGATGTCCGGGTGGCCCGAACGTGCGTCTGCCCTCCCCCCGAAACGCACCCCTCCCCTCCCCCGTGGACGCCGACGCGGCGCCACGGCAGGGGACCCCACAAGGAAGTGACCGAAGATAGATAAAGTACACGGCAACACCTCGGGCCTGCGGCCCGCACAGCTGAAATCCCTGGGCAACCTGTACCGCCGCCGCATCGAGCCGGGCCGCGTGGGCTCGCCGGAACTGGCGCGCAACCTCGCGGAACTGTCCAGCGACATCCGCCGCGAGGTGGGCGTCCTGATCGACCGGCGTGGCCGCGTGATCAGCGTCAGCGTGGCCGACGCCAAGGGCACCGAATTCCCGGACCTGCGCATGGGCGAGAACCGCCTGAGCGGCTTTCACCTGCTGCACACCCACCCGCGCGGCGGCGTGCTGAGCAAGGGCGACCTGTCCACGCTGTTCCTGCGCCGCCTGGACGCCGTGACGGCCATCGAGGTACGCGACGGCGGGCAGCCGGGCCTGGTGCACACCGCGCACCTGACGCCCCCTGGCACGGTCGGCGAGGAAGAGGACTGGCGCATCCTGCCGCCCGTCCCGGCCTTCCAGATCGACGAGTTCGACCTGGGCGCGCAGGTGCAGGCGCTGGAGGAAGAAATCGCCCGCGCCGCCCGCACCCGCGTCTCGAAGAAGGACCACGAGCGCGCCATTCTGGTGCAGATCGACCAGGGCGAATTCGACGCCGAGGAACGCCTGGACGAACTGGCCGAACTGGCCCGCACGGCCGGCGCGGAGGTCGTGTACCGCGAACTGGTGTACCGCAAGAACCTGAAGGCCGGCACCCTGGTCGGGGCGGGCAAGCTGGAAGAACTGACCAGCCGCGCCTACCACCTGGACGCGGACCTGCTGATCTTCGGGCAGGAACTCGGCCCGGCCCAGGCGCGTGAAATCGAGGCCGCGACGGGCCTGAAGATCATCGACCGCACGCAGCTGATCCTGGATATCTTCGCGCTGCATGCGCAGGGCGTGGAATCGCGCCTGCAGGTGGAACTCGCGCAGCTGCGCTACATGAAACCCCGCCTGCTGGGCGCGGGCGCGGCCCTGTCCCGCATCGGCGGGGGCGGCGGCAGCGCGGCCGGCGGCGCGATCGGCACGCGCGGCCCCGGTGAGACGAAACTGGAGCTGGACCGCCGCCGCATCAACGACCGCCTGTCCTTCCTGGAAAAACAACTGGAAGGAGTGGCGCAGCGCCGCGAGGAACGCCGCAAGACCCGCGAACGCAACGCCGTGCCGGTCATCTCCATCGTGGGGTACACGAACGCGGGCAAGAGCACCCTGCTGAACGCCTTCACGCACGCCGCCGAGGAACCCCGGCGCGTGCTGGCCGAGAACAAACTGTTCGCCACGCTGCGACCCACCAGCCGCCAGGGCTACCTGGAAGGCATCGGGCCGGTCGTGTTGACCGACACCGTGGGCTTCATCCGCGACCTGCCCAAGGACCTGACGCGCGCGTTCCGGTCCACCCTGGAGGAAATCGGGGACGCGGACGTACTGCTGCACGTGGTCGACGCCGCCAGCCCCGGCGCGGACACCCGCCTGGACGCCGTGAACCGCATCTTGGAAGACCTAGGCTTCCGGGACCTGCCGACCGTGATCGCGCTGAACAAGGCCGACGCGGCCGACCCCGAGGCGCTGGAACGCCAGATTGACCGCACGGACGGCGGTATCCCCGTCAGCGCGCTGAAGAACATCGGAACCGCCGACCTGAAGGAAGCCCTGACGGACGCCGTGGCCCTGGTGCAGCGTCAGGAACTCGCCGCTCGGGAAGAGGCGCGGGATCTGGCCGCCCAGTACCGCTGAGATCAGTACCGCCAGATAGTCGGTGACGACGGGGGGAGGGGCGAGGCGGCCTCTCCCCCTTTCTTTGGCTGACTTTCTTTGGGTGGACGGCGCACCCTGCCCGGTGCGGCAGACTGCGCCCTGTGAAACTGGCCTGGATGACGCTGCTGCTGGTGTGCCTGACCTGGGCGCTGGGCGAGTGGCCCGCCGAGCGGACGTTGCCCACGCTGCTGCTGGCGTACGCGCCGCCGCTGCTGTGGGTGCTGGCGACCCTGCCGGCCCTGGCCTGGGCGCTGTGGCGGCGCCGGGGGCGGCGAGTGGCCCTGGCGGCACTGCTGCTGGCCGTCTGGGGCGCGGGGCTGCTGCACTGGACGCCGCAGCAGAAGGGCACGCTGCGGGTCGTGACCTTCAACGTGCTGGGCGGGGCGCGCACCACGCCGGACGAACTGGCGGGCCGCCTGCAGTCCCTGAAGGCGGACGTGCTGCTGCTTCAGGAGTCGCGCTTCGTGCAGCCGGACTTCCGGGCGGCGTTTCTGCGCGCCCTGCCGGGGTACGCGGTGGCGGAGGCCGGAGAGGTGATGACCCTGACGCGCCTGCCGCTGCTGGGCAGCCGGTCAGAGGCGCTGCCGGGCAACCGCCGCGAACTGCTGGTCACGCGCCTGGAGTGGCGGGGCGAGCCGCTGACGGTCGTGAACGCGCACCTGGGCACCGTGCAGGTCAGTTCGGTCCTGACGGGTGATCTGGCGCGGGTGCGGCGCACGCGGGACGCCCGTGCCGGACAGGTGCAGTTGCTGCGGGCGGTCGCGGCCGGGGCGCCGGGGCGGTCGCTGCTGGGCGGCGACCTGAACACCCCGCCGCGCGGGCAGGTGTACCGCGACCTGCGGGCCGCGTTCGGGCCGGACGCGCATGACCTCGCCGGGCGCGGGCCGGGCTGGACCTTTCCCTCGCTGCGCCTGCGGATCGATCACCTGATGGGCCGGGGCCTGATGCCCACACGGACTCAGGTGCTGCCCTGGGCGCTCAGTGACCACCGGCCCCTGCTGGCCGAGTACCGCTGGACGCCAGCGGACTGATCAGCGCGCCGTGTTTCCCTGCGCCCGCAGCCACGCGGCCGCCTGGGCGGGGGTCCGCAGGCGGATCAGGGTCAGGTGCGGGTAGGCGGCGGCCTGCGCGGGGGTATCGCGGCGGCGCTGCCAGTGGGTGCGGAAGAACCAGCGGACCGGGCCGTCGGGTTGCAGGGCGCCGCGCAGCGTCTCGCGGTTGCCGTTCCAGAGTTCCTGACGGGTCGCCACGCGGCGCACCGTGCGGGTCAGGACGCGCCAGAACACGACGGGCGCCGGGTAATCCAGCCACACGAGCGTGTCGGCGCGCGCCCAGCCCAGGTCTCGGGCCTTGCTGTAATTGCCGTCCATGACCCAGGTGTCGGCGGCGGTGAAAGCGGCGACCTGCGCCCGGAACAGCGGGAGTGGCGTTTCCTGCCAGCCGGGGCCGTGGTTCCAGGCGTCCTGCTCGCCGTGCGGGACGCCCAGCCGGGCGGCGAGGGCGCGGGCGAAGGTGGTCTTGCCGCTGCCGGTCGTGCCGATCACGATGATTCTGCGCATCCCTTCAGTACAGCAGACCGGGGCGGGCCATCAGCGGCCGGGCGCGAGTTTCAACAGGCGGCCGCTGGAGTACTCGGCGACGTACAGTTCGCCGCGTTCGTCCTCGCCGAAGGTGCTGGGGTTGTCCACACGGCCCAGGGTGCGTTTCGTCCAGGCCTGCCCCCGGGCGGGCGCGGCCCACACGGTGCCGCTGGCGAAGTCCGCGAACACATACTGGCCTTTCAGGGCGGGAATGGCCGCGCCCCGGTACACGAACCCGCCCGTGACGCTCTGCCCTTCCTGGCGGCCGTACACCAGCACCGGGTCCACGAAGCCCTGCGCAGAGCAGTTCGGCTCGAAGCACTGCCGGCCCTCGCGGGGGCGCCAGCCGTAGTTCTCGCCGCCCCGGCTGGCGCGCGGCTGGAAATCGATCTCCTCGAAGGCGTTCTGGCCGACGTCCGCGATGATCAGGTCGCCGGTCTGCCGGTCGAAGGAGAACCGCCAGGGGTTGCGCAGGCCGTACGCCCAGATGTTCGGGTTCGCGCCCGAGCGGGTCAGGAAGGGGTTGCCGGGCGCGGGTCGGGCGGCGTCGCCGCGCACGTCGAAACGCAGCAGTTTCCCCAGCGGTGAGGAGAGGTTCTGTGCGAGATTCTGCGGGTCGCCGCCGGACCCACCGTCGCCCAGGCCCAGGTACAGGAACCCGTCCGGGCCGAAGGCGAGCTGCCCGCCGTTGTGGTTCGAGTACGGCTGACGGGCCGTGAACAGGGTCTTCGCGCTGGCCGGGTCGGCGGTCGTGCCGCTGGAGGCTGCCACGTAGCGCGCCAGGACGGTGTTCCCGGAGCGGTCGGTGTAATGCACGTACAGGCGGCGGTTGGTCTTGAAGGCCGGGTCGAAGGCCAGTCCCAGCAGGCCGCGTTCGCCGCCCGCGCGGGTCAGGGACCGCAGGTCCAGGAACACCTGCGGCTGCACGCGCCCGCCCGTGACGACCCGTACCCGGCCGTCCTGCTGCGTGACGAACAGCCGCCCGGAATCGTCCCCGGCGTGCGTGATGGCCGTGACCTGCGTCAGGCCGCTCACGAACGGCTGGAAGGTTACAGCGGGCGCTGCCGTCTGGGCCGCCGCACCGGGGCCGGTCAGCAGGGCACCGGACAGGAGAACGGCAGCGCGGATCGGGAATCGCGGGGTCATGCTCCAGTGTGCCGTGTGGGCCGCGCGGCTGGCGTGAAGGGGAATGAAGGGCGCTTCATGCCGCTGTGCGCTGGCGCCCACCGTGACGCGCCAGACTGACCCATCCACACCCAGGAGGTGCACCATGACTGGACCGTACGACCGTCCGACCGCTCCCGCGACCGAACCGACTGACACGCCCGCCCCGCTGCCCGAGCAGATGCCGGGACGCGGCGACATCGGCGAGATCAGCGACCCGCCGGTGAACCCGGATACGCCCGGCATGCCGGAGCCCACCCCCACCGACAACCCGGACACGCCGGGCCTGCCGACACCAGCGCCCATGCCCGCGATGTAAGTGCGCTTGACCATAGAGGGTCAGGAGTCCGACCTGGATTCCTGACCCTCTGTGCTGCCGTTCAGAGGGTGTGCCCGTGCGTCCGCAGCCACGCGCGGTGGGCCTGCCAGTCGGGCATGACGCGCGCCACGTGCGCCCAGTAGCGCGGCGAGTGGTTCAGTTCGAGCAGGTGCGCCGCCTCGTGCAGCGCCACGTAGTGCAGGACCGGCAGGGGGGCGCGGGTCAGGCGCCAGTGCAGCCGGATGTCGCCGCCGGCGGTGCAGCTGCCCCAGCGGCCCTTCGCCCCGGCCACCAGCACGCGCCGCAGCCGGTTCTGTGCGCCCAGCTGGGTGGCGTACCCGGCGACCAGCGCGCGGTACGGTTCGTGCGTGGCGTGGCGCGTCCAGGCTTCCAGGGCGGCGTCCGCGTGTGCGGCGGGCAGGTGCAGCGTGTCGCCGCGCCGCTCGGGGCGGGCCGCGTACTCCGAGAGGCGCAGGGTCAGGGTGTCGCCCAGGAACGCGAGCGACTGGCCGTCCGTCAGTGACAGAGGCGCGGCCGGAACCATGCGGGCGTACTGCGCGAGGTGCCCGGCCACCCAGTCGCGCCGGGCGTTCAGGATCTCCAGCAGTTTCGTGTCGGGCACGCGGACGGGCGCGTACAGGGTGACCTCGCCGGGTTTTACCTGGAGCGCCACGGTGCGGCGCCGGTCGCTGCGTTTCACGAGGACGGGAATCCCGGCCACCTGCCATCCGTTCGGGTTCGTTGCGCCGCTCACGCCTCCCAGCAGAGCGCAGTTCGGGCCGGGGCGCCGTGATTCACGTCACGCACCCCGGCCCGCTGCCGGTGTTCTGGTCCCCGGCGTTACAGCTGGCGGTAGGGAACGCTGAAGGTGTCGCAGGTGTTCGCGTCGCCGCTGCGCAGGCCCTTCATGAACCAGTTGACGCGCTGCTGGGCGCTGCCGTGAGTGAACGAGTCCGGCACGACGCGGCTGCCCGACTGGCGTTGCAGGTTGTCGTCCCCGATGGCCTCGGCCGTGCTGACGGCCTCGCGCAGGTCCTCCTGGGTGAGGCTGGCGACGGACTGCACCTTGCTGCCCCACACGCCCGCGAAGCAGTCGGCCTGGAGTTCCAGGCGCACGGAGTAGCTGTTCGCCTCGGCCTCGCTGCGGGCGGTGCGTTGCTTGCGGCTCACCTGATCGGCGATGCCGAGTTCGTTCTGCACGTGGTGCCCGACCTCGTGGGCGATCACGTACGAGTAGGCGAAGTCGCCGCCGCCGCCGAGCTGCCGGTCCATCTGCGCGAAGAAGCTGGTATCGAGGTAGATGGACGAGTCGGCCGGGCAGTAGAAGGGGCCGACGGCCGAACTGGCCGCGCCGCAACCGCTGCTGGTGCCCTGGGTGTACAGGATCAGCCGGGGCTCGTTGTACGTGCGGCCCGCCTGCGTGAAGATGCCGTCCCAGACGAGGTTGGTGCTGCGGTGAATCTGGTTGACGAACTGGTACTCGGCGTCGTCTGCCTGGGGCTGCCCCGACTGGGACTGGGTCTGCTGGGGTTCGCTGCTGCCGCCCCCCAGGATCGCGCCGGGGTCGATGCCAAAGAACATGGCGATCAGGGCGATGATCAGGCCGCCCACGCCGCCCACGGCGATCCCGCCGCCACCGCCCCTGCCGCGCCGGTCCTCGACGCCGCCTCCGCTACCGGGAAGATTTTTCCAGTCCATACAGGCTCGTGTCTCCTTTTCATGACCGCC
This sequence comes from Deinococcus sp. LM3, assembly GCF_002017875.1. Taxonomy (NCBI): domain Bacteria; kingdom Thermotogati; phylum Deinococcota; class Deinococci; order Deinococcales; family Deinococcaceae; genus Deinococcus; species Deinococcus sp. LM3. Next base: position 2,033,455 of record NZ_MUFV01000001.1, on the reverse strand, counting down.
CCCGGCCGTCTCATGAGGCAGGCGGGATTGTGAGTGGTCCGGAACACAGTGTATGGGCCGCGCGGCCAGCCCTGTCTGACGGTACCTTTATGGATTCTGGGGGGTCAGACGGACTGCCGTTTGTTTCGCTGACAATCCGGAACTTCACCGGATTGCCAGCTCCACGTCCGGAACCCGTTTCTCTCTCACTCGCATCCGCTCGGACCCAGCGGCTTTGCAAGCCATTCAATCGGAGTCCATCAGACGGACTCCGGATCAGGCGGGGGACGGTACGGCGCGGGCGGGGTGCGTGACGCTCACGCGGGCCTCGCTGCCTTCCGGGCGGACGGTGTCGCTGGGGACATGCACCAGCAGTTCCTGGCTGTTGCCCAGGCGGACGGTGTACGTCACGTCGTGCCCCTTGAATTCACGGGCGACGATGGTGACGGGCGTGCCCTGCGGGTCGTCCGTGAAGGTCAGGTGCTCCGGGCGGACACTGACCAGGACCGGGCCGCTGGCGGCCTCCATGAGCGGCAGGACGCCCAGGGCGGTGCGGGCCATGAAGCGGTCGGCGGTGCCGCCCAGCAGGTTGCTGCGGCCCAGGAAGTTCGCCACGAACGCCGTGCTGGGGCGGGCGTACACCTCGTGCGGGGGGCCGCTCTGCTCGACGCGGCCGCCGCGCATGACGACCAGCCGGTCGCTGAACGCCAGCGCTTCCTCCTGATCGTGCGTGACCAGGATGGCGGTCGTGCCGGCGCGGCGCAGGATGGCGCGCACCTCCTGGCGGGTGGAGTGGCGCAGCTGCGCGTCGAGGTTGCTGAACGGTTCGTCCAGCAGCAGGACGCTGGGGCGCGGGGCGAGCGCGCGGGCCAGCGCGACCCGCTGCTGCTGCCCGCCGCTCAGCTGGTCCGGGCGGCGCGTCTCGAAGACGGTCAGGCCCACCAGGGACAGCGTCTCGCGGGCGCGGGGCAGCCGCTCGTGGCGCGGCAGGTGCCGCAGGCCGAACAGCACGTTCCCCAGCACGTTCAGGTGCGGGAACAGCGCGTAATCCTGGAAGACCAGGCCCACGCCGCGCCGCTCGGGGGGCGCGAAGGGCGCGGTGACGCTGCGGCCCTCGATGCGGATCTCGCCGCTGTCCGGGCGTTCCAGTCCGGCGATCAGGCGCAGGGTGGTGGTCTTGCCGCACCCGCTGGGGCCCAGCAGGGTCAGCAGCTCGCCGCGCGACACGCTCAGGTTCAGGTCGTCCACGACCGGCGGCAGGCCCGGCGCGTAGCGTTTGCCCAGCCCCAGCAGTTCCAGGGTGGCCGGGTCGGTGGCCGGGGCGGTCACGGGGCCGGGGGTGCGGGCCGGGGTCTGGGTCATGCGGGGCCTTCCTTGGTGGGGGCCGGCGGGGTGGCCGGCTGGGTGGTGGGGCGGGTCGGGTCGGGTCGGGTTGAGGCAGGGCGGGCGGGGGGCGGCGCGCGGCGGTCCTCGCGGCGCAGGATCAGCAGGGTCAGCAGCGCGCCGCTGAGGGCCAGCGCCAGTGCGTAGGGTGCGGCCGAGGCGTACTGCGCCTCCTCGGTGTACGCCCAGACGTTGCGGGAGAGCGTCTCGAAGCCGATGGGCGACAGCAGCAGCGTGAGCGGCAGTTCCTTCAGGACGCTCAGGAACACGAAGGCCGCGCTGACCAGCAGGCCCGGCCGGACGAGCGGGATGGTCACGCGCCGCAGCGTCTGCGGGGCACTCAGGCCCAGCAGACGCCCGGCTTCCTCGAGGCGCGGCGTGGCTTTCAGGAGGCTGGTGCGGACCGGGCCGATCGCCTCGGCCAGGAAGTGCAGGGTGTACGCGATGATCAGCAGCGGGAAGGTCTGGTACAGCGGCGGCACGACGTTCAGCGTGAAGAACACCAGCGCCAGCGCGAACGCCAGGGGCGGCGTGGCGTACCCCAGGTACGCGGCCCGTTCGGTCAGCCGGGCCAGCGGGCCGCTGTGGCGACTGCCGATGTACGCCAGCGGGAACGCCAGGGCGGTGGTGGTGACGGCCGCGACCGCCGCGGCGCCCAGCGCACTCTGGAACGCCTCCCACAGGCTGCTCCAGGCGAACGGGTTGGTTTCCAGACGCAGCCAGTACACGATGGTTCCCAGCGGCACGATCAGCGCCGCGCCCGCCAGCACGGCCAGCGCGGCCCAGGCGAGCGGCGCCCCGCGCCCCAGCGAGAGGACCGTGGGGCGGCGCGTGCCGCCGGGGGACACGCGGGACAGGCGCACGCCGCGCATCAGGCGGGCCTCGAGCAGCAGCGCGGCCCCCGTGACCAGCAGCAGCGCCAGCGCCAGCCACGCCGAGTACACCCGGTCGTACGCGGCGGTGTACTGCTGGTAGATGGCGGCGCTGAAGGTGGGAAAACGCATCAGGCTGACCACGCTGAAGTCCCCCAGCACGTGCAGGGCGATCAGAAGCGCGCCGGACAGCCACGCGGGGCGCAGGTACGGCAGCGTGACCTCCCGGAAGGTCTGCCACGGCGTGCGGCCCAGTAGGCGCGCGGCGTCCTCCAGGGCGGGGTCCTGGGTGCGCAGCGCGGCGTGCAGGTTCAGGAACAGGTACGGGAACGTGAACAGCGTCAGGACACCCAGCGCGCCCCAGTACCCGCCCGGGCCGGGCCAGCGGATGCCGGTCAGGGCGTCGATGGTGCCGCCGGCGCCGCTCGCGGCGATCAGGGCGTACGCGCCCACGTAGCCGGGAATGGCCAGTGGCAGCACGCCCAGCAGCATCAGCAGGCGGCGGGGGCGCAGGTCCGTGCGGGCCGCGAGGTACGCCAGCGGCAGTGCGATCAGGGTCGTGCCGGCCAGAACGCCCAGCGTGAGCAGCAGGGTGTTGGCCAGCAGTTCCAGGTTGCGGGCGCGGAACACGATCTCGCGCAGTTCGCTGCTCTCGGCGTCCAGGGCGCGCAGCACGAGGTACACCAGCGGCAGCAGGACGCCCAGCACGGCCAGCAGGGCCGGGAGCAGCAGCAGGGGGTGGGGGCGGCGCGCGTTCATGGGGGCAGGGGGCGGGCGCGGCCGGAGCCGTCGCAGCCGGGCCACCATAGCAGAGTGGATCGGTCAGGATTCAGGGCGGGCGTCCCGGCGACCCCCACCCGGCCCCACCAGCGCAGGCCGCCGCCCCCCCACGGGTCGTGGGTCGGGGCGGCGGTCCGGTCTAGCGTCGCGGCCAGGGGATCAGGACTGGGGGATCAGAGCAGGCCGGCGTCGCGCAGCAGTTTCTGGGCCTTGTCGATGTTCTTGGGCAGCACGGTGGGGTCGATGCGGGGGCTGCGCTTGACCACGTCGCTGTAGGGCAGCATGGTGGTGGGCTGCAGGATGTTCCCGATGACCGGGTACTCGAAGTTCACGCTCAGGAAGAAGGTCTGGGCGTCCTTGGCGACCAGGGCGCTCAGGAAGCGGGCGGCGCTGGCGCTGTTCTTGGTGGTCTTCAGGATGGCGGCGCCCGTGGCGTTGCCCAGGTTGCCGATGTCGCCGTTCTTGAAGAAGTACGTGTCGATGGGGTAGCTCAGGCGGTTCACGCGCTGGATGTAGTAGTGGTTGGTGAGCGCCACGTCGATCTCGCCGGCGCGCATGGCTTCGAGCATGCCCACGTTGCTGGTCTTGTAGTCCTTGGGCTGCAGGGCCTTCATGCCCTCGAGCCACTGGCGGGTGGTGGCCTCGCCGTACTTGCTGATCATGGCGCCCAGGAAGTCCTGGAAGCTGGGGTAGCTGACGGTCCAGCCGATGCGGCCCTTGAGGCTGGTCATCTTGGGCAGGTCCAGGATGGAGTCGGGCAGGGATTCGGGCTTGATCTTGCCGGTGTTGTACGCCAGGGTGCGGAAGCGCACGGTGGTGGGCAGCCAGGAGCGGTTCTCGGGCAGGTAGTCGCTGCTGACGTTGCGGGTCAGGGCAGTGCCGAGTTTCGTGAAGCGGCCTTCCTCGGCCAGTTCGCCCAGGGCGCCCATGGAGTTGCCCCAGAAGACGTCGGCGGGGCTCTTGCTGCCTTCCTCGCGGATCGCGGCGACCAGCTGGGCGTCGGTGCCGTAGCGGACGTTGACCTTGATGCCGGTCTGACGTTCGAACTGCTGCACGACCGGGTCGACGAAGGTCTTGGCGCGGCCGGAGTAGACGGTCAGGGTCTTGGTCTGCGCGAGGCTGGTGCCGGCGAGCAGCAGGGCGGTGACGGCGAGCAGGGTACGCTTCATGTCCGTAATCCTAAGTAAGCAGGTCGGATTAATAAGGTACAAACGTCCCACGCCCGGCTCCCGAGCGGGCGCAGCCCACCCGGACGGCGTTCAGCGCTCCTCGAGGGCCAGCCCCACCAGTCGCGTGACCAGCTCGCTGTAACTCAGGCCCGCCGCCTCGAACAGCTTCGGGTACATGCTGGTCGTCGTGAAGCCCGGCATGGTGTTCACCTCGTTCAGCAGCAACTCGCCCGTCTCCTCGACGTAGAAGAAATCCACGCGGGCCAGCCCGGCGCAGTCCAGCGCCCGGAAGGCCGTCAGCGCCGCCGCCTGCACCCGCGCGGCCACCTCCACCGGCAGCGGCGCCGGGATGTGCATGGTCGCGCGGCCCTCGGTGTACTTCGTCTCGTAATCGTAGAACTCGGCGTCGAAACGCAGCTCCCCGACCGGACTGGCAATGGGCGCGTCGTTTCCCAGGATGCCCACCTCGACCTCACGGGGTTTGTGGCTGGTCATGGCCTCCAGGATCACGCGGCGGTCCAGCCCGAACGCCAAGTTCAGCGCGCCGTCCAGTTCGTCCGGCGTGCCCACCTTGCTGATGCCCACGCTGGACCCCAGGTTCGCGGGTTTCACGAACAGCGGGAAGCCCAGTTCGGCCGCGCGGTCCCGCACCGCCTGCGGGTCCTGCTGCCACTCGCGGCGCACCGCCAGCCGCCACGCCACCTGCGCGATCCCGGCCGAGGCCAGCACCTGCTTGGTCATGACCTTGTCCATGCTGACCGACGAACCCAGCACGCCGCTGCCCACGAACGGAATGCCCGCCAGGGTCAGCAGGCCCTGCACGGTGCCGTCCTCGCCCATCGGGCCGTGCAGCAGCGGGAACACCGCGTCGTAGCCCTCGGCACTCGCCACGCGGTGCAGCACCAGATCCCCGCCGGTCGCGGCCTCGCCGCTCTCCAGGGCGCGCTGCGTCTCGGTGGGCGGCAGCCAGCGCCCCTGCTTGCTGATCACCACGGGTGTCACATCGAACTGATCCCTGGGCAGGGCGCTGAGGACACTACGGGCACTCATGAGGCTGACCTCGTGTTCACCGGACTGGCCGCCGGCCAGCAGCAGAATGCGCTTCTTCACGCGGCGCAGTATGCCACGCCCCAATGCGCGCGCCCCCGGGCCGCCCGGCGACCGCCCCGGCAGTCGGCGGGGCAGTGCCGTCGGCAGGGCAGTGCCGTCGGCGGGGCAGTCGGCGGGGCAGTGCCGTCGGCGGGGCAGTCGGCGGGGCAGTGCCGTCGGCGGGGCAGTCGGCAGGGCGGGACGGGAAGTGCGACATCCTCACACCACGCCCCGCCCCCCTGCGTTATGATGCGCGGCGATAACCCCCAGACAGCACCGGCACGAGTTGAGCAGACGCTTTACCCGTGTCCTCTGTCGAACCATATCCAGGAGTCCACATGAAGAAAATCGCTGCCCTCAGCACCCTGCTCATCCTGACCTCCGCCCTGGCGGTCGCCCCCAAAGACACCCTGGTCATCCAGGAGTCCGCTGACATCCCCACCATGGACCCCGGCGTCACCTACGACACCGCCTCCGGCTCCATCACCGAGAACCTCTACGAGACCCTGCTGACCTACAGCGGCGCCAGCCTCACCAAACTCGAGCCCCTGCTGTCCACCAAGTGGACCATCAGCAACGGCGGCAAGACCTACACCTTCGACCTGCGCAAGAACGTCAAGTTCCACAGCGGCGGCGCCATGACCTGCGCCGACGCCGAGTACTCCTTCGAGCGTAACCTCGTGACCAACAGCGCCGAGTCCGGCAACTGGTTCATCGCCGAGAGCCTCCTGGGCACCGGTGCCAACGCCAACGACGACAAGACCATCACCTGGGCCCGCATCGACAAGGCCGTCGAGTGCAACAACAGCGGCCAGCTGGTCTTCACGCTGCCCGCCGTCGACCCCGCCTTCCTGGCGAAACTGGCCTACACCGGCCAGAGCGTCATCGACAGCAAGCACGCCATCAAGCTCGGCGAGTGGAGCGGCAAGGAAAGCGACTGGAAGACCTGGGTCGGCAAGGATCTGACCAACAGCGCCCTGAGCAAGCAGCCCAGCGGCACCGGCGCGTACAAGTTCGTCCGCAAGGACGCCAACGCCTTCCTGGCCAGCGCCTTCGACGGCTACTGGGGCAAGAAACCCGCCATCAAGAACATCATCATCCAGAAAGTGCCTGAACTGGCCGCCCGCCAGCAGGCCTTCCTGCGCGGCGACGCCGACCTGATCGAGGGTGGCGGCCGCGCCGTGGACGAAGAGCAGATCAAGGGCAAGAGCGGCGTCGCCTGGATCGACAACCTGCCCAACACCGTGTCCAGCGCGTTCTTCATGAACCAGAACATCAAGAGCAGCGGCCTGCTGGGCAGCGGCAAACTGGACGGCAAGGGCATCCCCGCGACCTTCTTCAAGGACGCCAACGTGCGCCGCGCCTTCAGCTACGCCTTCAACTACAAGCAGTACATCGACGACGTCCTGAAGGGCAAGGGCAAACAGCGCACCATGCTGCTGCCCGACACCTTCCCCGGCTATGACGCCAAGGTCGGCACGTACTCCTACGACAAGGCCAAGGCCGAACAGTTCTTCAAGCGCGCCTGGGGCGGCCAGCTCTGGAAGAACGGCTTCGTCATGACCGCCAACTACCGCGCCGGCAGCGTGCCCGCGCAGACGGCCATGGAAATCCTGAAGAAGAACATCGAAGCCATGAACCCCAAGTTCAAGATCAACATCCAGGCCAAGCCCTGGAGCGAGATGCTGGCCGACTCCAAGACCGGCAAGGAAGCTATGATCGTGATCGGCTGGGCGCCTGACTACGCCGACCCCGACAACTTCATGTACACCTTCTACTCCAGCAACGGGTACTACTCCCCCCGCAGCAACTTCAAAGACGCGCAGGTCGACAAGTGGCTCGAGCAGGCCCGCAACACGGTCAACACCGCCGAGCGTAACCGCCTGTACAGCCTCGTCGGCAAGAAAGCCTACGAGCAGGCCCCCTACATCCTGATGCCCGCCGGCATCGGCTACACCTTCGTGCGCGACAACCTGGTGGGCGTCAGCACCGGCAACTTCAACCCCATGACGTCCTTCAGCTACACCGGCACCCTCTGGAAGGACCTGAGCAAGAAGTAATCCGGAACCCAGCGCCGTCAGCGGCGTAGCGAGGGCGGGGCGGCCCCTGACAGGGAAGCCCCGCCCTCCCCGTTGTGGTCCTGACCTGTGCCCAGGCCGGGTGACCGGGCGGCGGGTCCTGCGCGCCCTCCCAGACGCACAGTTCCACTGAGCGGGACATCAGCCCGCTTGACTTTGCGCGCCGGGTCTGTTTTGGTCTAGGCTGAACGATGGCCTGCATTCCAGTCCATACAACCTGTCAGATCCAGCCCTTCCAGCCCCTCTCCCTCCGCTGACCGAATGCGGTCAGACGCGGAGGCTTTTCCCCTCCGAGGCCCACATGCTCAATTTCATCGTGCGGCGACTCATCCAGATTCCCGTGGTGATGCTCGTCCTATCCCTGATGATCGTCGGCATCACGCAGCTGCTCACGCCCGAGCAACGCGCCGCGCCGTACATCCGCAGCGAGCAGCAGGCTGCCCGACTCGAACAGATCATCGAACAGCGCGGCCTGCGCGACCCCTTCCCCATCCAGTACGGCCGCTGGCTGTCCTCGACCCTGCAGGGCGACCTGGGGTACTCGAAGGCCAGCAGTCAGGATGTGGTGGCGACCATCAAGGAGCGCCTGCCGCGCACGCTGGAACTGACCATCGTGACCGCCATCCCGATCCTGCTGCTCAGCATCTGGCTCGGCACCCTGAGCGCCCTGCACAAGGACAAGCTGATCGATCAGGTGCTGCGCGTCCTGGTGGTCCTGGGGTACTCGCTGCCCAGCTTCGTGGTGGGCATCCTGCTGCTGGCGGTGTTCTACGCGTACCTCGGCTGGCTGCCCGGCGCGGGTCAGGTGAGCGTTCTGAACACCTTCGCGCTGGGTGACCTGCAACGCTACACCGGCCTGCTGACCCTCGACGCCGCCCTGAACGGCCGCTGGGACATCGCCTGGGACGCCCTGCGTCACCTGATCCTGCCCGCCACCACCCTGCTGATCGTCCTGAGCGCCAGCATCATCAAGGTCATGCGCAACAACATGCTCGAGGCGCTGACCAGCGACTACGTGCGCACCGCCCGCGCCAAGGGCCTGTCCAGCCGCGTCGTGAACAACAAGCACGCTCGGCGCAACGCCCTGCTGAGCATCGTGACGCTCGGCGGCTTCCTGATCATCGGTCTGCTCAGCGGCTCGCTGATCACCGAGACGATCTTCGCGTACCCCGGCGTGGGCCAGTGGGTCGTGCAGGCCGCCGTCGGCGTGGACCTCGCGGCCGTGCTGGGCTTCGCCATGCTGACCGCCGTGATCGTGGTCGTCGTGAGTACGGTCGTGGACATCCTGTACGGCGTGATCGACCCCCGCGTGAGGTTCGACTGATGCCCGCCCAGCCCCACGCCCGCCACGCCACCCGGAGGGACCCCCGATGACCACCGCGCCCGTCAAGGTCGAGCAGCGCAGCAACTGGCAGCTGTTCTGGACCAGCCCCGCCATGCGCAAGATGCGCCGCAACCCCCTGGCCATCACCGGCCTGATCATCACGCTGCTGTTCGGCCTGATCGCGCTGTTCGCGCCGCTGATCGCCAAGCCCAGCGGCAACTGCCTGCGCGACCTGAACATCACGAGTGCCAGTCAGGTGTACAACCCGCTGCAGGCCCCGTTCTGGCAGGCGACCCTGGCGCCGCCCAAGAGCTGCTACCTGACCGAACGCCTGAGCTTCCAGCAGCAGCCCAGCCCGCCCAGCGCCGAGGCCCCGATGGGCACCGTGAACGGCTACAACATCTTCTACGGACTGGTGTGGGGCACGCGCACCGCGCTGAAACTGTCGTTCATCATCGTGGCGATCACCCTGACGACCGGCATCATCATCGGCGCGGCCAGCGGCTACTACGGCGGCTGGATCGACAACCTGATCCAGCGTTTCATCGACGTACTGTTCTCGCTGCCGCCCCTGATCCTGACGGTCGTGATCCTGACCATCCTGCGCGCCCGGTTGCAGGGCGGCGGCGGTGACTACGACCCGACCGTGCCCATGATCGTGGCGTTCTGCGTGACCGGCTGGACCGGCTACGCCCGCCTGATCCGCGGCGAGGTGCTGCGCACCCGGCAGCTGGAGTACGTGGATGCCGCCCGCAGCCTCGGCGCGCGCGACGCCCGCCTGATCTTCAAGCACGTCATTCCGAACAGCGTGGCCGCCGTGTTCACGACCGCCGTGCTGGACCTCGCGACCATCCCGCTAGCCATCGCCGGCCTGTCGTTCCTGGGCCTGGGCTTCGAACCCGGTTACTCCGAGTGGGGTCAGCTGGTCGACTTCGCCCGCGCGTGGCTGAAACCCGAGTACTGGTACACCCTGGTCTACCCCGCCGTGTTCATCGTGCTGTTCAGCCTCGCCTTCAACCTGTTCGGTGACGGCCTGCGCGACGCGCTGGACCCCAAGTCCCGCTGAAGCAGAACACACCGGAGCCCGACAGAAGAATCCCCCACCGCACTGCGCAGGTGGGGGATTCTTCTGTCGGTTGCGGCAGCCGGATTGTTCAGGCGGCCGGAGCCGGCTCGGCGCGCAGCCAGCCGGGCAGCTGCCACCACACCAGGGCGTGCGCCAGCAGCGCCACGCCCCACAACGCCAGCAGGGCCGCGCCGGAACCCAGGAACGCGCAGCCGATCAGGAACGGCACGCCGGGCGCAGTGGCCGCCTGGATCGCGCCGGTCAGGGCCGCCTGCCGCGCACTCAGGTCTGGCGCCTGCGCCGAGCGGCGCGCCAGGTACCACGCCACGCCCGCCAGCGCAGCGGCCAGCAGCACCGCTCCCAGCACCCCGCCCAGGCTGCTCAGCGTCAAAGGGCGCACCGCGGCCAGGAGCAGACCCAGCGGCAAGCCCGGCAGGACCAGCGCGGCCAGCGCCAGCAGGTACGCGCGGCGGCAGGCGCGCAGCAGGCCTGCCCGGTCCCCGGCGTGCAGGTCGCGGGTCACGGCGTCCAGGACGCCCACTCAGGCCACCGGGGTGTTCAGGAACACGCGGGCCGGCACGCCGCCCACCTGCACGGCCGCGCCACCGGCGAGTTCCTTGCGCAGCCGCGCCACGCTGCCGCCCGCCGCGTACAGGCCCGCCTGCCCCACGACCTTCCCGTCGGCCGTCACCTCGGCCCCGGCGGGCCAGGGCTGGTCGCCTTCCAGACGGGCGAGGTGATGCCGGGCATTCCCGCGCGCTTCCAGGCGGGCCATGATCTCCTGCCCCACATAGCAGCCCTTGCGGTAGCTGATGGCGGGCAGCGGGCCGCCCACGTCCAGGCCGATCTCGGGCGGGAGGGTGCCGGTCAGGGCGTCCCGGATGACATCCGGAATGCCGGCGCGCACACGGGCGGCGTCCAGGTCGGCCAGCGGCGCTTCCGGGCCGGTCAGGGCCGACAGCACGGCCTCCTCGTGCCGCGCGAGGTAGTGCAGGTCCACGCCGGGCGTGCCCGCACGGTTCACTCGGCCACCCAGGACCGTCCCGCCGCCCAGCCCGAAGGTCTGCGCCGCGCCGCCCGCCGCGTCCCAGCCGGGCAGGGCGTCCTCCTGCCAGACGTGCACGGTCCGCAGCTCCTCACTGACGTCCTGAATCTCGACCTGATCGAAGATCACGTAGCGTTTCAGGCGCGCCGCGAGCGCCGGGGCCTGCCCGGCGTCCAGGTGCAGGTACACGTCGTCTGCGCGGCGGTACGCGCGGGCGAACTGCTCGATCTGCCCGCGCACGTTCAGGAACGCGCACGCCACCACGCCGGGCGTCGGCGCGCCCCGCAGGTCGTTGGTCATCTGCCCATGCACGAAATCAACGCGGTCCGCGCCGGTCACGCGCAGACTGCTGGAAGGAATCCGGGTCCACATGCCGCCCAGCGTACGGGAAAGCGGGGACGGCATGTGGAACGCGGATCGCCAAGCAGAAGAGGTTCGGCATTTACGGGCTACTGACCAATCTTCGTGGTGCCCTGCGCTAAAATATGGAACCACTAAGCGGAGGTGGCGTGCCATGGCGAAAACTATCTCGTACAAACACCCTGAAAAAACAGCGCGCAGTACACTTGCTAAATCCATCGGCAAGATCCCACTGAGGGCTACACTCTCCAGAAGTGCAACGCCCGAAGCACTTGAACCATACGACTGGGGAACCGCAGGAATACCAAAGGGGCAGCCCATCAAATTTATTCCTGGCGAAGGCTGGAAGATAGGGTAGTGACTTCACTGATCGGTGCAGTATTGAAAGTTGATTTACCAGAAGCGAGGCCGCGCGGCATTGAACAGGCGCGGCCTCGCCCTGCAATCGTCGTAGGTGTGCCAGACCTGATCGCACCACAGAAATACCCCGGTCTCATTGTTGTGCCCCTGACATCGAAGGTCGAAAAGTATGGTGACTTTGACCGCCGACTGTATCCCATCCTTCCGCAAGACGTGGGTGGCCTGACAACAGTCAGCATTGCTCTGTGTCCACAGGTGCGCTTCATCGGTGCTAGCAGAGTGCAGGCTTATCTAGGACATCTTCCGGCTGATGACATCGAAATCATTCGGGCGGCTCTGCGTCAGATGCTGGCGCTCTGAAGAGAGGTCCCATCCTCAGTCACAGAGAGAAAAAGGCGGATGGGGATCAGTCTCAAAATGGCAGCACACGCCGCAGAGATCATCACTGCTCAGTCGCTGGCGAGGGCCAGGTCGCGTTGACGCTGCCGGGCCTGACGGGTCAGGTGCCAGCGGCTCAGGTCGGCGGCGGCGTCGCGGACGATGGCGTTCGCCTGCGGCAGCGCGGCGCGGCGGCTGTCCATGTTGCGGGCGACGATGCCGGTCAGGTCGTCGAGGTTGTGCAGGTGCGCGCCGGGCACACCCGCGATGTCCGGGTCGAGGATGCGCGGCACGCTGATGTCGATCAGGAACATCGGGCGGCCCGGACGCTGCCGCAGCGCCTCGGCGACGCCCTCGCCGTGCAGGACGTAGTGGGGCGCGCCGCTGCTGGCGATCAGCACGTCCGCCTCGGGCAGCACCTCGTGCAGGTACTCGGCGGCGCAGGGGCGGCCCCCGAGTTTCTCGGCCAGCTGCCGGGCGCGTTCCACGGTGCGGTTGACCACGATGATGTCCTCGACCCCGGCGGCCCGCAGGTGCGTGAGGGTCAGTTCGGCCGTCTCCCCCGCCCCGATGATCAGGGCGGTGCGTCCGGCCAGCCCTCCCAGGGCCGCCTGCGCGAGTTCGACGGCGGCGCTGGAGACGGACACGACCTTATCGCTCATGCCGGTCTCGAAGCGCACGCGTTTGCCGGCGGCCAGGGCGCCCTGCGCGACCTTGTTCAGCAGGGTGCCGGTCAGGCCGCGTTCGCGGGCGTCCATCCAGGCGCGCTTGACCTGCCCCTGGATCTGCGTCTCGCCGATCACGAGGCTGTCCAGGCCCGCCGCGACGCGGTACAGGTGCGTGACGGCCGCCTCGCCCCGGTGGACGTACAGGTGGTCGCCCAGCGCGTGCCCCCAGGCGCCCTCGAAGGCCGCGAGCGGGTCGCCGTCCAGGCCCGCCATGTAGACCTCGGTGCGGTTGCAGGTGGACAGCAGCATGACTTCCTGCGCGTGGCGGCCCAGGTGGGCGAGCAGCGAGGCTTCCTCGCCGGCGCGCACGGCGGCGCGTTCACGGACCTCGACGGGCGCCGTCTGGTGGTTCAGGCCGACGACCGCCACGTCGAGCGTGCCGGGGGCGGGGGCGCCGGTCACGGCCAGGAAGGCGCGGGCGGTGGGGCAGGCCAGGGTCATGCGGGCACCCCAACGGCGCGGCGGATGTCCTCGCGCAGCGCGGCGAGCGCCGACGCCCGCTGCGGTTCCGGCTGGGTCAGGGCGGCCTCGCGGCGGCCGGTCCAGTCGTTCAATTGCGTCTGGGTGGGCAGCAGGGCCACCACGCGCTCCGCGAGGGCCTGCGAGAGCATCGGCAGTTCCCGGCCGGTGTTCACGGCGACCTGCATCCCGGCGTGCTCGGCGGTGGCGGCGAAGCGCAGGGTGCCGCGCGGGGCGTCGCTGGCGTCGTTGACGGGAATGCCCAGGGTGCGGGCGTCGCTCACGACCTGCGCGTTCACGTCCGGGACGCTGGTGGCGGCGACGGCCAGCGCCGCGCCGCTCAGGTCGCCCGGACGGTAGGTGCGGCGCAGCGCCTGCACCGGAAGGGCCGCGAGGTCCGGGTGCAGGTCCGGGGCGATGACCTGGACCTGCGCGCCGCTGCCCAGCAGGGTACGAGCGCGGCGCAGCGCCACGGGGCCGCCGCCCACCACGACGGCGCGCGCACCGTGCAGGTCCAGGAAGGCGGGTAGGAGGCTCACAGGGCGCAGCATAGCGCGGGCCGGGCGGGGCAGCCGTCCCCGACCGATCGGTCGGGAAGGCGACTGGGACGCCATGGAACGTGCCTCAGTCGGTAACAGCGGCGACGGCCTGCTCGGCCGCGTCGGCCAGGGCCTCCAGGCTGGCGGTACGGGCGACGGTGATGTCCGTGAAGCCCGCCTCGCGCGCCGCGTCGGCCGTCTGGGGGCCCATGGCCGCCACGCGCAGGTCCGTGCCGACCAGCGCCGCGAGGTGCCGGGCCGCGCTGCCGGAGGCCAGGGTCACGACCGCCGCGCCGCGCAGGCGGTCCATGGACAGGCTGTCGGGCCGGGCGGGTTCCGTCCGGTACAGCTCGGCGCGGGCGTAGGTCAGGCCGCGCGTTTCCAGGGCACGTTGCAGGTCGGCTTCCGCGAGTTGCGAGGTCAGGTGCAGCAGCGTCTCGCCGGGCGCGGCGGGCAGTTCGGCGCCCAGGTGGCGGGCGCCGGGCGTGCCGGGCACGAAGTCGGCGCGCAGGCCCACCGCTTCCAGGCTGCGGGCGGTGCTGGGGCCGACTGCCGCGAGTTTCACGCCGGCCAGGTGGCGGGTGTCCAGGCCCAGGGCGTGCAGGTGCTCGATCAGGGTGGTGACCGCGTGGTTGCTGGTCAACAGCAGCCAGCTCACGCCGCTCAGGTCGCGCAGGTGCTCATGCAGGACACCGGGCTGCGCGGTGGGCGCGAATTCGATCAGCGGGACTTCCAGCACGCCCGCGCCGCGCGCGCGCAGCAGGTCGCCCAGACCGCTGGCACCGCCGCGCGTGCGGGTCACGGCGACCGTCTGCCCGGTCAGCGGGCCGCCGAAGCCGGAGCGGGTGTCGAACCAGCGCAGGCTGTCACGCAGGCGCACGACCTCGCCCACGACCGTCACGGCCGGGGCTTCCAGGCCGGCCTCGCGGACCACGTCGGCAATGGTGGCCAGGGTGCCGGTCACGGTCCGCTGGCGGGGCGTGCTACCCCACTGGACGGTCGCGGCCGGCGTCTGCGGGTCGCGCCCGGCCGCGATCAGGTCGGCGGCGATCTGGTGCAGGTTGCGCACGCCCATCAGCAGGACCAGGGTGTCCACGCCGGACAGCCGCTCGTAGTGCGCGCCGCCCTCCTGGGTGTTGCCGGTCAGGACCGCGAAGGACCGCGCGACCTCGCGGTGCGTGACGGGAATCCCGGCGTAGGCGGGCGCGGCGATGGCGCTGCTCACGCCGGGCACGATCTCGAACGGCACGCCGGCCAGGGCGCAGGCCTCGGCTTCCTCGCCGCCGCGCCCGAACACGAACACGTCGCCGCCCTTCAGCCGGGCCACGCGCTGCCCGCCGTTCGCCTTCGCCTGCTCCACGATCAGCGCGTTGATCTGCTCCTGGCTGATGTACTCGGAAAAGCCCTTCTTGCCCACGTAGATGGTGTGCGCGTCCGGCGCGTAGCGCAGCAGGTCCGGGTTGGCGAGGTAATCGAACAGCACCACGTCCGCCTCCATGAGCGCCTGCATACCCCGCACGGTCAGCAGTCCCGGATCGCCGGGACCCGCCCCGATCAGGGACACGAAGGCGCGGGACGGTGCGGCGGGGGAAGCGGCGGGAACGTCGGTCATGCCTACAGGCTAGCGGGCGGCAGGCGGGACATATGCGTACTCGCGGGTGCGGTGCTCCCGCGCGGCGACCTGCCCGCCACCCAGGCGGGCCGCGCCGGTCAGGACCGCCTCCCAGTTCAGGCGCTGGAACAGGTGCGCGGCCAGCAGGTACGCGGCCCGGTCCGGCCAGCTCGCGGCCCGCACGACCGTCTCGATCTCCAGCCTCAGCCTGCCGGGACCGGTGTCCAGCGCGCGGAACGTGACCGTCCCGGCGTCCGCGTGCAGCCGCAGCGTACGCAGGCACAGGCGGGTGGGTTCCATGACCTGCACCTGCACGCGCGCCCGGCGGGTCAGGGTCATCAGGATCCGCAGGCGCGTGCCGGGCCGGATGGGCGGCCCGCCCTGCGACGGCAGCGGCGCGTCCAGTCCACGGAACCACGCCGCCACCTTCGGCGCGAGGTCCGGCAGGCGCTGCCCGACCAGCGCCGTCACGGCCGCCGCGTCCAGGGTGGCGCCCTGCACGTCGGCGCGGTAGAAGCGGTGCGTGACCGGCCCCACCCCGTCCGGCAGGTCGGTGGGCCGCAGCGGCTCGCGCGGATTCTGGAGGTACGCGGTGTACCCCAGCACTCCCGCGAGCAGCCAAAGCGGGCGCGGCAGCGACCGGGCAGCGGAAAGGAAACGTCGCATACCGCTCAGTATTCGCAGCGGGGGCCACCCTGCACCCCCGAGGAGGCTGAAGGTCTCTTCAGAAAGGCCGGGCGCCGGGTGGCGGCGTGATCCCGGTGGACGGGATGGCGGCAGCGGTGGCCGGGCTGCGGGTCATACGGACTCCGATTGGAGGGGCTGCAAAGACCCTTCAATCCGAGCGAAGCGAGTGATACGGACTCCGATTGAATGGGCTGCAAAGCCCGTTCAATCCGAGCGAAGCGAGTGGGAGCAAAACGGGTTCCGGACGTGGAGTTGGCGACCCGGCGATGCTCCGGGTTGTCAGCGAAACAGACGAAATCCGTTTCAGTCGGCGGCGCTGGCGTGTTCGTGCGTCAGGTCCAGGTGGTGCGCGGAGGTGTCGTGCAGGCCCGCGAACCGCAGGTGCCGCTGGCAGATGAACCACATCTCGTCGCGGTCGTTCGGCAGAATGAAGTACGCGTCCGACGACTCGGACGGGTTGTACACGCCCAGCACCCGGTAGGCGCGGTCCGGGTTGAAGCCGCTCGACAGCGGGCGGGGCATGGGCGCACGCGGGCCGTCGAGCTCGGCGATCCGCACGAACAGCTGAGGGTGAAAGGCAAGCATGCCCCAGAGTGACCCGCCACGCACGGGCAGAACCGGGTGAGGGAACACAAGGTCAAGGTTGGGCCAAGCCTGGATGGTCAGGCCCTCAAAGGCGCGCCCCGGTTCATACGGATTCCGTCTGCTTCGCTGACAACCCGCCCACGCGCCGGGTTGCCGGCTTCACGTCCGGAGGGGCGTTTCTCTCTTACTCTGCGGGGCAGCTCTACGAGTCGCATCCGCTCGGATTGAAGGGCCTTTGCAGCGCCTCCAATCGGAGTCCGGTTCAGTCCGTTCGGGCGGCGCGCACGGCGTCCCGGACGGCGGCGCACACGGCCTCCTGCACGAGTGCCACCAGCAGCAGCGGGTCCGCCGGGGGCCGGGTGGCGGCGCTCAGGACGAAGGCGCTGTCGCCGTCCCAGGGCGTGTGGCTGGGGTGGATGACGCGGGCCAGCGCGGCCTGCGCGGCGTCCGCGAGGCGGCGGCATTCGCTCTTGCTCAGGGTGTGTTCGGTGACCACGGCGATCAGGGTGGTGTTCTGCACGTCGCCCGGCGTGAAGGCGGCGGCGCCCGGCCCGACGCCGGGTCCGGCCAGCACGCCGCCCCGTTCGTCCAGCACGTCCCCGATGGGGTTCACGACGGCCAGCGCGCCCACCCGCACCCCGTGCCGTTCGAGCAGGACGCTGCCCAGTCCGCCCGGCACGCCGCCCCCCAGGTACTTCCCGGCGGTCGCGCCGGTCCCGGCCCCGACCAGACCGCGCGGGACCGGGTCGGCGCTGGCGGTGCGGGCGGCGTGTTCGCCCTGCGCCTCGCCGGGGCGGATGTCGGCGCGGCCCACGCCCAGGTCGTAGATCACGGCGGCCGGCACGAGCGGCACGCGCGCCCAGGGCGTCTGGTGCCCCACGCCGCGTTCCTCCAGCACCCGGACCACGCCGCCCGCCGCGCCCAGCCCGAAGGCGCTGCCGCCGGTCAGCAGCAGCGCGTGAATGCGTTCGATCTTCTTGTCGGGCGAGAGCAGCACGCCCTCGCGCGTGCCGGGACTGGGGCCCAGGAACGAAGCGGACGCCACGGCGCCCTCCGGGGGGCACAGAATCACGGTGCAGCCGGTGCGGGCCTCGGCGTGCGTCCAGTGGCCCACCAGGAAGCCCGGAATGCCGGTCAGGGTACGGTTCTCGCTCATGCGCTCCAGCAGAGCACAGGACTTCCGGAAACGACACACCAGAACAGACAGAGAGGCGCGCCGTGAACCAGAGTCACGGCGCGCCTGCGGGCGGGTGGGGGTGTGCGGTCAGCTCACGTCGGGGGTGGGGTCGTTGCGGGTGCGCCACAGGCTCAGCAGGACGCCGCCGCCGAGGATGCCGAGCGTGACGGTCAGGCTGATGGCCGGGTCGACCTTGCCGAAGAACTGCGCGTAGAAGATCTTCGCGCCGATGAACACCAGCACCAGCGCCAGCGCGGGCTTGAGGGCCTCGAAGCGGTGGACCATGGCGGCCAGCGCGAAGTACAGGGCGCGCAGACCCAGGATGGCGAAGATGTTGCTGGTGTACACGATGAACGGGTCCTGCGTGATGGCGAAGATGGCGGGAATGCTGTCCACGGCGAAGATCACGTCGGCGAACTCCACGACCAGCAGGGCCAGCAGCAGCGGGGTGGCGTGCAGGCGCAGGCGGCCGGTCGCGTCGGGCAGGCGGGTCAGGAACTTCTGGCCGTCCAGTTTGGGGCTGATGGGCAGGAAGCGGCGCAGGAAGCGCACGGCGGGGTGGTTGGCCATGTCGGGGGCCTCGTCGTCGCCGCCGCGCAGCAGTTTCACGCCGGTCAGCAGCAGGAACGCACCGAAGATCCACATGATCCAGTCGAACTGAGTGACGAGCGCGGTGCCCAGGCCGATCATCAGGCCGCGCAGAATGATCACGCCCAGGATGCCCCAGAACAGCACGCGGTGCTGGAGGTGGCGGGGAATGGCGAACGACGCGAAGATCACGCTGATCACGAACACGTTATCGAGGGCCAGCGCCTTTTCCAGCGCGAAACCGGTCAGGTACGCCATGCCGCTGGCCGGTCCCAGCGTGGCCCACACCCACCCGCCGAAGGCCAGCGCCACGGCGATGTAGAAGGCACTCAGTTTGAGGCTGCTGCCGATCCCGATGACCTGATCCTCGACCGCAACGCCGGCGGCGTCGGCGCGGCGGCGGCGCAGGCGGTCCAGGATCCCGAGGTCGAAGGCGAGCAGGGCGACGACGAGGGTGATGAAGACCAGCCACATCCAGGTGGGTTGGCCGAGCCAGGGGGTCATGAGTGCGTCCACGGTGTTCCTCCGGTGGGCGCGGCGCGTGACGGTGGGTGACTGGCGGGAGCGGCGTGCCTGGAAGACACGAAAACGCCCGGCAGAAACCACGGTTCGCACCGCGTTCCTGCCGGGTCTCTGCCTTTGCTGCTCCTGACCGGAAAACCCTTGGTTTCCGTATTGACGATCAGGTGCTCCCTGCCGAGTGGCAGGGCGGCTTACTCCCCCGGATTGACCTTCAGTATCCCGGACGGTTCCGCCGCCCGGATGAGAACAGAGTGAACTCCCTGCCGGGGGAGGCCGACGACCGGGTCAGGGCGTCACCGGGTCAGGGCGTCTTGAGGGCGTACCCGATGCCGCGCACGGTGCGGATGATGCCGTACCCGTCGAGGTCGCGCAGCTTGGCACGCATGTTCGCCATGTGCACGTCCACCACGTTGCTGTTGCTGGGCAGCTCGCCGTTCCAGACCTCACGCTCGATCTCCTGGCGGGAGTACACGCGGCCCGGCTGGCGGGCCAGGAAGGTCAGCAGGTCGAACTCCTTGGGCGACAGGCGCACCTCATGGCCGTTGTAGTGGCACAGGCGCTTCTGCGGGTGGATCTCCAGCGGCCCGATGGAGATGACCTCGCCGTGCTGCTGGTGCCGGAGCTGCACCTTCACGCGCGCCACGAGTTCCTCGGGGTGGAAGGGTTTGGTCATGTAGTCGTCCGCGCCGGCCTCCAGCAGGTTCACCTTGCGGTCCACGGCGTCCATGGCGGTCAGGATGATGATCGGCACGCTGCTGGTCTTGCGAAGGCGGCGGGCGATCTCGGCGCCGTCGAAGTCCGGCAGGCCCAGGTCCAGGATGACCAGATCCGGGTTGCTCTCGCGGGCGCTGGTCAGGCCGGTCACGCCGTCCGGGGCGGCCAGGACCTTGTATCCGGCCTGTTCGAGTTCGTACTGCACGACGCGGGTGATGTCCGGGTTGTCTTCGATAAGTAGGATGCGTTGCTCCATAGCTGCCTTTTCGTCTCCTCATCCCTGGGATGTTCGGTGGCCCGGCTGGGCGCTGCCCTGGCAGGCCAGGGAGGCACGCAACCGTGGGTGTATCCGCTGCGGATGCCGGTGCACCTGTTTCCGGCCCATCGTAGGGGCCGGGAAGGTCCCGGGGGGCTCAGGTGCGGTTTAGGGTCCCTTAACAGCCGTCAAGTCCCCCCCGCTCAGGGGCGCGGAATCCGCGCGGCGTTCAGGTGGAATCAGGCGCGCCGACCACGGGCGTCAGGCCGGGCCGGGCACGATCACGTCGTCCACCTGCACCTCGTGGCGCAGCAGCAGCGTCTTGAGGCGTTGCGTGGCAGCGGCGGCCAGCGCCCGGTCCTCCGGGTGGAAGACCAGCGTCAGTCGGGCCGCCGCGCCGGGCCGGGGTTCCTGCGCCTGCACCTGCAGCGGGCGGCGGAAGGCCGGGTCGTGCATCAGGTCCCGCAGGATGCGCGTGAAGGTCAGGTCGTCCACGCCGGCCAGCGTGAAGACGATGCCCAGCGGCGCGTGACGGCCGGTCGTTCCGGCCCCGGACGGCGGATCGGTCATGCGCGGCAGCGTAGCGCACCCGCCGCCGCCCCCGCAGCGCGCCTGAACCGTGCCGCCCACCGCTGCGGGGTCCGGGCAGCGCCGACTAGAATGCCCGGCATGAGTGACCTGCCGCCATCCGACGCCGCGCCCGACGACCTGACCTTCCCGGACGATTTCCCGGACGGCGCCTTTCCGGACGGTGGGGATCAGGTGTACCTGGAGCACCTGAACGGCGCGGACCTGTACTTCGAGGTGACGGGCGACCCGGCCGCCGGTGAACCGCCGGTCGTGTTCCTGCACGGCGGCCCCGGCTACAACAGTTACTCGTTCCAGGCGGCGTTCGGGGACCGCCTGCCGCGCGCGGCCGTGTTCCTGGACCAGCGCGGCTGCGGGCGCAGCGGGCCGCTGGAAGACACCGAGCAGGGCGCCGACACCCTGGACCTCGACACGCTGGTCGGCGACCTGGACGCCGTGCGCGACTTCCTGGGCGCCGAACGGATCGTGCCGCTCGGACACGGGTTCGGGGCGCTGATCGCGCTGGAGTACGCCCGCCGCCACCCCACCCGCACCGCCCGCGTGATCGCCGTGAACCCCTGGGTGCACTACCCGGACCTGGCGCGCACCCTGCTGGAAGAGGCCAGTGCCCGGCGCGGCGTGCCCATGGACGACCCGGCCGGGCGCGTGCAGGCCGCGACGCCCGAGGGGCAGCACGCCCCGGTCGGCGCGGCCCGCATCGAGGCGGCCTTCGAGCTGCTGAACGCCCGCGACCTGCTGAACGCCCTGCAGTTCCGGGACGCGCCCACCCGCATGCGCCTGGAATTCCTGGATGCCGAGGGGCAACTCGTGGGTGGCGGCGAGGTGCAGGAGGCGCTGGTCAACCAGGGCCTGTGGGAGTTCGAGTACCCGCCGTTCCTGGCCGAGATCCGCCGGCCGGTGTTCGTGATCTCGGGCGCGCACGACCGCACCAGTTACCCCGAGCAGGTGCAGTGGGTCGCGGACCTCGCCGACGCGGACGTGACGGTACTGGACGCCGCGCACTACCCCTGGCTGGACGACGAGGACGCCTTCGCGCAGGCGCTGGAAGACGCCCTGACCCGCTGAGGGCCACCCCCGCCCCGCCCGGCCTCTCAGAATCGCGCGCGGGCCGACGCTTATACTCGCGTGTGATCTCATGAAAGGTCTGATTCTCGCCGCCGGGCGCGGCAGCCGCCTGCTTCCCATCAGCGCGACACGCGCCAAGCACGCCGTTCCCGTGGCGGGCGTCCCCATCATTGCGCGGGCCGTGCAGTCCCTGCGGGACGCCGGCATTCACGACATCGGCATCGTGTGCAGTCCGTCCAGCGAGACGGACCTGCGCGACGCCACGCAGCACAGCGGCCACCTGACCTTCATCCGGCAGCGCGAGGCGCTCGGCACCGGGCACGCCGTCCTGAGCGCCCGCGCCTTCCTGGAACACCAGCCGACGCTGCTGTACCTCGGGGACAACCTCTTCGAAGACCGCCTGACCCCCCTGATCGGCACGCTGCGCGACGCGGACGCCGTGATCGGGGTCAAGCAGGTCCCGAACCCGCAGGCGTACGGCGTGGCCATCGTGAAGAACGGCCGCCTGATCCGGCTGGTGGAAAAACCCCGCAAACCCGAGAGTAACCTCGCGGCGTGCGGCGTGTTCAGTTTCCGCCCGTCGCTGCTCGACCACGTGCAGGACCTGCTGCCCAGCGACCGGGGCGAGATCGAGTTCCCGCAGGCCCTGAGCGCCCTGATGGCGCAGGGCGGGCAGGTCCGCGCCGTGGAATTCACGGGCTTCTGGAGTGACGCCGGCGCGCCCGACGACCTGCTGACCGCGAACCTGCACTTCCTGTCGCACCTGCAACCCCGCATCGAGGGCCGCGTGGACCGCAGCGTCGTGAGCGGCCCGGTCGTGATCGAGGCGGGCGCGGCCGTCGAAGACAGCGTCATCACGGGACCCGTCTGGATCGGCCCGCACGCGCTGGTACGCGGCGCGACCATCGGGCCGGGCGTGAGCATCGGCGCGCACGCCCGCGTGGACAGCGCCCGCGTACACGCCAGCCTGATCGACGATTTCGCGCGCATCCTGCACCCCACCCAGCCGATCGTGCGCAGCCTGATCGGCCGTCACGCCCTGGTCACCGCGCCCAGCGACACCGGCCTGCAGATGGTCATCGGGGACCGCAGCGTCATGCGGATGTGACGGTGGCCGATGGCTGATGGCGCATGGCTGATGGCGTGCGGCAGAGCACGCAAACGGCCCCTGTCGAGCCTCAGTAGCCGACCCTCAACGCGCCTCCATGCGGCACACACCCACCCAGGCCCGCCCCACGCCTACGCTGGGGCATGAAGCGACGTGAGGTGCAGGAAGGGCAGATCGGCGCACCGATTCCCCCCGCAGCGCTGGCCAGCGGCGCAGGCAGCGAAGTCCTGATCAGCGGCCTGGACACCGGCCCCCTCAGCCGGGACCGGGAGAACCTCTCCCCCACCAGCGCCCAGGCACGCTTGCACCCGTGGCGGACCACCGAGGAACCCACCGACGAGGACGGCTGAACCCACGACCAGCCCCGGTCCGCCCACCGGACCCCGCGCCCCGCTGCGCTAGAATGCTCCCCGCACGCGCCCCCGACCCCCAGGGACCCGGTGGGCGCAGTTTCACGTCAAGGAGTGTTCAACATGGCCGGTCACAGCAAATGGTCGCAGATCAAGCGCAAGAAAGGCGCGAACGACAAGAAACGCAGCGCGATGTACTCCAAGCACATCCGCGCCATTCAGGCCGCCGTCCGCTCCGGCGGCAGCGGCGACCCCAGCGGCAACCTCAGCCTGAAAAACGCCATCGCCGCCGCCAAGAGCGACACGGTCCCGGTCGACAACATCGAGAACGCCATCAAACGCGCCGTCGGGGCCGGTGAAGGCGCCGCCGAATTCAAGGAAGTCACGTACGAAGGCTACGGCCCCGGCGGGACAGCCATCCTGATCGAGGCGCTCACCGACAACGTGAACCGCACCGTCGCCGACATCCGCGCCGTGTTCAACAAGCGCGGCGGCAGCCTCGGCACCAGCGGCTCTGTGGCGTGGCAGTTCGAGAAGAAAGGCATCCTGCTCCTGACCGACACCAGCGAGCAGGCGCAGGAAACCGCCATCGAACACGGCGCCGAGGACATCCAGGAATCCGAGGAAGGCCTGGCCATCAGCACCGGCCCGAACGACCTGTACGCCGTGCAGGACGCCCTGATCGCCGCCGGGTTCAGCATCGAGAACGCCCAGGTGGACATGGTCCCCAGCAACACGGTCGCCGTCGCCGGTGACGACGCCCGCAAACTGCTCGTCCTGATCGACGCCCTCGAAGAACTCGACGACGTGCAGAACGTCTACAGCAACGCCGACCTCCCCGACGACGAGGAGTGAATGGTTGAAAGTTGATGGTTGATGGAGGTCGGACCCTCTATCAACCATCAACTGTTGACCATCAACCCTCCCCCTACAGCACCAGGGCCTTAGCGTTCCCCCCGAGGCGGTCCCAGAGGGTGAAGGCGGCGCGGGCGCCGGGGCGGATGATGCCCTCGTCGTCCCAGCCGGCGGCGAGGGCGGGGCCGCGCGTGTGGGCGTGCAGGACGTCGAGTTCGGTCAGGGCCTCTGCCGGAGCAAGGCGCTGTCCGCTGTCGTCCACGCGGGTGATGGCGGCGGCGAAGTTCGCGCGGTACTCGGGCGGGGCGACCGGGGCGTCGCTGCCGAACGCGAGGATCGCCCCGGCGTCCTTCAGGGACCGGAAGGCGTAACTGAGGCTTTCCAGGTGCGGCATCAGGTCACGGATCATGGGGCCGTCTGCCTGCAGGTGGATGGGCTGCACGCTGGCGGTCAGGCCCCGGAAGCGCGGGATGTCCTCGGCGCGCAGGTGCTGGGCGTGCTCGACGCGCAGGCGGATGCCGCGCGCCTCGGCGTGGGGGCGCAGGCGATCGTAGGCGTTCAGGACCTCGGTGTTCGCGCGGTCCCCGATGGCGTGCGTGACGGGGGTCAGGCCCAGTTCGATCGCCTCGCGGCCCAGGTCCGCGATGAGTTCCGGCGGGTCGAGCGGCATGCCGGTGCCGGAGCCGTCCGCGAAGCCGGGGGCGTGCAGCCACGCGGTGCGGCTGCCGAGCGCGCCGTCCGCGAAGAACTTCACCCCTCCCCACTGGAACAGCCCGCCGGGCGTGCGGGCCAGTCCCAGCGCGCGGGCGTGCCCGAGGCGGTCGTGTGGCAGGCACGCCCACACCCGCAGCGGCAGTTCGCCGCGCTGCGCCAGCGTCTGCAGGGCGCGGGGCGCCTCGACCGGCTCGAAGGCCATGGTGTGCGCGCTCACGTACCCACGCGCGGCCAGATCATCCGCCCCGGCGCGGGCCGCCGCGAGGTACTGCGCCTCGCTGGGAACGGGAATGGCCCGCGCGACCAGATCCGAGGCGTGCTCCAGCAGGCACCCGAGCGGCCGCACGATCCGCCCGCCCTCCGGGTCCGGCGTGCCGTCGTGAATGCCGGCCAGCCGCAGGGCGGCGCTGTTCGCCCAGCTCAGGTGCAGGTCCCGCGAGTACAGCAGCACCGGGTGGTGCGGGCTGACCTCGTCCAGCAATGCCGCCGACGGGTACCCGTTCAGACCCAGCTCCGAGAGCAGGAAGCCCCCGCCGCGAATCCAGGTGCCGGGCGGCGTGTTCATCACGCGCTGCGCCACGCGCGCCTGCACCTCCGCGACACTGCGCGCCCCGTGCAGCGGCACCTCGGACAGCGAGAACCCGTACGTGACCAGATGCAGGTGCGCCTCCGCCAGCCCCGGCGTGAGCAGCAGGTCCCGGTGATCCAGCACCCGCGCGCGCGGCGCCAGCGCCCCCAGTTCCTCGCGCGACCCGGCCGCCAGGACCCGCCCGCCCCCCACCAGCACGGCCTGCACCTCCGGCCGGGTGTCATCGAGCGTCAGGGTCCGGGCGTGAATCACGGTCAGCGGCTGCGTCATGCCCGACAGCCTACGGCACCCGCCCCCGCACCCGCCCCCCACGCACGGAACGCCGCGCCAGAACGTCCAACCAGTCAAAACACCCACCCTGCCGGGTGTAACGCGCCCCGCCTGCGCCCCCAGGTGGCCCGCCGTCCTGTTAAACTGAGCGGCATGCCCCGCATCCTCGTGGTGGACGACGACTCTGCCATCCTCAAACTCGTCAGCGTGATCCTCTCCCGCGCCGGGCACGAGGTGCGCACCAGCACCCATCCCGTCGAAGCCCTCGACCTGCTGAAAGTGTTCACGCCGGACCTCGTGATCAGCGACGTGGTCATGCCGTACATGACCGGCCTGGAATTCCTGGAGAAACTCCGCGCGCACGAGCAACTGTCCGCCATTCCGTTCATGCTGCTCTCCAGCCACGCCGAACGCGGCGACGTGCGGCGCGGCATGAACCTCGGCGCGGACGACTACCTGCCCAAACCCTTCACCCCGCAGGACCTGACCACCGCCATCGACGCCCGGCTACGCCGCGCCGGCCTGACCCTGCAGGGCGAGAGCGGCATGCAGGCCAAGGGCCTGGGCACCGCGCAGGTCGTCTGGAAGGGCGGCGCCGTGTCCTGGGTCAGCCGCAAGGCCCTCGAACTGTTCTTCTACCTGCTGGAACACAAGGAAGTCACCAGCTGGGAAGCCGCCGAGGCCCTCTGGCCCGAGAAGGACGAGGCGCGCGCCAGCAGCCTGTTCCACACCACCCTGCACCGCCTGCGCCGCAGCCTGAGCAACGAGGCGGTCGTCAGCGCCAACCGCCGCTACGCCCTGGCCAGCGACCTGAACCCCGAATACGACGTGCAACGCTTCGAACTGCTCGCCGCGCAGGCCGAACAGGGCAGCCTGGGCCTCGAGGAACTCCGGGAACTCGTCACGCAGTACGGCCACTACCTGCCCGGCACCGACAGCCCCTGGGCCGACGACGTCCGCTCCCGCCTCGAACAGAAACAACTCAGCCTGCTCGGCGTGGCCGCCCGCGCCGCCACCGAAGCCGGACGCGACCGCGACGCCGCGCAGTTCCACCAGCGCGCCCTGGCCATCGACCCCATGAGCGAACCCGACTGGCAGGGCCTCGCCCGCGCGCTCGACACCATCGGCGACCCCCGCGCCCGCCTCGCCGCGCAACGCGAAGCGTGGTGGGCCGTCGACCTCGACTGAAACAGCCCCAGAGAACAGGCCCGGCCGCCCACGCGCCGGGCCTGCCTCATTTGCGCCGCGCGACACCCAGACCACCCGGTACGCTAGGTGAACCGGAGGTCACATGTTCGATACCCGAGAGCCAAAGACCGGACCCAGCAAAGCACCCAAACCCAAAACCCCCACCCCCACCACAGCGCCCCGCCCGCTGAAAGCCAACCAGCAACGCTGGGAACGCACCTTCCGGGGCGCGGCCAAAGGCGTCACCTTCCAGCTACGCATCATCCGCCGACCAGACGGCCACCTCAGCGCCCGCTACCAGGCCACGCCTGGCAAAGGCAGCGGCTGGCACCTTGAAGGGCAACTCCGCGACGACAACACCTTCACCCTGAAAGGCACTGAGAACAAAGCAGAATTTCAGGGAAAGATCAGCCCTGATGGAAAAACTGTCATCAGCAGTTTCACGAACCAAACTTCAGCTGGAGCATTCCAAGTTCCAAGTCTGACGCTTTCAGCTATTCCAGTTTCACTTCCTCCGACGCGCATTCCTGCAACGGGTGTAACTCAGACACCTTCCGTTGAACACGCCGAAACCGCCGCTCACACGGCGCATATAGAGAGATCCGAAGTCTCCCAAAATGTAATCAACGCTCTTAATTCTTCAAATTACACACCAAAAACAATGGGTAAGAAGGACAGGCATGATGTATTTTTTAATATCGTTAAATCATTCCGAAGTTTAGGGGTTCCGCATCCTGAGCTCATCGCTGCGCAGTGGGCCACTGAGTCCAGCTGGGGAAAATCACATTCGGGAAAAAATAATGTATTTGGGATTAAGGAATTTGACCCAAATAAACCTAGAACATTCGTACCGACAAAAGAGTGGGATCCAAAGCTTCAGAAATTAGTTAACAAAACGGAGCCTTTCGCTGATTATAAGGACTACGCAGATGCATTTATAGCCCGCGCAAATTTCACGATCGATAATCCGCGATATGCCAAAGCTGGATATTTCGAGGCTAAAAACTTGAAAGAGGCTGCATATGCGATAGATAGAGCTGGATATGCCAATACGGGTAATCCCGGATCATATGCAGAAAGTCTAATCTCGATTATGGTAGGGTGCGGAGTTGACGTTGAGAAAGCTGGACCTGCCGCCGCAGGCGCTCCCCGACCACAGATACCAGCCGAAGGCAATCTAGCTGCACAGCCCTCAGCATCTCCAGATCAGTTGGACAGTCTCATTAATCTCAAGTCATATAAAAAAATTTATACCATAAAGGAAATAAACTTAGCCCGCTCACTGATATCCAAGTTACAAGACGATAAGCTTAAGGGTGATTTGTTTGAAATACTCCAAACCAAAACACCCTATCGTAATCAAAGAAATAACCAGTCCATCGGACTACAATCAGACAATTGGACGTATAAAGGCCGGGATGGGAAGACTCATTGGGTAGTATATGCTGGCAAGCCCATCGGCGACATAATGTGTAACTTGACTTCCCTCACAATGGTTCTGGAAACGCTGGGGATTGAGAATCCTTCCAGCGGCCAATATGAAGACTTTTTAGAGAATGTGAGACGCAAAAATAGCTTGCCACCCAGGACAACTGAAGGCGGATGGGCAGGCGTCGCTCGCCAGCTTAGAGCAAGAAAGACAATGCACAAAGAAAAATTCAGAGGCGATTACGCCGAATGGAAAGAGGAAATCCTTCCATATCTAAGAAATGGCAATGGAGTTATGATGAGCCTGAACGGGCATATAGTTAGATTACAATCCATCGCAAACAATGGAGTCACAGTAGATGATCCTTATGGAAGATTACCCAGTCTTTTAAATTACAGCCCTAACAATGTAACAGGAAGCTATAGCGGAAATCTAAATAGCAAAACTAAGGAATCAGGAGTCGGCGAAGACACAGTTTTCCCATGGAATCAGGTCAGCAAGTTTACGTTTCATTGGATTGCCGCATTTGAGAGGAGCTGAATGAAAATACTTACCGTCAGCCTTGCCGCGCTGTCTTCTTGTTCATTCGGCAGCTCGGTCAGCATAGACTCCGCGTGGCAAAATCTACCAGTAAGTGCGTTACCATCTCTTAAATATGACCCCGAAGTAAAAAATCTTCAGTCCTTAACGCCATCAGCAAGACAAAAAATGTTGATCAGTCAAAGCAACATAGTAGATCGCAAAAACCAGTACGCAATTCTTGGCTTAGATGAGGGTGGCTACCTGGAATTCACTGTCTGGAACGGGAAGGGCGGTTCTGGAGCCGTGGGGTTGAACCGCTACCGTGGGGATGAAGACGTGCAGGCGTTGTATCTGTTCGACTCTGCGTTCAAGTTGCGGAACGTCACGGGTGTGCTGCGGGTCTCTCCGGCGGAGGCGGCAGCGTTCTACCGGAAGATCACGGGGGTCAGCCCGGCGGGGCCGGTGCGGACGGCGGTGAACCTGCCGAGGTTCGGGACGAGCATCGTCATCTCGCTGAAGCCGGATGATGAGCGGCTGCTGGCGAAGTGCACGGTGGTGGCGAACAACGATCACACCTGTGGGGACCGGCTGGACGTGCTGAAGCTGGTGTGGACAGGGTCCGGGTTCCGGCGGGTGCCGCTGCGGTAGGGCGTCTGTACCGTTGGGGGGTGTGCTGGCCGGCAGGAGCCTCTCTGTGCTGAGGCGTGTGGCGTGGCTCTCCGGGGTGGGCGCGCTAGACTTTGCGGTATGACTGGTCCGCTTTCTACCGCACAGATTCGCGAGAAGTACCTGCAGTTCTTCGAGAGTAAGGGGCATCTGCACCTGCCGAGTTACAGCACGGTCGCGCCGGATCCGACGACGCTGTTCACGGTGGCGGGCATGCAGCCGTTCAAGGAGCAGTTCATGGGTGCGCCGGCCGTGTTTGATGGCGTGGCCAGCAGGCGCGTGACGACGGCGCAGAAGTGCGTGCGGGTTGGGGATATCGAGAACGTGGGGCGCACGCGGCGGCACCTGAGTCTGTTCGAGATGATGGGGAACTTCAGTTTCGGGGATTACTTCAAGCGGGACGCGATTCACTGGGCGTGGGAGTTCCTGACGGGCGCCGAGTGGATGGGCATGGACGGCAGCAAGCTGTACGTGACGATCTACGAGGATGACGATGAGGCGTTCATGTACTGGACGCAGGAGATCGGGATTGACCCGAGCCACGTGCACCGCTTCGGGGCGGATGAGAACTTCTGGCCGGCGGACGCGCCGAAGGAGGGTCCGAACGGGCCGTGCGGGCCGTGCAGCGAGATCTTCTATGACCGTGGTCCGAAGTACGGGGATGACAGCTGGGCGGATTACGCGGTGACGCGTGAGAGTGCGCGGTTCCTGGAGATCTGGAATCTGGTGTTCCCGCAGTTCGACCGGCAGGAGCCGCTGGCGGACGGGACGCCCGTGCTGCGGGACCTGCCGTTCAAGAACATCGATACCGGGATGGGGCTGGAGCGCGTGGCGAGCGTGGTGCAGGACGTGCCGGACTTCTACAGTAACGACGTGTTCCTCCCGATCGTGACGCGCGTGGCGGAGCTGAGCGGGCAGCCGTACGAGGGTGAGGTGAGTGTGTCTCACCGCGTGGTGGCCGAGCACATCCGCAGCGTGAGCATGGTGATCGCGGACGGCAGCGTGCCCAGCAACACGGGGCGCGGGTACGTGGTCCGGAAGATTCTGCGCCGCGCATGCCGTCACGCGTACCTGCTGGGCCTGCGTGAGCCGAGCCTGTTCCGGCTCGTGCCGATCGTGGTGGACCGCATGGGCGGCGCGTACCCGGAACTGCGCGAGAACCTCGCGAAGGTCGAGGCGACCGTGAAGGCCGAGGAGGAGAGCTTCCTGCGGACGCTGGAGGGCGGCATTCAGCGCCTGGGCAAGCTGATGAGCGGCATGGAGAGGGGCGCGACCCTGTCCGGCAACGACGCGTTCGTGCTGTACGACACGTACGGGTTCCCGGTGGACCTGACGAAGGAGATCGCCGAGGAGTACGGGATCAGCGTGGATGAGGCCGGGTACGCGGAGAGCCTGGAGAACGCGCAGAACCTCGCACGGGCGGGCAGCAAGTACGGCAAGAGCGAGCTGTTCGGCGGGAATATGGAGGCGCTGGACGGCCTGTCGCCCACCGTGTTCGTCGGGTATGACGACCTGCAGGCGGACGGTGAGGTCGTGGCGCTGGTCGGTGCGGGCGAGCGCCTGACTCATCTGAGCGCCGGGAGCGAGGCGACAGTGGTGCTGTCGCGCACGCCGTTCTACGCCGAGGGTGGCGGCGAGGTGGGCGACACCGGGCGCATCGAGTGGGACGGGGGCAGCGCCGGCAAGGGCTGGGGCATCGTGCGCGACACCCGCAAGACGCCGCAGGGCGTGTTCCTGCACGACGTGCTGGTCGAGTCCGGCGAGCTGAAGGAGGGCCTGAGCGTGCGCGCCGTCGTATCCGGCGAGCGGCAGGCCATCCAGCGGCACCACACGGCCACGCACCTGCTGCAATCCGCGCTGCGGGCCGTGCTGGGAAGCGGCGTGCAGCAGAAAGGCTCGCTGGTCGCCGCTGACCGTCTGCGCTTCGACTTCTCGCACGGCGCGGCCCTGAGTGCCGACGAGATCGCGGCCGTGGAAACCCTGGTGAGCCGCTGGGTGAGCGCGAACTTCACGGTCACTTGGCAGGAGATGCCGATTGCGGACGCGAAGGCGGCGGGCGCGACCGCGCTGTTCGGCGAGAAGTACGGCGAGACCGTGCGGGTCGTGCGCGTGGGCGGCAGCGTGGAGTACGCCGGGCAGACCGTCAGTTCCATGGAACTGTGCGGCGGCGCGCACGTGACCCGCACCGGCGATATCGGCGCTTTCGTGATCCTGAGTGACGAGAACGTGGCCGCCGGGGTGCGCCGCGTGGAAGCCCTGGCGGGCGAGCAGGCCACCGCGTGGGTCCGCGATCGCCTGAACGCTGCCGCGCGGGCTGCCGCGCTGCTGAACACCAGCCCGGACGGCCTGGAAGCCCGCGTGACCGGCCTGCAGACGCAGCTGAAGGCCGCCGAGAAGGAAACCGTGACCGTCCGCCGTCAGCTGGCCGAGGCGCAGATGGGCGGCGGCGCCGGCGGAGCCGCGCAGACCCGCGAGCTGGGCAGCTTCAAGGTCGCCGCGCTGAAACTCGCGGGGATCGAAGGCAACGAACTGCGCGGCGCGGCCGACAAACTGCTCGACCAGAGCGGCGCGGACATGGTCGTCCTGGCGGGCGACAAGGGCCTGGTCGTGAAGGCCACCAAGGAAGCCGTGACGCGCGGCGCGCACGCCGGGCAACTGATCGGCAAGCTCGCCGCGGCGGGCGGCGGCAAGGGCGGCGGCCGCCCCGACATGGCGCAGGCGGGCATCACGGACGCCGAGGCGGCGCTGGCGGCACTCGACACGGCATTCTGACAGCAGAATTCAGAGGTATTGAGCAATCCCCTCAATACCTCTGAATCGAGCGGAGCGAGCACCTGAGAAAGACAGCGGTTGGAAGTGGAGTTGAAGGGCGTGCCGTTGGCCCTTCAACGGAACTGGAAACCGCTGTGAACCCGTCCTTCTGACCCTGTGGTGGTGGGGGCGTCCTGGGCTGACCGGGACGCCCCCGCCCCTGTGCGGTCCGGGGCCGGGGCGCGCTACCCTTCCCTCATGCCTCTTCTTGATGCGGTGCGCGCCCTGGCCCCCTACCTGCCCTCCTGGCTGGAGTTCCAGCGGGATCTGGCGCGGGTGCCGGGCGTGCAGGTGGCGGTGCGGGTGGGTGGGGAGCTGGCGGCGTCGTTCGCGCTGGGCGTGGCGAATGAGGCGACGGGCGAGGCGCTGACGCCGGGGCACCTGTTCCGGATCGCGTCGCACTCGAAGACGTTCACGGCGACGGCTGTCTTTCAGCTGATCGAGGCCGGGATCGTACGCCTGGACGACCCGGCGGGTCACTGGCTGCCGGAGCTGGAGGGGTCGCCGGCGGCGCCCATGACGGTGCGGGAGTTGCTGGGGCACCAGTCGGGCATCAACCGGGACGGGGCGGACAGCGATTACTGGCAGCAGCTTCAGCCTTTCCCGGACCGGGCGGCGCTGCTGGACCTGTGCCGCGCGCCGGAGGTGTTCGCGCCGAACACGCATTTCAAGTACTCGAACATGGGGTACTCGCTGCTGGGCCTGATCGTCGAGGCGGCCAGCCGGGAATCGTACGGGGACTTCGTGGCGGCGCACATCACGGGGCCGCTGGGGCTGCGGAACCTGGGCCCGGAACTCCCGGCGGCGCGCGAGCCGGAACTGGCGGCGGGGCACAGCGGGCGACTGGCGGGGAACGACGCGCGGCGGGTACTGCCGTCCAGTGACACGCGGGCGATGGCAGCCGCCACGGGCTTCTACGGCACGGCGGAGGACGTGACGGCGTACCTGTCGGCGCACGCGCCGGGCCGCCCGGAACTGCTGTCAGACCGGTCGAAACGGCTGATGCAGAGGAAGGAATCGGAGGTCACGCGTCCGTCGCGGCGCTGGTACGGTCTGGGCTTCATCCTGGACGAGGTGAACGGGCGGACGCTGGTGGGGCATTCGGGCGGCTTTCCGGGGCACATCACGCAGTCGTGGCTGGACCCGCAGTCGGGGCTGTCGGTGTCGGTCCTGACGAACTGCCTGGGCGGCCCGGCGACCGAGTGGGCCACGAACCTCGTGCGGCTGATCGACCTGGCCTCGAAGGTACCCGCGAAGGCGGAGGCGGACGCACCGGACACCGACCTGGACAGCTTCACGGGCCGATTTGCCACCGACTGGGGCGTGTTCGACGTGGTGAACCTGGGGGGCCGCCTCGTGTCGCTGGTGCCGCAGGGCGACCCGGGCCTGAGTGTCACGGAACTGACCGTGGTGGACGCCGATACCCTGCAACCCGCGCCGGAAGCGGGATTCGGCGCGGTGGGCGAGGCGTACCACTACCAGCGGGACGGGGCCGGTCAGGTCGAGTGGGTGCGGCAGGGCGGCGGGCGGGCGTGGCCGGTCGCAGCGTACCGGGCGCGGGTGGGCCTGCCGCCCCTCCCCTCCCTGGGCTGACCGCCGGGGGGCCGCGTCAGTGTGACTGACCCGGCCCGGCCTCTGCGGCGAGGCGGATCAGGGCGGCCTGCCCAGCCGCGAACCACGCGCACAGCAGCGTCACGAGCAGGCCCAGGCCCACACCCAGCCCCGTCAGGCGGCGTTGCAGGGTCTGCACGTGCGCCTGCCATTCGGTCACGCTGCGGCGGGCATCGGTCAGGGTGGGCAGTGGCGGGCGGCCGCGCAGGTCCGTTTCCCACTGGCGGGCCAGGGTCACGCCGGCATCCAGCGTGGCGGGCGAAATGAACACGTCCAGCAGCGGCGTGCGCTGCGCCGCCTCGGCCAGGGTGCGCAGGGTGCGGGCGGCGTCCTGCGTTTCCGGGCGGCCCAGCAGGTCCAGCGGGGCCAGGGTCGCCTGCGCGTCCGCCAGTTGCCGGTCCAGCGTTCCCAGCGACTGCGCCGCACCGTTCAGGGCCGCGCGGGCCGGGGCCAGCGCCAGGAACACGCCCAGCCACGCCCCGACGGTCAGGAGGGCCGCCAGCCACAGACCAGTGACCCCCAGGCGCCGCAGCGCGCGGCGTCGGCGGACCCGGCTGCCCGGCGCGGTCACGTGGTCGCCGGGAGCCTGCGGCCGTCGAGGATCAGGCTGGTGAACCCCGGTGCGCCCAGACCCGCCCGGAACGCGGCGTTGCGGTGGTCGAGGTGGCGGCTGCGGTAGATCGGGCCATCCCGCACGTCCCAGTCGACGTGGTGGAAGGTGCCGTCCGCGTCCCACCATTCCAGGGGCTGCACCGTGAAACCTGCCTGCGTGAACACGGGTGTCAGGGTGTCCAGCGTGTACAGCACCCGGTGGTCGTGCGCCGGGCCGGGGCCGTTCACGGCGACCAGCGATTGGTACGCCGGGTCCGGGTGATTCCCGTCCGGCACGGCGACCCGCAGCCGCCCGCCGGGCTTCAGGTACCGGAACACCAGCCGGGCGGCGCGCTCGCCTTCCTCCACGGTCAGGTGCTCCCAGACGTGCTCGCACAAGAAGGCGTCGGCCTGCCGGTCTCCGAAGAAGGCGGCAAAACTGGCGGGCTCCAGCAGGTCAAGGTCGGCCTGCTGGGTGGGTGTCCAGCCGTCCCATTGCTGCTCTCCGGCGCCGATCATGACCCGCAGCGGTGCGGGCGTCACAGGCCCAGCTCGGCGCGCTGCGCCCGCGTCATACCCCGCACGACCAGCGTGTGGCTCCCCACGATCAGTTCGCGCAGCAACTCCTCCGGCACGCGGCCGTCCAGGGTGACGGTGATCCAGTGGCGTTTGTTCAGGTGGTAACCGGGCGTGATCGCCGGGAACGCGGCGCGCAGTTCCTCGCCGCGTTCCGGCGTGACCTTCAGCGATACCGTGACCGGGTCGCCCTGCACGTCGGTCAGGGCGTACATCTTCGCGCCCACCCCGCCCACCTTGAACACCAGGGTGGTCATGTCGAACGGGAAGGTCTCGTGCGAGTGCGGCAGCGCGGCGCACGCCGCCCGGAGTTCCGTGATGGACTGCATGATCGCAGGATACCCGTCAGCTTTCCGTGTCCGGGTCGATCCCCTCGGCGGTGTCCAGCGCCATGTTCGCCTCGGTCATGCTGGCGTCCGCGCCGCCCATCAGCGCCTCGACCTCAGTGCTGCTCAGGGCGTCCCTGGACGGTGCAGGAACGGCCGGGGCAGGCGGCAGGTCCGCCGGAGCGGGCCCCTGTTCGGCCGGGCGGTGTTCCGGGGCGGGGGTCGTGTGGGGGGCCAGGGTGGGGTTCAGGCTGGGCGCATCGTCGGGGGTCATGCCCCAGGGTGCGCCCTGAGCGTCAGGGGCGGCTGATGATTTCCTCAAGAAGCCGTGATGAACTGCCGGGCGTGCGCTCCCCTGCCCTGCCCCTGCTGCTGCTCCCGCTTCTGCTCTCGGCCGCGCCAGCACCAGTTTCGCCGGGCCCAGTTTCGCCAGCCCTGCCCGGCCCCGTGCGCGTGGCGATCCTCAGCGACTTCAACGGGCCGTACGGCAGCACCAGCTACCCGCCCGCGCTGGGCCGCAGCGTGGCGCGCATCGTGAACGACTGGCGGCCCGACGCGGTCCTGTCGGCCGGTGACCTGATCGCCGGGCAGAAGGCGTCCCTGACGGACGCGCAGGTGCGGGCCATGTGGGCGGCGTTCGACCGGGACGTGCGCGTCCCGCTGAACCGCGCCGGGATTCCGTTCGCGTTCACGCCCGGCAACCACGACGCCGCCCTGCCCCGTGACCGCCGCGAGGCGCGCACGTACTGGCAGGCGCACCCGCCCGCGCTGACGTTCGTGGACCGCGCGGACTTCCCGTTTCGCAGCAGTTTCACGCTGGGCGGCGGGACGGTGTTCGTGGTGACCCTGGACGCGGCGGGGCCGGTCGTGGACGCCGGGCAGCGCGCGTGGCTGGCCGCGCAGCTCGCCTCGGCGCCCGCCCGCGCCGCCGGAATCCGGCTGGTCCTGGGGCACCTGCCGCTCGCGGGCGTCAGTGAGGGCAAGAACCGTGCCGGCGAGGTCGTCCGGGACGCCGGGCCGCTGCGTCAGGTCATGCAGGCCGGGCGGGTGCTGGTGTACATCAGCGGGCATCACGCGGCGTACTACCCTGGACGGCTGGGCACCCCCGGACAGCTGGGCACCCCAGGACAGCTGAGTGCGGCCGGACAGTCGGGCGGCCTGAACGTCCTCGCCAGCGGCGGCATCGGCGGGCGCGACTACGTGGGGCATCCCGGCACGGCCCGCAGCACCGTCACCCTGCTGACCCTGCACCCCGCCACGGGCCGCGCCACCTTCCAGACGGTGGACGCAGACACCGGCCAGGCCGTTCAGACAGACAGCCTGCCCGCCCGCCTGGACGGACTGGGCGGCACGCTGAACCGCGTGAACGACTTCCGGTAAGGCAGGCGGCACGAGAACACCGCCCGCCTCCACCCGGTCAGGGCAGGGGCAGGCGGTCAGTCGGGCGGTTCAGGTGCTGGGGCCGTCTCCGCGCAGGGCGAGCAGGTCCAGTTCCCACACGAGCGCTTCGGCCAGGGCGGGTGGCACGTCCGGGTGCACGGTCACCGCCTCCATCAGCTGTTCGAGGGTACCGAAGGTGTCCACCAGAGTCGGGCCGTCCGGGCCGGTCACGCTGAGTCGCAGATCACCACTGGTGAGCAGCTCCACCCGCAGGTGCCTGTCGCCGCTGCCGACCCGGTTCAGGGTGCGGCGGACGCCAGCCGGTTCGTCGTGCGCCGCCCCGGACCTCACTGTTTGGGCATCAGGCGGTACAGTTCCATGCCCCGCGCGGTGCGGTCCTTGAAGCCTTTCCAGTAGGTGTCGTCGGCCTTGGGGGTGCCGTCGGCGTTGCGGCTGTACTTGGCGTTGTTGGAGATGGGGACCGGCACGTTCAGGTACTCGGCGGCGCTCTGGTCACCCTTGAGTTTCAGGTTCAGGAACGCCGTCACGAAGTGCTGGTTGAGGTTGTTCAGGCGGGCGCTGTCCCAGGCGGGTTCGGCGTAGTGCATGTAATCACCGAAGTTTCCGAAGGATTCGGCGGGCGCGGGGTTCGGCGCGACGTTATGCAGGGCGTTCTGGTACACCAGCATGTAGCGTTCGGCGTTCACGGCGTTCTCGAACAGGGGTTTCACGCCGCCCTCGTAGTGGGACACGTCGTCGCGGTCGCCCACGACGAACAGGGTGGGCACCTTGAGGTTCTGCAGGCCGGCGTCTTCCCAGAAGCCGTACTTGCCGCCGAAGTTCACGCCGATGCCGCGCACGGCGGCGTCCCCGCCCCAGGGAGCGAAGGCGACGACGGCCTTGATGCGCGGGTCAGGCGTGTAGTTCCCGGCCTGACGCGCGGCGAAGCCGGTGCCGGGGACCAGGGGGGCCATCTGCGGGCCGTACCCGGCGCCGGCGGCGTTCAGGGCGCCGTAGCCGCCCATGGAGTACCCGACGATGGCGGTCTGGTCGGCGTTCACGACGCCACTGAGGGGCGAGCCGCTGCCCGGCGCGCCCAGGCGGGCCATC
This sequence comes from Deinococcus sp. LM3, assembly GCF_002017875.1. Taxonomy (NCBI): domain Bacteria; kingdom Thermotogati; phylum Deinococcota; class Deinococci; order Deinococcales; family Deinococcaceae; genus Deinococcus; species Deinococcus sp. LM3. The sequence goes on along the minus strand of NZ_MUFV01000001.1, from coordinate 1,995,956 downwards.
TCGCTGATGACGAAGTTGTCGTCCAGCGCGCGGTTCAGCAGGGTGCTGGCGAAGGCGGCGCGGTTGCCGTGGGTGCTGTCGGTGTGGTCGATGGCCGCCACGACGTAACCCTTGCTGGCGAGGTTCTCGGCGAGGTAGGTCATCAGGACGCGGCTGCCGGCGTACCCGTGCGAGAGGATCACGAGCGGGAAGGCTTCTCCCTTGAGGGCAGGGGCGGCGCGGTTGGCGCGGCCGCGCGTCAGGAAGGGTTTGTCGGGGGCGCTGCCCAGCACGTCGCTGTAGGTGGTCAGGCCGCTGCCGCTGCGGCCGGCGGTGGGGTACCAGACTTCGACGGTCAGGGGTCGGTCGTAGGTGGGCACGACGCCGTCCTTGGCTTTCACGATGTCCTGCTGGCCGGGGTTGACGAGTTCCAGGGTGCGGACGCCCACGGCGTACTGGCCGCGCGCGGCGAGTTCGGGTGCGTCGGGGCGCAGGTCGCCGGGAACGGTCAGGGAGGTGCTGAGCGGGGCCGGCAGGGGCGAGGTGGTCTGGGGCGTGGCGGTCTGGGCGTACGCGGCGGGCGCGGTCAGCAGCAGGGCAAGGGTGAGGGTCAGGCGGGTTGGGTTCATGGATGCAGCCTCCACAGGCAGTCCAGGCAGCTCAGGCAGGTGCCCCGAGACAGCGCGGACCGTCAACTGGTTTGTGATTCAAAGCGCAGCATACTCTGTTCCTGATTCGTCAGGGGTCAGTCAGGGTGCCTGCCGGTTCATACGGATTCCGTCTGTTTCGTTGACAACCCGGAAACGCACCGGGTTGCCAACTCCACGCCCGGAACCCGTTTCTCTCCTACTCGCATCCGCTCGGATTGAATGGCTTTGCAAGCCATGCAATCGGAGTCAGTATCAGACACGTCCAGACAACAGAAAAACCCCCGCGCAGGGCGGGGGCTGTAGGCAGAAGTCAGGGCAGACGCGGAGTTCAGCTTTCGCTGTAGCTCTTCTCGATGGGCATGCCCACGGCGTTGCCCCACTCGGTCCAGCTGCCGTCGTAGTTACGCACGTTCGGGTAGCCCAGCAGTTCGCGCAGCACGAACCAGCTGTGGCTGCTGCGCTCGGCGATGCGGCAGTACGCGATGACGTCCTTGTCGGCCGTGACGCCCTCACCCTCGTACAGGGCCTTGAGTTCGTCGGCGGACTTGAAGGTGCCGTCCTCGTTGGTGGCTTTCGCCCAGGGAATGGAACGCGCGCCGGGAATGTGGCCGCCGCGCAGCACGCCTTCCTGCGGGTAGTTGGCCATGTGCGTGACCTTGCCGCTGAACTCGTCGGGGCTGCGCACGTCGACCAGGGCGCCCTTGCCTTCCTGCACGGCGCTCAGGTGGGCCTTGACCTCGTCGCGGTAGGCGCGGAGGCTGTCGTCGCGGGTCAGGGCGGGGTACTCGCTGGCCTGCACGGGGGTGGCGTCGGTGGTGGTCTCGCGGCCCTCGGCCATCCACTTCTGGCGGCCGCCGTTCATGAGTTTCAGGTTCTTCACGCCGCTGTAGCTCAGGAACCAGTAGGCGTAGCTGGCCCACCAGTTGCTCTTGTCGCCGTACAGGATGATCTGGTCGTCGGCCCCGATGCCCAGGCGGCCCAGCAGTTCGCTGACCTTGTCGGGCGTGATGAAGTCACGTTCGACGGGGTGCCACAGGTCGGTCTGCCAGTCGAGTTTCACGGCGCCGGGGATGTGGCCGGTGTCGTACAGCAGGATGTCCTCGTCGACCTCGATCAGGCGGATTCCGGGGGTGTTCAGGTTCTGCGCGACCCAGTCGGTGCTGACCAGTACGTCTTTTGCGTATTCCATGTGGGGTGCCTCCTGTGGCGGGTGTGTCGGGTGACGCTCGGGTTTGCCCACCGATTGTACCCTCACCGGCCACCAATTGACAAAAGAGGTCAACTGGACAGGGCCACCCCATCCCGCCCCCACCCCGGCGCTACAGTACCCGCATGAGCGACAGCGCCCCCGCCCCCCTGCCCGAGAAACTCCAGAGCATCGTCAGCATGTTCCGGAGCGCGCCCAAGGCCCTGCGCCTCCAGGCCCTGCTGGAATACAGCAAGAAACTGCCCGGCCTGCCCGAGAAGTACATCGAGCACCCGGAATTCCTGCAACCCGTCCCGGAATGCACCAGCCCCTTCTTCCTGGTCACCGAGCGCGACGAGAAGGGCGGCGTGAACCTGTACTTCAAGGTGCCCGAGGAAGCCCCCACCGTGCGCGGCTACGCCGGCATCCTGCACGAGGCCCTCAGCGGCGCCACGCCCGACGAGATCCTGAGCATCCCCGACCAGTTCTACATGGACATGGGCCTGACCGAACTGATCACCCCCATGCGCCTGCGCGGCATGGGCGCCATCCTGATGCGCCTGAAGAACGACGTGCGCGAACACGCCCAGGCGTAAATCATACGGATTCCGTTTGTTTCGCTGACAATCCGGAACTTCACCGGATTGCCAGCTCCACGTCCGGAACCCGTTTCTCTCCTACTCGCATCCGCTCGGATTGAACGGTCTTTGCAGCCCATTCAATCGGCGTTCGTATCAGAACCCACCCCGCAGGCCGCCCGGTGAACGCCCGGCGGCCTGACGGCTGCCAGCCGGTGCGCCCGTCGTTCAGTCCTCGGGCAGCACGGCGTCCAGCAGCAGCACGGTCAGGCCCAGCCCCAGGCCGTAGGCGACGTGCGCGCCCAGGCGGTTGGCGTGCCCGCGCGCCGGACTGCCGGCCGGGCCGTCCTGAAGGCCCAGCAGCGGCACGAGCCCCTCGTCGACCAGCGCCCACAGCCCCACGCCGAACGCCGCGCCCTTGACCGGATTGCCGCGCCCGGCGAGCGCGCCGTACAGGCCGCCGCTGACGGCGCCCATGCCCCAGTGGACGGCCTCGCTGAGCGCCGCGCGGGTCTGTTTGCCGGGGGCGTGCCCGGCCACACCCTCGTAGGCGAGGCGGCCCAGGGCGGCGGTGCTGCTCTCGCCGGGTTCATGCACCTGCCCGAGCGGGGCGATGGAATGCTGGTCGGGTTTCGGTTTCTGCTGCTGGCCGCCGCCATCGCTGCCCTCCCCTTCGCTGCTGCCCTCGACGAGCGGCGCGGCGCGGGTCCAGTACTGCCCCATGGCGAGGGTGCCGGCCGCGCCGCCGACGAGGCCGATCAGGATGCTGCGGTAGGTGCTGTGACGGTGACTCATGCGGCCCACCGTACGGGGCCGGGGGCCGCACGACTGCCGCGCGGCCCCCAGAATGAAGATTTCCCTGCTGTTGTCCCAGCGCTCCCTGAACGCGAGTCAGCCGAAGCGGGTCAGCCGAAGCGGGTCAGCCGAGCTGACTGACTTCCCGTTCCGGCAGTCCGGCGCGGTGCGCGGCCCGCAGCGCCGCGAGCGCCTGCCCGCGGTGGCTGATGGCGCGTTTCTCGGCGACGGTCATCTCGGCCAGGGTGCGGGTGTCGCCGTCCGGGACGAACAGCGGGTCGTACCCGAAGCCGTTCTCGCCGCGCGGCCCTTCCAGCAGTGTGCCGGGCAGTTCGCCCCGGTACGTCTCGAGGTGCCCGTCCGGGTACGCCAGTATGATCACGGACACGAATTTCGCGCGGCGGTTCTTCTGCCCGCGCAGGCGCTCGAGCAGGAACACGTTGCGTTCCGTGTCGTTCTCGGCGTTGCCGTAGCGGGCGCTGTACACGCCGGGCTCCCCGCCGAGCGCCTCGACCTCGATGCCGCTGTCGTCGGCCAGGGCCGGCAGGTTCAGCATGTGCGCGGCGGCGCAGGCTTTCAGGGCGGCGTTCTCCTCGTAGGTCGAGCCGGTCTCCTCGGGCAGCGGCAGGCCGTCCAGGCCGCGCAGTGTCCAGCCGAGATCACCCAGCGCTTCCTCGATCTCGCGGACCTTGCCGCTGTTCCCGGTCGCCACGACCACCGTCATTCCCGCCCCTGCTGCCCCGTCAATCATCACACCCGCAAGTCTAGACGATGGGGCCGCGCCGCGAGTGAAAATCCCGACAGGAACGTCAGTGAGCCTGCGCCATGGCCTGCACCACGTGGTCCTGCACGGCCCGCAGGGTCAGGATCGGCGTGTCCTCGGAGCCGTTCATCAGCACCGCGAACACCAGGGTGCGGCCGCTGCGGCCCGTCACGTACCCCGCCAGGGCGCTCACGCCGGGCAGCGTGCCGGTCTTGGCGCGCACGTCGAGGTCCAGGCCGCGCATCCGCAGGGCCAGCGTGCCGCCGCGCCCGTCGTGGGCGGGCACGTCCTCGCCCGTCCCGGCCTGCGGGAGCGCCTCGATGAACGCGTTGCCCCGGCTGCGGTACAGCGCGGCGGGCAGCAGCCGCGCCGGCTGACCGGCCTTCACGGCGGCGGCCTGCGCGGCAGGCGTGGGGTACGGCAGGTCATGCATGACGGTCAGCAGCGTTCCCAGCGCGCGGGGGCTCAGGCGGGCCTCGCGGCCCAGGCCGCTGCCGTCGGCCAGGCGCACGCCCGCGAGGTTCACGCCGATCTGCCGCAGGAACGCCCGCTCACGGGCCAGTGCGCCCGTCAGGGTGCCGTTCCCGCCCGGCGGGTGCGCCAGGGTGGACAGCAGCGCCTCGGCCAGACGGTTGTCGCTGGGACGCAGCGTGCGGGCCAGCACCCGGAACGGACTGCCGCTGCGGACGCTCGCGACGCCCTGCTCGGGGCGGCGGGCGACCGGCACGAACGGGTCCGGCTCGGCCGGACGCCCCCCCTCGGCGGCCGGCGGGGTGGGCGGCAGGTACGGCGTGAACGGCGCGGCCCGGCCCGGCGTGTCCCGCGTGACGGTCACGCCCGCGCGCCGCAGCTCGCCGATCAGGGCGGCCCCCAGGCGGGCGCGGGCCTCGTCCACGCTGGCGGGCGGATCGTCCTGCCAGTCGCTCAGGCGCAGCGCCGGCATGGGCTCACCGAGCGTCAGCGGCGCGAAGCTGGCGGCGTTCAGGCCCGCGTCGTCCAGGCGGACCTCGCCTGCTGAGCGCAGGCCGCGCGCGTACGCCTGCCGCGCCAGCGCCCGCAGGCTGTACCCGCCGTCACGGGCGCTCAGGAGCGGGTCGCCGCTGCCGCGCAGCGTGACGGCCTTCACGTCCGCGCGGCCCGCCTGCCCCGCCGGGACGGTCAGTTCCGCCGTCCACTCGCCGTCCGCGCCGCCCCGTTCGGCCAGCACGGCGGCCGCCGTGACGAGCTTGACGGTGCTGGCCGGAATGAACGTCTCGTCCGCCGCCTGCGTTTCCAGGACCGGGCCGCCCCCCACCCCGCGCAGCAGGACGCCCACGCGCACGCCGGGCGGCAGGTCGCGCAGCGCGGCGCGCACGCCGGCACTCAGGCCGGGCTCGCGCGTCAGCTGGAGGGCCGTGTCTGGACCTGCCGCTCCGGAAATCGCTGTTTCGGGGCTCGCTGTTTCGGGACTCGCCGTGGCTGGCCGGGCGGGAGCCTGCGCTCCGCTGACCGGCAGCAGCAGCAGGGAGATCAGCAGGAGGCGGCGCATGACCGGCAGGATAGCGGGCCGTGATGGGGAGGGGCGTGACGGGGAAGGGTCACATCACGCTGTCGCTCTCGCGCAGCAGGATCGGCGCGCGGAACGCGGCGGGCAGCCAGTGGTCCTGCGCGTGGATCGCCTGCGGCGGGCAGGAATGCAGGCACGCCATGCAGCCCGTGCAGGCCGCGAGGTTCAGCAGCAGCCGCACGCCCCCGTCGGGTTGCAGGTCCCGTGTGATCGCCTCGGTGGGGCACACGTTCGCGCACACGGGGCAGTCGATGCAGGTGTCGTCGACCAGCGGGGCGGGCCAGTGGATGGCGGCGTCCTCGGGCGGCGCGGGTTTCAGGGTTCGGGCACGCCAGCTCCACTCCTGCGGGGTGCGGTCCTCGGGCACGCTCCAGTCCACGAAGGGCAGCGGACTTTCCGGGATGCTCTGCGCGACCTGCTGCCCGGCCGCGCGGAACATCGCGCCGAACGCGCCGCGCCGCGAGACTTTCAGGGCGCGGCCAGCGTCGTCCGGCGTGACCGCACGGACCGTGACCGGCGCGGGGCGGCCCGTGGCGGCGCGCAGCCGCTGGGTTTCCTCCAGCACGCGCTCCAGGCGGGCGGGCACGTCAGGCGCGCCGACCGCGCAGGTGTCGCAGGCCCCATGAATCAGGGTCAGGGGCGTGTTCCACGCGCCGGCCGCCGACAGCAGCGCGGGTGTCACGCGGCCCAGGCAGGGCAGGCTGGGGCCGCCCGCGCCGCTCTGCGAGCAGGTCAGGCTGGCGTCCTGCGCCGGGGTGCCCGGCTGGGACTGCTGATCCTTCACGCTCTGGAGGGACGGCAGCAGGTTGTACTCCAGCGCGCCGGTCGGGCATATCTGCACGCACAGGCCGCAGCCGGTGCACAGGTCCGCGTCGATCTGGATGCTGGAGCCGACCATGCCCACGCTGATGGCCTCGTGCGGGCAGGTGGCGTGGCAGGCGTCGCAGCCGCCGACCGCCTGCCGGTCCAGCAGGCAGCGGAGCGGCGTGAACCGCGGAACGTGATTCCCGGAGTCATCCAGGCGGGCCAGAACACCTTGCAGCATGAGCGGAGTCTACGCGTCCGGCGGCCCGGAAGACAGATTCCGTCTGTTTCGTTGACAACCCGGAACAGCACCGGATTGCCAACTCCACGTCCGGAACCCGTTTCTCTCCTGCTCGCTCCGCTCGGATTGAATGGCTTTACAAACCATTCAATCGGAGTCTAAGACCGTGAGGCCACGCCCAGCGCGGCGCGCACGGCGCCCGCCACCTCGTGCGGATGGGTCCAGTGCAGCTGGTGGCCGCCGCCGGGCAGGTCGAGTTGCGTGGCGTCCGGCAGCAGGCTCGTCAGGAGGTCGGCGTGCTGCGTGGGCGGCGACAGCCGGTCCTGCCGCCCCGCCAGCACCGTGACCGGCACCGTCAGCGCCGGGTAGTGGGGTTGCAGGGCCGCGAGTTCCCGGCTCAGGGTGCGGTTCTCGCCGGCCAGGGCGTGCACCTGCGCGCGGCGGCGCGAGAAGGCCAGCATCAGCGTGTGCCACATCGGCGGGACCGGGTACGGGTGGAAGGCGCGGCGGCCCTCGATGCGCGCCACGACCCGACCGACCGGCAGCAGCAGCGCGCGGGTCAGCAGCGCCTCCAGGCCCGGCACGAGCGGCACGAACGCCAGCGGGCGCGTCAGGCCGCGCGCCGGGTGCGACAGCGGCGCGATCAGCACGAGCGCCGAGACCCGCTCGGGGTGCCGGGCGGCCAGGGCCAGCGCGACCGCCGCGCCGTACGAGTGGCCCAGCACCGTGACCTGCGGGACGTTCAGGTGGTCGAGCAGTTGCGTCAGGCGGCGCACGTTCAGATCCAGCGTGACGGGCGTGCCGGGCCGCGCGGGCGTGTACCCGTGACCGGGGCGGTCCGGGGCGATCAGGTACGCGCCGTCCAGCAGCGGCCACAGCGGGCACAGCGGCCAGTCCAGCGTGACGCCGTCACTGCCGTGGATCAGCAGCAGGGGCGGCGCAGTCGGGGGGCCGCTCAGCAGGGTGTGGGTGGGGCCGTCCGGGAGCGGCAGGACCGGGCCGGGCGGCGGAATGCGGCGCGGCAGTCGGCGGGCATGCCGGGCCGTGACCGCCACACCCAGCGCCAGCAGCGGCAGCGCCGCCCACGGCCAGCGGGCGCGCGTCACGGCGTATCCCGCCGGGTGGGAACGCGCAGCGTGATGAACAGCACCCCCGCCAGTCCCACCAGTACCCACGCGACCTGCCCGGCCAGCACCGGGATGCGCGGCACGCTCAGGCCCACCGCCAGCGCGATGGAGGCGCAGGCGATCCACTTGGCACGCAGCGGCATGCCCCGCCCGGCCCGGTAATCCGCGACCAGCGTGCCGACCACCGGGCGCGACAGCAGCCACGCCTCCCAGCGCGGGTCGCCGCGCGAGAAGGCGGCGGCCGCCAGAATGAACCACACCGTGCCGGGAAACGCCGGCAGGATCAGGCCCAGCAGCCCGAAGACGCACAGCACGAACCCCAGCGCCACCCACAGGGGCCGGAAGCGGGAAGGGGGGCGGGTCATGCCGGTCAGAGTAGCGCCTGTGCCGGCGTGCGTGCCGGGGCTCAGGTCGGATCGTGCGCGTGGGGCGGCAGGATCAGGATGCCGTCCTCGTCGGCGCTGATCAGGTCACCGGGCCGCACGGTCACGCCCGCGAAGGTCACGGGCACGTCCTGCTCGCCGGTCGCCGCCTTGCCGCTGCGGCGCGGGTGCGCGGCCAGCGCGCGGATCCCGACGTTCAGGCCGCGCAGTTCGGCCGTGTCACGCACGCAGCCGTTCACGATCACGCCCGCCCAGCCCCCCTGCTCGGCCAGTTCGCCCAGTTGCCCGCCCAGCAGCGCGCAGTTCAGGCTGCCGCCGCCGTCCACGACCAGCACGCGGCCCTCGCCCGGCGTGCCCAGCAGCTCTCGCACCAGCGGGTTGTTCTCGTGAACGCGCAGCGTGACGGCCCGCCCCGTGAAACGCGGGCGACCCCCGAACTCCTGAAAGACCGGCGCGAACACCGGGGCGTCCGGGTACAGGTCGCTCAGGTCGGTGGTGGGCAGGTCGGTCAGCGGCAGGATCTGTTCCGGCAGGTCGTGGGTCATGCTCCAGTCAAGCAGTCGCCCGGCGCGCGGGGCCGGTACCGGGCCGGGAACGACCCTGCAACCCGCGCGGGAACGCCCCGCCCGCCGGTGGGTTCATACGGATTCCGTCTGTTTCGTTGACAACCCGGAAGGGCACCGGGTTGCCAACTCCACGCCCGGAACCCGTTTTGCTCCTACTCGCATCCGCTCGGATTGAAGGGCCTTTGCAGCCCCTTCAATCGGAGTCCGTATCAGGTGGAGGGCGCGGCCGGGTGGGTGGGCGCGTGGTGGATGCGGCCCGCGTGCCCGCTCAGGAACGATCCGTCGTACCCGCGCCGCCACGCCATCAGTTCCGCCAGGATGCTCAGCGCGACCTCCTCGGGCGCCTCGGCCCCCAGGCGCAGGCCGATGGGAGAACGCAGGCGCGCGAGTTGCGCGTCCGTGAACGTCACGCCCTCGCCCGCCAGCGTGGCGAGCAGGTCCAGGGCACGGCTGCGCGGGCCGAGCACCCCGACGTACTCCGCGCCGGATTCCAGCGCGTGCCGCAGGCAGACCCGGTCCCGGTCCACGTGGTGGTTCATGACAATCAGGTGCGCGCGCGGCGAGGGCGTGAACGCCCCCAGGTCCTCGGGGCTCAGGTCGTGCAGGGTCGCGCCGGGAAAGCGGCCGGGCGTCAGGTACGCGCCGCGCGGGTCGATCACGTGCACGTCGTAGCCCAGCGCGTGCGCCTGCGCCGCGAGCGGCATGGCGTCGTGCCCGGCGCCGTACAGCACCAGTTGCGGCGGCGGGCTGCTCAGGTCGATGAAGACCGGCGTGCCCTCCGCGCCGTCCCCCCCCGGCAGGGTCAGGGTCGCGGCGCGCGGTTCGCGGCTGCCCAGGCGTTCCAGCGCCGCCGCGACCGCCGGGGCGTGCAGGTCGCCGGACAGGGTGCCCAACACCTCTCCGCCGGGCGTGACCAGCACCCGCCCCTCGCCGCGCAGGGGCACGATCAGCGCGGCCGCCCGCCCCGCCTCCAGCGCCGAGAGCCACGCGGCCGTGACCGGATCATGGGCGTCCACGCGTTCGACGCGCACGTCCACGCTGCCGCCGCAGCCGATGCCCAGGCCCCAGGTGGCGTCCTCGGACAGGTCGTAGTGCGTGACGGTCGGCACGCCCGTGCGGATGACCTCCAGCGCCACCTCGACCACCTCGGCTTCCAGGCAGCCGCCGGAGAGCATGCACACCTGCGCGCCGTCATCCAGGATCAGCATGCGGGTGCCCTCGCGGCGGTACGCGCTGCCGTGCACGCCGACCACGGTCGCGATGGCCGCCTGTTGCCCCCGGCCAAGGGCGTCACGCAGGGCGCCCAGCAGGGCGCGGGTCTCAGCAGCATTCATTGCCGCCCACTGTAGCGCCGCCAGGGTTGGCGCAAGGTGGCCCCCTCCCCTGGCCCCCGGCGCCCTTGCCCCAAGGTTTCCTGGGCGGCCCCTCACGCGCCCGCACCCGCGCGTGCGGCACACTGGGGTCATGCTGGACAACATCCTGAATACCGTCAAACGAGGGGCCGAGCGGGTACAGCGGCGCGGCGAGGAAGTCGCGCACGCCACGCGCCTGCGCATGGAAGTCTTTCAGCTCTCACGGGAACTGGACGGCCTGTACGCCCGCCTGGGCCGCTCATACCACGCCGGGGCCGAGGTCGAGGTCCTGAACGGCGTGCGTGAGGACATCCGCCGCGTCGAGGAAGAAATCCGCGCCCGCGAACGCCTGATCACCGAACTCGGCGCGGACGCCGAGCCGGACATGCCCACCAGCGGCCCGGCCACCGACACCGGCCTGGTCAGCGCGGCCGCGCCTGCAAGCGCACACGCCCCCCGAACCGAACCGACCGTTCCCGCCGCCGTTCCCCACCCGACCCAGCACCCCACTCCGCACCCGACCCCGGAGGTCCGCATGACGAAAGACACCGACACCCCCATCCCCACCACGCCCGACCCGACCGTGCAGCACAGCGACGAGAAACTCCCGCTGGGCGACCAGACCGCCAGCATGGGCAACGAGGCCGCCCGCGACGACATGGCCCGCCACCAGAACACCATCGAGGAAGGCAAGGCCGCCAGCCGCAACCCCGACCCGCTGGACAAGTGAACGGCTGATGGCTGATGGCTGATGGCTGATGGCTGATGGCTGATGGTCAACAGCGTCTGCGCGCCGAACCGGCCCAGGTCAAGGCCACCCGCCTCTGCCTTGCCTGCCTACAGCCCCAGTTACTTCACGTCCCGTACGAACTGTGCGGGGCGTTTTTCCTTGAAGGCGCTCACGCCTTCCTCGTGTTCCCAGTGGTCGCCGGCGAGCTGTTGCAGGACGGCTTCCTGATCCAGCGCCTCGTCGAGGGTGCCGGTCATGGCGGCGTTCAGGGCCTGCTTGGTGAGTTTCAGGGCGTTGGCGGGGCGCGCGGCGAGTCGTTCGGCGTAGGCCTGCACGGTCTGCTCGAAGGTGTCGTCCGGGAAGACCTGCTCGCACAGGCCCAGGCGCAGGGCGTCGTCGGCCCGGACGCGCTCGGCGAGGGCCATCATCTCGAAGGCGCGGTGGTAGCCCACGAGGCGCGGCAGGAACCACGTGCTGCCGGAGTCCGGGACGAGGGCGATGTTGCTGAACACCTCAATCAGGCTGGCAGACTGCGCCCACAGGCGGATGTCGCCGCTGAGGGCGAGGCTCGCGCCGGCCCCGGCGGCCACGCCGTTCACGGCGGTGATCACGGGTTTGCCCAGGCCACGGATGGTGCGGATCAGGGGGTTGTACGTGGCGTTCAGGTGCTCGGTGAAGGTCATGCCGCGCCCGGACACGTCCCCGAGGTCCTGCCCGGCGCAGAAGCCGCGCCCGGCCCCGGTGATCACGACCACGCGCACGGCGCTGTCGGCGTCGGCGTCGCGCAGTTCGGCGGTCAGGGCGAGCAGCAGCTCGTCGTTGGCGGCGTTCAGGCGGTCCGGGCGGTTGAGGGTCAGGGTCCGCACGCCTGCGCTGGTGTGCGCGGCAATAACGCTCGTTTGGGTCATGCCCGTCAGGGTACCGCCTGCCGGGGCGCGCGGTACACTCGCCCGCGTGAGCGACCCCCACCCAGAGTCCCTGAACGCCGACCAGACCGGCACCCCGAATGCAGCCGGGCGGCCCGTGATCCTGGCGCTGGATGTCAGCAAGAACCGCATCGGCTTCGCGGTGAATGCGGGCACGCTGGCGTTCGGGCGGGGCAGCGTGGACCGCAAGCGGCTGCCGCTGGACCTGAAGGCCGTGCGCCTGAAGGTCGCAGAGACCGGCGCGACCCTGCTGCTGCTGGGGTTGCCGCTGCGCACCGATGGCGCGCACAGCCCGGCCGCCGACCGCGTCCGGGCCTTCGGGAAGATCCTGACCGAGAAGGGCTACGTGATCGCCTACCAGGACGAGCGGTTCACGACCCGCCGCGCCCGCGACCTGGGCGCCGCCGACGAGGACGAGGCGGCCGCCGTGCAGATCCTGGAACTGTACCTGCTGGGGCGCTCCTGAACGCGGGCCGGGGGCGGGGTGTGCCTCACGCAGAAACGCCCCGAATCTGACCCCGGTACAGAACAACGCGCCCACGCCCGTATAATCGCGGCATTCAAAGGATCAGGTGCACCTGCCGGGCCGCCCGTGGCCCACATGGCAGCGCACCCGCGGAGGTTTCAATGCAGGGCAACATGATGGACGTTCAACTGACCGTACCGACCATTCTCGAACGCATCCGCACCCAGTACGCTGCCCGCGAGGTCGTCAGCCTGCTGGTCGCCGGACGTGACGAGCAGGGCAACCCGGTGGCCCACAAGCACCGCACCACCTACGGGCAGGTCGCGGACCGCGCGCTGCGCCTCGCGGCCGGGCTGCTGGGCCTGGGCCTGCAACCGGGCGACCGGGTGGCGACGCTGGCCGTGAACTCGTTCCGGCACCTGGAGGCGTACCTGGGCGTGCCCAGCGCCGGGCTGGTGCTGCACACCGTGAACATCCGCCTGCACCCCGAGCAGATCGCCTGGATCCTGAACCACGCCGAGGACCGCGTGCTGCTGATCGAGAACGTGTTCGCCGCGATGATCCCCGCCCTGAAGGCCGCCTGCCCGAAACTGGAACACATCTTCGTGCTGGGGCCCACGCCGCAGCCCATCCCGCTGCCCGGCGTGGCCGACTACGACACGTTCGTGCAGGACAGCGCCCCGCTGGCCCGCTACCCGCAGATCCAGGAGACCGACGCGGCCGCCATGTGCTACACCAGCGGCACCACCGGCAACCCCAAGGGCGTGGTGTACACGCACCGCTCCACACTGCTGCACTCGATGGTCAGCGCGCCCAAGGACGCCCTGAACGTCGGTGAGGCCGACAGCGTGCTGCCCATCGTGCCCATGTTCCACGTGAACGCCTGGGGACTGCCGTACACCTGCGCCATGTACGGTGCCAAGCAGGTGTACGCCGGGGTGTTCGCGGACGGCCGCAGCGTCGCCAGCCTCCTGCGTGACGAGCAGGTGACCATCACGGCGGGCGTGCCCACCATCTGGATGGGCCTGCTGGGCGAACTGGACCGCGCCGCCGCCGACGGGCAACCCTACGACCTGAGCCTCGTGGAACGCCTGATCGTGGGCGGCAGCGCCGCGCCCGAGAGCATGATCCGCGCCTTCTCGGACCGCCACGGCCTGAGCCTGCTGCAGGCCTGGGGCATGACCGAAACGCACCCGCTGGGCACCGCCAGCGCCGTCCCGGCCGGCGTGGACCCCACCAGCGACGAGGGCTTCGCCCTGCGCGCCAAGCAGGGCCGCACCGTCCCGCTGATCGAACTGGAAATCCTCAGCGACGACGGCCAGCGCCTCCCGCACGACGGGAAGACCATGGGCCGCCTGATCACGCGCGGCCCCTGGGTGGCGAACAGCTACTTCAAGGGCGAGGGCCAGAGCAACTTCTTCGACCTAGACGGTCAACTCTGGTTCGACACGGGCGACATCGCCACCCTGGACGAACGCGGCTACATGCACATCCAGGACCGCGCCAAGGACCTGATCAAGAGCGGCGGCGAGTGGATCGGCAGCGTCGACCTGGAAAACGCCATCATGGCCCACCCGGCGGTCGCCATGTGCGCCGTGATCGCCATGGACGACCCCAAGTGGGACGAGCGCCCCCTGGCCATCGTCGTGCCCCGCCCCGGCCAGAGCGTCACGCACGACGCCCTGACCGAATTCATCGCGCCCAAATTCGCCAAGTGGTGGCTGCCCGACGCGACCGTCATCACCGATACGCTGCCCATCGGCGCGACCGGCAAGATCCTGAAACGCGAACTGCGCGACCAGTACCGCGGCTACAGCAGCAACCCCGGCCTCGTGCCGCCCGCCAACCCCGACCGCAGCGAGTAAGCGTAAGCGGGAAAGCGGGAGGCGGGAAGCGGTGAAGGACTGACCGCTTCCCGCCTCCCGTTTCCCTGACCCGTTTCCCTGACTGGGCCCCGCGCCCTGCGTCCCGCGCACCACTCCCTTACACTTGCGGGCATGGCTGTTTCGGTGGATGGGCAGTGGGTGACGTTCTCGCCTCCGGCGGGTGCCGTGGGCCTGATCGGGGACATGACGGACTGGCGCAAGCGCGCGCCGCTGCCGGTGGTGGATGGCGCGCCGGTGCGGTTGCGCCTGCCGCGTGGGGCGTGGGTGGAGTACGCGTGGGTGGACGCGGCCGGTGAGGCGTTCGCGGACCCGGACAACGCGCAGAAGTCCCTGAATCCGTGGTGGCCTTACCCGCGCGCGGCAGTGGTGGGCGAGTACGCCCGGCACCCGTTGTGGCAGGCGCCGGACGCGACCCTGAAGGGGACGGCGCACCGCCTGACCTGGGAGGGCACGGTGTTTCCGGGAACGCGCCGGGCGATCGTGTACACGCCGCACGGGTACGCGGGCGGGCCGCTGCCGGTGTACTACGTGCAGGACGGCGTGGCGTTCTACCGCACGGGGAAACTGGGGGACGTGATGGACCGCGCGGTGCAGGCCGGGCTGACGGACGGCGCGGCCCTGGTGTTCGTGGAACCGGGCAACCGGAACGAGGAGTACTACCTGAACCCCCGCTACCTGGACTTCCTGACCACCGAGGTGATGCCGCGCGTGGAGGGGCCGCTGGTACAGGCGTCCGTGCGGGGCCTGTGGGGCGCCAGTCTGGGCGGGCTGATCAGCCTGTTCCTGGGCGCGCGGCACCCGGAGCTGTTCAGCCGGGTGGCGGCGCACAGCGGGGCGTTCATCGCGCGGCCCGGCGCGACCCGCGACGGCGTGATCGATACCACCACCGCCGGCGAGTGGCTGCTGGAGCAGCTACGCGACAACCCGCCCACGCACCTGACGACCAGCCTGGACACCGGCACGCTGGAATGGCTGACCGGCCCGAACCGCCGCATGGCGGGCCTGTTCGCCGACCTGGGCCTGGATCACCAGTACCGCGAGTACCCCAGCGGGCACAACTGGGTCACGTGGCGTGAGGCACTGCCCGAGGCGTTCCTGTACCTGCAGGGCGGCGCGTAAGGGCGCGCGGGCCAAGTCTCCTCATCCCCCCGGCGGCGCGGCGCGGCATAGTTCGGGGCACACATGCGACTTCCTCTGCTCGTCCTTTCAGCTGTCCTGGGCCTCTCGGGTGCGGGCGGCGCCGGAGCCGTCACGATGACCTACCCGAACAGCACGACCATCCTTCATGAGCAACCCGGCGACTGGGCGGGCGCGCAGGCCAGCGGCGTGACCGTGGGCGCGGGCGGCCTGAGTCTGAACGCGGGCGCGGCGAGCGGCACGCTGACCTCCGGCACGCTCAGGGCGGCGGCCTTCGATGAACTGGTGCCGTCCTGGAACGCCGTGACCCCGGCGGGCGGCAGCGTGAGCGTGGAGGTCCGGACGGAACTGACGGGCGGGAAGTGGTCCCGGTGGTTCAGTTTCGGCAGCTGGAGCAGCGGCCCCAGCCGGGCCAGCCTGGACGGGCAGAAGGACGCCGCCGGGCAGGTGCTGACCGACACGCTGCGCCTGAACGCGAAGGCGGCGGCCTTCCAGTACCGCGTGACCCTGCGCGGCGCGGGCACCCGCGTGACCCTGCTGGCCTTCAATGCCTCGGACCGGGCGCGGCGCGCGGCGGGCCTGGGCACCCCCGGCGACCGCGCCGCGTGGGGCCGCGAGGTGCGCGTGCCCATGCGCTCACAGATGATCTACCCGGACGGCGGCCCGGTCTGGTGCAGCCCCACGAGCGTCAGCATGATCCTGGCCCACTGGGGCCGCAACGTGACCGTACCCGACGCCGCGCGCGGCACCTTCGACCGCGTGTACGACGGCACCGGCAACTGGCCGTTCAATGCCGCGTACGCCGCCACGCAGGGCATGCGGGCCTTCATCACGCGCCTGCCCAGTCTGGCGCAGGCCGAGCGGTTCACGGCGGCCGGAATTCCGCTGGCGGTCAGTCTCGGCTGGAAGGCCGGGGAACTGCCGGGCGCGGCGCTGCCCACCAGCAGCGGGCACCTGATGGTCCTGACCGGTTTCGACGCGCAGGGCAACCCGGTCCTGAACGACCCGGCGGCGCCCACCGACGCGGGTGTGCGGCGCACGTACCCCCGCGCGGCCTTCGAGAAACTCTGGCTCACCCACAGCGGCGGCCTGAGCTACGTGATCGCGCCCCCCGGCACGCGCCTGCCGTGACTCTGCCTGCACCGATGACCGGCGCGGCACAGACGCCCCGGCAGTGCGCAGCCTGCGTCATCCTGAACGGGGCTGGACAGGTGCTGCTGGTGCGGCAGAACTACGGTGCCCGGTTCTGGGGAGTGCCGGGCGGCGTGGTGGACCCCGGCGAGACCGCGCCGCAGGCAGCGGTGCGCGAGGCGGCCGAGGAGGCCGGGATCGCGGTCGAGCTGACGGGCGTGATCGGGCTGTACGAACTGCGCGGCGGAGGCTGGCCGGACGTGCTGGCGCACGTGTTCAGCGCGCGGATCGTGGGCGGCCAGCAGGCCGCGACCATCCTCCACCCGGATGAGATCGCGGAGCTGCGCTGGTGCGACCCGGCGGCCCTGCCTCAGCCGCTGGTGCCCGATGTCGCGGCGGCGCTGGAAGACCTGCGCGCCGGACGGACGGGGATGATACGGGTCGTGGAGCGGGGCGTGATGCCCGTTCCCCTGCCACCAGAGCCACGCGGGTAGACTCGCGGGTATGGAGTTCCCGACCGTCTGCCCGGCGTGCGCCCGTGAGAACCGCGCGGAGTTCACGGACAGTTCCGTGCATGACCTGACGTGCGCGCACTGCGGGGCGCGGTACTGCGTGTTCCTGCGCAAGCAGCGCTTCGAGGTGCTGTTCGACCTGGGCACGCGGGCGCTGATGGACGGGTACGCGCGTGAGGCGGTGGCGAGTTTCGCGGCGGCGCTGGAGCGGTTTTTCGAGTTCTACGTGTGGGCGTTCACGCTGGAGCGCGCCGCGAACGCCGAGCAGGAGTTCGGGGCGGCGCTGTCGGGACTGGAGGGGACGTGGCGGCATGTGTCCAGTCAGTCCGAGAGGCAGCTGGGGATGTTCGCGCTGGCGTACTTGCTGCGCGAGGGTCGCGAGCCGGATTTCCTGACGGCGCGGGGCCTGGGCACGGACTTCCGGAACCGCGTGATTCACCGGGGGGCGCTGCCGTCGCGGGCCGAGGTGGAGGCGTACGCGGCGCTGGTGTTCGCGCTGATCGACCGCCTGCTGACGGAACTGGGGCCGGGCGCGGCGCACGCGGAACTGGCGCAGGAGCAGGTGTTCGCCGCGCATCTGGCGGGGCTGCCGGACGGGGTGACAGCGGTGTTCGAGGAGCATCCGGGCATGTTCCGCGCGCGGCGGTTCGGGGGGCTGGCGCCCACGCCGAAACATTCGCCCCAGCCGGTGCCGGGTCAGGTGCCGGGGCAGGCGCGCAAGCCCGGCAAGGCCGTGAACGACGCGCGGGCGTACCAGCAGGCGTTGTTCCGGCAGGCGCTGGAGGAACGCGGGGCGCTGCTGCGGTCGTTCAAGGGGCCGCCCCTGAACGTGCCGCCGGGCCGGGAGTGACGGGTCTGGGCAGGCGGGGTGCGCGGGCGGCCTTCTCCCCTACACTGCGTCATGTCTGGTGTGTCTGCGGGTGTGTCTGAAGGAATGCGTGGAGTGGATCGCCGCCGTCTGGTGCGGGTGGCGCGCGGTGAGGAACCCGGCGACCTGCTGGTGCGGGGCGCGCAGGTGGTGCAGCCCGCCACGCGCGAGGTGTTCGCGGCGGACGTGCTCGTCGCGGACGGGCGGATCGCGGCGCTAGGCTCCGGCTTTCAGGCGGCGCGGGTCATTGAGGCGCGCGGGGCGTTTCTCGCGCCGGGCTTCATTGACGGGCACGTGCATATCGAGTCGAGCCTGCTGACCCCGGCGGGCTTTGCGGGCGCGGTGCTGGGGCGCGGCACGACGGGCGTGGTGGCCGAACCGCACGAACTGGTGAACGTGCTGGGCGCGGCGGGCCTGGAGTGGATGCTCGCGGCGGGCCGTTCGTCGGGGCTGCGGGTGTGGGCGTCGGCGCCGTCGTGCGTGCCGGCCAGTCCGTTCGAGTCGGGTGGCGCGGTGGTCGACGCGGCGGGCGTGGCAGACATGTTGCGCCTGCCGGGCGTGCTGGGTCTGGCCGAGATGATGAACTACCCCGGCGTGCTGGGCGGCAGCGGGGACGTGTGGGACGTGCTGGAGGCCGGGCGTGGCTCGGGCCTGCGGCTGGACGGGCACGCGTCGGGCGTGCGGGGCCGGGACCTGATGGGGTACGCGGCGGCGGGCCTGCACTCGGATCACGAGGCGACCACGCCCGACGAGGCCCGCGAGCGCCTGCGGGCGGGCCTGTGGCTGATGGTGCGGGAGGGCTCGGCCGCGCGGAACCTGGAGGCGCTGCTGCCGGTGCTGCTGGAACGGCCCCGGCGGGCCATGCTGGTCAGTGACGACGTGAGCGTGGACGAACTGCTGGAACTGGGGCACCTGGACCGCCTGCTGCGCACCTGCGTGGCGGGTGGCCTGCACCCGGCCGACGCGGTGGCGCTGGTGACCTGCAACCCGGCCGAGTACTGGGGCCTGCACGACTCCGGGCTGGTCGCGCCGGGGTACCACGCGGATTTCGTGCTGCTGCGGGACCTGTCGGACTTCGGGGTGCTGGAGACCTTCGTGGGCGGGCAGGAGGCGCGCGCCGGGACGGTCACGCCGCCGCTGCCGGGTGGAGGCGTGAACCTGGGGGCCGGGTGGGACGCCGCGACGTTCGGGGTGCCGGCGCACTGGCCGGTCATGCAGGTCAGCGCGTCGCAGATCACGACCGGGGTGGGCGAGCCGGGCAGCGGGGACGCGCGGCTGGTCGTCGCGGACCGCTACGGTCGGGGCGAGTGGTCGGCGTGCCTGACCTCCGGCACGGGCATGGGGGACGGGGGGACGCTGGGCATCAGCGTGCTGCACGACGCGCACCACGCGGCGTTCCTGGGCGGCACCGACGCGGACGTGCGCGCCGCCGGGCGGGCACTGGAGGCCATGGGTGGCGGCGTGGTGGTCGTGTCGGGCGGCGAGGTGCGGGCCAGTCTGCCACTGCCGTTCGCGGGCCTGATGACCGACCTGCCCCCCGCAGAGGCGGCCGCGCGCCTGGGTGAGGTCACGGCGGCGTGCCGGGCGCTGGGCTGCCGCCTGCCGTACCCGGTGACCACCCTGAGTTTCCTGGGCCTGACCGTGATTCCGGCCCTGAAACTCACGCCGCGCGGCCTGCTGGACGTGAACGCCTGGGCCTACCTGCCCTGAACTGGCCTGCCCTGATCCACCTGACGCCGACCCGGCCTGAACCCACGGTTCCTTACCTTCGTTTCCCCCTGGCCCAGCGACCCTGTATGCAGTGACCCTGCGCCCAGTTACCCCCGGCTGGGGATACCCGGCGGGGGGGCAGGCCCTAGACTGCCGTGAGGTTGTTCGTATTTCTCAGGTTCGTCCCAGGCCGGTCGTATCCAAGTCACTGACGCCCACGCAGGCGCTCCGGGCCTTTTCACGGTCCCGGGGCTGGTTGCTGGCCGCGCTGGTGGCCACTCAGACATTGACACTGCTGGTGGCCCTCTGGAGTGACCGGCAGGGCTCGGAACGGACCGTGAAGACCCAGGCGCAGGGTTCACTGGAACAACTGGCGCGGGTCGCGTCCGAGAACGTCGCCGGGTACCTTCAGTTCGCGTCGCAGATCGTGCAGATCAACCGCGCGAACATGGCCAGCGGGCTGCTCAGTGCCGACGACCCGGCCGGGCAACTCATGAACTTTCAGGCACTGCTGGCCAGCGTGCCGCAACTGAACGGCGTGCTGGTCGGACACAGCGACGGCCGCTTCGTGTTCCTGCGCCGCGACGGGCCGGACAGCCTGGGGCGCTTCTCCCGCGTCATCGAGGTCCGCCCGGAGCGGCGCGTGCTGACCAGCACCTACGACGCGCGGGGCGTCCTGACCGGCCAGTCGGCGCTGGCGGACCCGTACGACCCGCGCGAGCGTCCCTGGTACCGGCAGGCGCGGGCCGCCGCCGGACGGGTCGTGTGGACTGACCCTTACGTGTTCGCGTCGTCCGGTCAGCCGGGCGTGACGGTCGCCTCGGCCCTGTCCACACCGGGCGGCGAGGTCGTGATCGGCGCGGACGTGCAGCTGCGGCAACTCGCGCAGTTCCTGCAGGGCGTGCAGATCAGCTCGAACGGGCGGGCGTTCGTCACGGACGAGCGTGGGCACGCCATCGCCACCTCGCGTGCGTGGCCCGGCGAGGCCAGCGCGGGCAGCATCCCGCTGCTGCGTGACGTGGCGGACCCGGCGCTGCGGGCGCTGCTGGACCGGGAACGGCCCTCCAGTCTTCAGCCCGGCACGCACTGGTATGACGTGAGCGGGCAGCAGTTCGCCGCCGTGATCCGCCCGGTCGAGGTGCAGCCCGGCGTGACCTGGATGATCGGCGTGTACGCGCCCACCACGGATTTCACGTCGGGCCTGGGGGGCAACCGGCGTCCGCTGACCTTCGTGCTGCTGGTCAGTCTGGTCGGCAGTCTGCTGGCGTGGCCGGTCGTGCTGCGCGCCACGCGCCCGCTGGTCGAGTTGCAGCGGCAGGCGACCACCGATTACCTGACGGGCCTGCCCAACCGCGCGAGTTTCGTGGCGCAACTCGAGGAGTCGCTGCGCGCACCGGGAGCCGAGTCGCTGGGACTGGCGGTCTTCGACCTGGACGGCTTCAAGGCGGTGAACGACACCTTCGGGCATCACGCGGGCGACGAGGTGCTGCACGCCGTGGGCGCGCGGATGCTCGCGGCGCTGCGGGCCGGCGACACGCTGGGCCGCCTGGGCGGCGACGAGTTCGCGCTGCTGGTGCAGGCCACGTCCCGCGAGGAGGTCCGCCTGCGTGTCGAGGGCGTACTGGAAGCCGTCGCACGCCGCCCGGTGGTCGTGGACGGCGTGGCGCACGCGCTGGCCTCTACCGCCGGACTGGCGTTCCTGGACCCGGACGAGGGTTCCCTGAGCAGCGCCCAGTGGCTGGCGCGGGCCGACACGGCCCTGATCCGGGGCAAACGGCGCGGCAAGGGGCGCGTGTGGGTGGAAGGCGAGGTCACCATGCCCACCCTGTTCCGCTGAGCGGGCGCTGTGCGATGCTGGAGGGCATGACGCAGACGTTCACGGTGCAGGTGGCAGGATTCGGGGAGATCGAGACGAGCAGCGGCGAGCGGCTGGTGCGGGCGCTGGAGCGCGGCGGGGTGGACATCCTGCACCGCTGCGGCGGCGTGGCGCGCTGCACGACCTGCCGCGTGACCTTTCAGGAAGGGGAACCGGACGCCATGACGGCCGCCGAGTTCGACAAACTGAGCGAGAAGGGCCTGCTGGGTCAGGCGCGCCTGTCCTGCCAGATCGAGTGCGCGCCGGGCATGAGCGTCACGCCGCTGCAGACCGAGGCGAGCAGCGGCCTGGAACGCGGCAAGGCCCCCGCCGAGCAGATCGAACCCGAACCGGTCTGGACCACCCGGCCCGGCGCGTCCACCGAGGGCTGACCCGGCCCGCTGGCCCGTGAAGCCGCCCGGCCGGTCGCCCGATCAGTCCCTGGTCAGCGGGTCGGTGGTGGCGGGCGTCCAGCGGTCGCCGCCGCAGGTGCAGACCGGCTGGTCGGTGCTGGTCAGTTGCCCGGCGTCCTGCTGGCCGCCCGCCTCTACGCCGCGCAGCTCACCGCAGCCCAGGCAGGCCAGCGGTCCCCAGTACGGGTCGCCGGGCAGCAGGGCGCGCGGCGGTTCCAGGTCCCAGGGCGGCACGACCGGCAGGCCCGGCGGCGGGTCGTGCGGGTGCGTGAAGACGCTCAGGCTGCCGTCCTGCTCGAAGTAGGCGCGCTGCACCTCGCCGAGTTGGCGTACGCCCTGGGCGCGCAGGCGTTCGAACAGGTCCTCGCGGCTCAGGTTGGCGCGCTGCAACGCCTCGCCGCGCAGCACGCCGTCCCGGACGAGTTCGACCGGCAGGCCCTCGATGAACGTCTCGACGTGCTCGCTGCGGATCACGAGGTGAGACAGCAGGCGCTGCAACCCCACCACGATGGCCAGGACCAGCATGGCGTGCAGCAGCGGCACTTCCGGGTAGAACATGGGATCGCCGGCCGCCGAGCCCAGCCCGATCACGATGGCGAGTTCCAGCGGGCTGAGTTGCGCCAGTCCGCGCTTGCCGGTCACGCGCAGCAGGAACACCAGCCACAGGAAGATCACGGCGGTGCGGAACACGATCTCGAGCAGGAACAGCGGGGGTGCGTCGCCCAGCAGCATCCGCGCCCAGTCGAAGGGGACGATCTCGGCGCTCATACGGACTCCGATTGAATGGGCTGCAAAGCCCGTTCAATCCGAGCGGATGCGACTCGTAGAGCTGCCCCGCAGAGTAGGAGCCGAGCGGGTTCCGGGCGTGGAGCTGGCAATCCGGTGAAGTTCCGGATTGTCAGCGAAACAAACGGAATCCGTATCATGGGGCGCCGGGCCGGTCGGAATCCGACAGGCCCAGGCCCGCCAGGATACGGGCGCGGTCCCAGCCGGTCAGGGCGGCGAGTTCGGCGGCCGTCGCCTCGAATTCAGGGGTGCCGGGGGTGGGGGGCAGGGCGCGCAGCCGCTGCCACAGCGCGTTGCGCCGCCGCAACCAGTCCGCCTGCGTGGAATGGGTCATGCCCGGAGTGTAGGTCCCGCCACGGTGACGGGGCCTTCAGGAAGGGTTCAGCCAGCGGGTCACGCGGAGCCGGACGGAACGGATTGTGCAACCGTTCGGAGTCCGGATCAGCGGTACCGGGCAATGTCGCGCAGGTGCGCGGCGTAGTCGTGGTTCACGTAGATCTTGCCGTCCAGGCCGTGCAGGAAGTACACGGCGTCGCGGCCGTCGGCCAGCTTGCGCTCGGGGTTCAGGACCGCCAGCAGGGCCGCCTGACCGGGGTTGTTGATCGGCCCGGCCGGCAGGCCTTTACGGGTGTAGGTGGAGTACGGCGTGTCCCGCGTGAAATCCCCGGCGCTGCGGTCGAGTTCCGGCAGGTCCTTGCCCAGTCCGTACGCGACGGTGGGGTCGCTGCCCAGCGCGATGTCGTCGCGCAGGCGGTTCAGGAACACCCCGGCGATGACCGGCATCTCGGCGTCGTTGGCGGCCTCGGCCTGCACCATGCTGGCCAGGATCACCCAGTCGCGCACGCCCAGGCCCAGGGCTTTGGCGGCCGCCACGTTCGCGGGCGTGAACTCGGTTTCCATGCGGCGCAGCATGGTCTGCACGATCCTGGCAGGCGTCTCTGCCGGGCGGAAATCGTACGTGGCGGGAAACACGAACCCTTCCAGGTCGGGCTGCCCGCCCGCGTACCGGCTGAGGCTGGTGTCCTTCAGGGCCTTCAGGATGGCGGCCCCGTCGAACCCGGCCTTCTGGAAGATAGCGGGCAGGTCCTTGACGCGCCGGCCCTCGGGAATGGTGACGGACACGGTCGGAATGCGGGCCGGGCCGGCCAGTTTCTCGGCGACCTGCTGCACCGTCATCTGGCCGTTCAGGTCGTACAGGCCCTCTTTCAGGCTGCCGGCCGTGCCGTCACGCCGCATGACGAACCGCAGCACGTCGGCGTTCTGCACGACCCCGCGTTCCTGCAGGGTGCGGGCCACGCCGCCCAGCGTGTCGCCGGGTTTCACCTCCAGCGTGAACGCCGCGCCGCCCGCCGGGCCCAGCAGCGACCGCAGGTACAGCGCCGCGCCGCCCGCCGCCAGCAGCGCCAGCAGCAGCAGGGCCAGCAGCGCCCGCGCCCAGACGGGCAGGCCGCGCCGCGCGCCCAGGCGGGTCACGCCTCACCGCCGGTCACGCCGTGCCGGATCAACCGGCCGCGCAGGTCGTCGTCAGCGGGGGGCCGCGCCCCGAAGCGCGACACGACCCAGCCGCCCACCTGCACCGCCAGATCGGCGGCGCGCACGGCGTCCCCGTGCGTGAGCCACCCGGCCAGGAACGCCCCGCCGAACGAGTCCCCGGCGCCCGTGGCGTCCACCGCGCGTTCGTGCGTGGCGGCCACGGCCACGCGCGCCTGCGCGGGACCCTCGATCAGCACGCCGTCCTCGTCGAGTTTCATGACGATCAAAGCCTGCGGGTAGTGCGCGCGGAACCAGTCCATCGCGGCGTGCCGGTCGGCGTGACCGCTCATGGCGCGGGCCTCGTCGTCGTTCGGGAAGAACACGTCGAACGGCACGTCCTCCAGGACGCTCAGGAAGGTTTCGCGGCCCATCTGCTGGATCATCTGGAAACTGCCGGGGTCCAGGCTGAGGGTCGCGCCGGCCTCTTTCGCCACGCGCGCCGCGTGCAGGGCCGCCTCGCGCGGCGGGTCGCGGAACAGACTCCAGGCAGTCAGGTGCAGGTGGCCCGCGCCGCGCAGCGTGTCCAGCGGCAGTTCCCCTGGCAGCAGTTCCCAGTCGGCGCCCTGCCCGGTCAGCATGGCGCGCTGGCCGCGCCGGTCGATCAGGCCCAGGATCACGCCGGTCGGGTGTTCGGCGCTCAGGATGACGTCCGTGCCGACCCCCTCGGCGCGCAGTTCCGCGGTGGCGAGTTCACCGAAGCGGTCCTGCCCGATCTTGCCGATGAAGCGCGCGGGGTACCCGGCGCGGCTGGCCCACACGGCCAGGTTCGCGGCGCTGCCCCCGCCGGACAGTTCGATGCGGCCGGTGCTGTCGCCGCCCGGAAGCAGCATGGTGTCGGGTTTCGCCAGGACGTCCCAGGTCAGGTCACCCAGCGAAACGAGGGGGTTACGGTCAGTCATTCCAGCTGGAAGCATAGCGTCTGCCCCCGGCCGGCCGCGCCCCCCACCCGGCCGCCCCTTGAGGAGCGGTGGTCAGAACCGCTAGCATACCCGGCGTGTTCCCGCCACAGCCCCGCCTCACGCTCGGTTTCGTCCTGATGACCGTGACGCTGAACGCGGCCCTGCCGGCGCAGGCCGGCCCCCCCGCGCCGGCCACCGGCTTCGTGTACGTGAACGGCAACGGCGCCCGCCCGTTCCCGGCGGCCACGCCCGGCGAACCCGTCGTCCTGACCCTGGGGGGCCGCCGCCCCCAGCGGCTGACGCTGCGGCAACTGCGCGCCCTGCCCGCCGTGCGCTACACCAGCACCCACCCGCAGCTGAAGGAGACCTTCGAGTACCAGGGCGTGACGCTGCGCGACCTGGCGCGGCGCGGGCAGTTCGACGGGCAGGACATCCGCCTGACCGCCGACGACGGCTTCGTCGCGGTCATCCGCGCCGCCGACTACCAGCAGCATCCGGTCATGCTGGCGTACCAGGCGGACGGACGGCCCATCCCGGCCCTCAAGAAAGGCCCGCTGACGACCGTGTTCCCGCCCGACCCGACCCGCTTTCCCGTCCGCAACTACGGCAGCCAGTGGGCGTGGTACGTGACCGGCGTCTCCCCCCGCTGATGACCGCCCCCGACCAGTCCAGACCCGGTCAGCCGCCCGGCCAGCGCCGCCCCGCCCCGGCCTGCGAACCCGCCAGCCCGGAATGGCGGGTGCTGGGTATGCTGCTGCGCCGCGAGGACCTGCTGCTGGCACTGCTGCCCAGCCTGATCTCGGTCATGCTGCTCAGCGTGGCGTTCCTGCCCGCCTACCGCATCCTGAGCAACCCCGAAACCACCTGGACCGGCTACAACTACCAGGGGTTCCTGAACCGCGTGTACCAGTACGACCGGGCCGCCACCAACCCAGCCACCCCCCCGGCCACCCTGAATGCCCTGCGCGACCGGGTGCTGTCGGACATCCAGATCGCCCGGCAGCAGACCAGCGCGGGCACCGCCGAGCCCCTGTTCGCCGAACTGTCCGAACGGGAACGGGACGCCGGGGTGGACCTCACGGACATCGAACCTCTGATCCTCAGCGGCCGACCCGCCGACACCGAACAGGCCATCCGCATCGCCGAGAACCTGCACGCCGCCGCGAACACCCACCTGAACGGCGTGCGCCGGCAACTGCAGACCAGCCTGTACTTCATGCAGGTCACCGTCCTGTCCGCCGCGCTCCTGAGCGGCATGTTCGGCACCGGCCTGATCCTGCGCGCCCTGAACGCCACGCGCCGCGAACAGGAAAACCGGGAAGCCCGTGAGGCGCAGCACCGACAGGCGCTCGGGATGGCCGCCCACGAACTGCGCCGCCCCCTGCAGGCCCTGCTGCTGTCCACCGACGCCCTGCGCGGCACCGAGAACCTCCGCGCCCGCGAGAAGATCCTGCGCATGATCGAGGACCACGCCGCCCAGCTGGCCGTCCGCACCGACCTGGAACGCCTGGAACTGATGTACGTGAACATCGAGCCCCGCCCGGAACGCACCGACCTGAACGCCCTGATCGCCCGCCTGGAAACCGACCGGGTCCGCACCCGCCGCCCCGCCACGCCTGTCCACGTGCAGGCCGACCCCAACCACCTGCGACAGGTGCTGGAGAACCTCATCGAGAACGCCCAGCGGTACTCCGATGGCGCCATTCTGATCACGCTGGACCCCGCCGCGCCCGGCAGCGGCCCCGTCATCCGCGTCCTGGACGACGGACCGGGCCTGAGCGGCGACCTGCTCGAACGCGTGTTCGAGGTCGGCTTCCGCCAGCCCGGCAGCCCCCACCGCGAGGGCCGCGGCCTGGGCCTGCCCATCGCCCGCCGGTATGCCACCGCCAACGGCGCCCACCTGAGCCTGCACTCCCCGGATGGGGGGGGCCTGGAAGCGCGCCTGACCTTCCCCGCCGCGCCCGAATCCGTCCCAGACGAACCCCAGGTCCCGGCGTGACTAGGCGGCGATCAGGACCGCAGTCAGGGCCGCGCCGCGCCGCACGCAACGCCTACACGCAGGCGGGCCGCATCCGGCCTACACTGCCCCCGAGTCTCCATGCCTGACGCCGACCACCACTCCCTTAACCTGCCTGACCTGCTGTACCTGCTGGACGAGGCCAAAGAACGCCCGGAGGCGGCCCTGCCCACGATCACCGGGCTGCTGGCGCAGGCGAAAGCCGAAGGAAACAGGGCGGCCGAGCAGCTGCTGCTGACTCTGCTGGGAGCGGCGAACCTTCACAGCCTGAAACCCGACCTGGCCCGCGAGCAGCTGGACGAGGCCCTGCGGATGGCCGGATCAGACCCGGAGCAGCGCGCACGCGCCCTGACCCGCAAACTGGAACTGTTCGTCGTGCATGGCGAAACAGATACCCTGGAAGACGATTACAGGCAACTGGAGCAGAATGTGGGTTCTCTGTCCAGCATTGTAGAGAGGGTCGTCGCCTTCAACATCCTCGGCAATGTGGA
This sequence comes from Deinococcus sp. LM3, assembly GCF_002017875.1. Taxonomy (NCBI): domain Bacteria; kingdom Thermotogati; phylum Deinococcota; class Deinococci; order Deinococcales; family Deinococcaceae; genus Deinococcus; species Deinococcus sp. LM3. Next base: position 1,968,626 of record NZ_MUFV01000001.1, on the reverse strand, counting down.
TTACTTTCAGGACGATTTTCCAAAGGCGTTGAGCTGGTTCGAACGGGTCAAGGCGGATTCCAAAGAAAGCAACTATCCCATCGGGATTGGCAGGGCATGTGTCAACATTGGCGTGCTTGATTTCACCAATGGTAAGTATGCGACTGCCATGACCGCATTTAAGGAAGCGCTGACCCTGCTCGGCCCTCAAGTGGCCGTGCAGAACATGATCGCGTTCACTTTTAAAATGCTGGGGCAGATAGAGCGAGCCCGCCCCACCTTCCAGCAGATGGTGGAGATCCTCTCCCCCGAATCGTTGAGTGCAAACGATCTGATGACCCTGACGAATTACGTCGATGCGCTGTACCGGGCTGGGGAACATGAGGAAGCCATCGCGGTGATCGAGCGCTTCGGCGTGACCGACACCCCGGTGGAACGGTCGCGCGCCGCCCTGCACGACACGCTGGGGTATTCGCACGCCGCGCTGGGCCGTCCGGACGAGGCGCGCCGTTTCTTCATGTCCAGCATCGAGATCTACGACCGGCTGGCCGAGGGTGATGAGGTCGTCTGGCCGCTGCTGGGACTGGCGGAACTGGAACTGGAGCGCGACCCGGAAGTGGCGCTGGCGCACGCCAGCCGGTCTTTGTCGCTGCTGGACCGGCCTGATACTCACCGGCCGTACCTTTCCCGCACGTTGAACGTGCTGTCGAAAGTACATGCGGCGCGCGGGGATTACCGCGAGGCGTACGGGTTCGCCGAGCGGCACCGGGCGTTGCAGGCGGAACTGGACCGGGAGGCCGAGCGGCAGCGTCTGGAAGTCGCGCTCGCGGAACTGGAGTTCGACCGGGCGCAGGCGGTGGCGGACATTCAGCGGACGGCGCTGGGGCAGGCGCGCGGCGAGGTCGCGGCGCTGCACGCGCAGCTGGAGGCGCGGGTGCAGCAGCGGACGCAGGAACTTCAGGCGGCGAACGAGGAACTCAGTGCGTTCGCGTGGTCGCTCAGTCATTACCTACGGACGCCCATGCAGCTGGTCATGGGGCACGCGGACCTGCTGGTGACGCTGCCGGAAGAGGAGCGGGCCGCGCACGCCGAGGGGATCATGCAGTCCATCGGCCGGATGTCGGAGATGCTGGACGGGTTGCTGCGGTACGCCGAGCGGCACCTGAAACCGCTGGAGTCCCGCCCGGTGCCGCTGGCAGAACTGGTGCAGGGCGCGTGGACGGAACTGGCGCCGGGCGCGGACGTGCAACTGGTCACGCACGCCCTGCCGGTGGTGATGGGGGACGCGGCGGCGCTGCGGATGGTGTTCCGGAACCTGCTGGCGAACGCCACGCAGCACTCGCGGCGGCGCGAGGGCGCGCGGGTGGTGGTGCGGGCCAGTCTGGAGGGGGGCATGCACGTGATCGAGGTGCAGGACAACGGCGTGGGCTTCGATCCGGAGGCGGCGCAGCGGCTCTTCCGGGTGTTCAGTCAGTTGCCGGCCGGGCAGTCGTTCGAGGGGCTGGGGTTGGGGCTGGCGGATGTGTGGCGCGTGGTGATCGCGCATGGCGGGCACGTGCGGACCGAGGGGCGGCCCGGTGAGGGGGCGTCGTTCTTCGTGTCGTTGCCGGCCGCGCCCGGTCAGGTGCTGGGCGCGCCAGCCAGCGCCTGATCTGCCGCGCACCTGATCTGGCCCGCCCCTGATGGTTGCGGTGCCGGGATGGCATGCTGGGGTATGAAACCTTCTGCGTTGCTGACGCTCCTGCTGGCCGGGTCTGCCCTGGCCGCCGCCCCGGAGGCTCATACGGGGCCGCCGGCGTTTCTGGTGCAGTTGACGTTGCTGCTGGGCGTGTCGGCGCTGGCGGCGTACCTGTCGTTCCGGTTGCGGCTCATTCCGATCATCGGGTTTCTGGTGGCGGGTGTGGTGGCGGGGCCGGGCGCGCTGGGTCTGATCCGGGATCAGGAGTTGATCTCGGCGGCGTCCGAGGTGGGCGTGATGCTGCTGCTGTTCACGATCGGGATCGAGTTCAGTCTGGAGCGGCTGTCGCGGATCGCGCGGCAGATTTTCGTGGGCGGCGGGTTGCAGGTGGGCCTGACGGTGCTGGTGGCGGCGGGGGCGCTGCTGCTGACGGGCGTGGCCGCGCCGGACGCGGTGTTCACGGGCTGCCTGATCGCGCTGTCGAGCACGGCGATCGTGATGCGCCTGCTGGGTGAGCGGGGGGACACGAACGGCCCGGCCGGTCAGGTGAGCCTGGGCATCCTGATCTTCCAGGATCTGGCGGTGGTGCTGATGGTGCTGCTGATCCCGATGCTGGCCGGGCAGGGTGGGGGCGTGGCGGGCGTGCTGGTGGCGCTGGCGAAGGCGGGCGGGATCATCGCGTTCGTGCTGATCGCGGCGCGGCGGATCGTGCCGCCGATCATGGAGGTCGTGGCGCGCACGTGCAGCAGCGAGATCTTCCTGCTGACGGTCGTGGCGCTCTGTTTCGGCACGGCAAGCCTGACGGCCGTGGCGGGCGTGAGCCTGGCGCTGGGGGCGTTCCTGGCGGGGCTGCTGGTCAGTGAGAGCCGGTACGGGGCGCAGGCGATGGGTGAGATCCTGCCGCTTCAGATTCTGTTCAGCGCGGCGTTCTTCCTGTCGGTGGGGTTGCAGCTGGACCTGGGGTTCCTTGCGGGGAACCTGGGCGTGGTGCTGGGCGCGGCGGCGCTGATCGCGGCGCTGAAGGTGGGCGTGACGTTCCTGAGCGTGCGGCTGCTGGGCGAGTCCACACGGACGGCGCTGCCCGTGGCGTTCCTGACGGCGCAGGTGGGTGAGTTCTCGTTCGTGCTGGCCGCGACCGGCACGGCGCTGGGCCTGAGTTTCGCGGGTATGGGCGCGCAGGGGGGTGGGGTGTTTATCGCGGCGACGGTGCTGCTGATGGCGTTCACGCCCGCCCTGAACGCCCTGGCGGACGTGCTGGGCCGCCGCCTGCCCCCCGCGTCCCCGGCCGGCGTGGCGTCCGGGACGGCGGCGGGACCGGACGAGCACGACGCGCACGGCCTGCCGGTGGAGGACCGGGTGGTGTTCGCCGGGTACGGCGCGCACGCCCGCCTCGCGGCCCGCGCCCTGAGCCGCGCGGGCGTGCCGTACAGCGTCATCACCCGCAACCCGGACGGGGCCAGTGAACTGGAAGGGCGGGGGGCGCCCGTGCTGATCGCGGATTACATGCGGGCCGGGCTGCTGCGCGACCTGAATGTCGCCTCGGCCCGCGCGCTGGTGATCGTGGACGACGACACCGAGATGACGGAACGGACCGTCAGCGTGGTCCGTTCGGTCGCGCCGGAGCTGCGGCTCATCACGCGCGCCACATCCCCCGAGGGCTTCCAGGGGTTGCAGAGCCTGGGGGCGCAGCACATCCTGACCGCCCCGCGCGAGGTGGCGGCCGGGATTCTGGACCTGCTGACGCCGCCCGAGGTGACGCGCGCGGACATCACCCGTCACCTCGCCGAGCATCCGCCCGTGACCCTGAATGCCACGCAACGCGCGCAGTGCGAGCACGCCGCGCACAACGCCGGGCCGGTCACCCCGGAGGCGGACGTGTGCCTGGAGTGCGTGGCGCAGGGCGACACCTGGGTTCACCTGCGGGTGTGCATGACCTGCGGGCACGTGGGCTGCTGCGATTCGAGCAAGAACAAGCACGCCACCGCGCACGCCCGGCGGCAGGGCCACCTGGTCATCCGCAGCGCCGAACCGGGCGAAACCTGGGCGTACTGCTACGAGCACCAGTGGACGAAATAGCAGGATCAAGGATAGGTGATAGAGGACCAGCCCCCATCACCCATCCACCATCAACTATCTACTTTCTTCCCCGCCCGGGACGGGCTGCACCCGCAGGGCGCGCAGGGCCAGCAGGGTGGCGGCCACGTCGAGCAGGCCGCCCAGGCCGTACACGAGTTGCGTGCTCAGTGTGGGCGCGCCGCCGAAGCCGGGGATGGGCACGACGTTCATGACGGCCATGCCGAGGCTCAGGGGCGCGGCGAGGTTCAGCCAGTCCATCAGTTTCCGGCGGGGCGCGGCGGCCAGCGGCTCGCTGCTGAGACGCGCCAGACTGCCGTACGTGGCGTTACTGGCGACGATCGCCGCGCCCCAGAGGGTCAGCAGGGCGGTCAGGGCGACCGGGTTCGCCTCGGGGGCCGCGCCGCCCAGCACGCTGAACAGCGTCAACGCCCACATCGCGCCGCGCAGCGAGGTCAGCCACGGGAAGGTCAGGGACAGGGCTCGCCAGACGCCGTCCGTGCCGGGCGTGGGCTGGGCGTTCAGGGCGCGGCCCAGCAGCGTGGTCCACCACGCCATGACCAGCGCGGCGATCAGGGCCTCGGCGGCGTTGAAGTAGCGGCTGAAGTCCGCCGAGCGCCACAGCGAGAACGCGGCCGTGCCCAGCAGCGCCGCGACCTGCACCCACAGCGCCCCCAGCGCCAGGGAGCGCCAGCGGGCGGGGGTCACGACAGGCCCAGCTTCGCGCTCAGGCGTTCGCGCACCACTTCCGGTTTAGCCTGGCCGCCCATGGCTTTCATGACCGGCCCGAACAGGGCGTTCATGGCCTTGGCATTCCCCGCGCGGACCTTCTCGACGGTGGCGGGGTCAGCCGCCATGGCGGCGTCGATGGCCGCGTCGATGGCGGCCGTGTCGGTCACGACGCTCAGGCCGCGCTCCTGCACCAGCGCGGCCGGGTCGTGGCCGGCCAGCACGTCGGGCAGCAGGTCCTTGGCGATCTTGCCGCTGATGGTGCCCGCGTCGATCAGGCGGACCAGCGCCGCGAGGTGCGCGGGCCGCAGGGGACTGGCCTCCAGGGTCTCCTCGCGCGCGGCGAGCAGGCCGGACACGTCACCCAGCAGCCAGTTCGCGAGTTTCTGGGCGTCCGGGCGGGGCTGGGTCTCCAGCGCCTCGTCGTAGAAGCGCGACAGCGGCACGCTGAGACTCAGGGTCTGCGCGTCGGCCTCGCGCACGCCCGCCGCGCGGTACCGCTCCAGTTTCTGTGCGGGCAGTTCGGGCATCCGCGCCCGCACCTGCGCGATCCATTCCGGCGTGATGTCCAGCGGGGGCAGGTCCGGCTCGGGGAAGTAGCGGTAGTCGGCCTCGCCCTCCTTGGTGCGCATCAGGAAGGTCTTCTGCCCACCCTCGTCCCAGCCCAGCGTGTCCTGCGTGATGCGCCCGCCCGCGTCCAGGATGCGGGCCTGCCGGGCCGTCTCGAACTCGATGGCGCGCGCCACCGAGCGGAACGAGTTGAGGTTCTTCACCTCGCACTTGGTGCCCCACGGCTCACCGACCCTGTGCAGGCTGAGGTTCACGTCGCAGCGCATCTTGCCTTCCTCGGGCGTGGCGTCACTGACCCCCAGCGCCTGCGCGATGGCCTGCACGCTCTCCAGGAACGCGCGGGCCTGCTCGGCGCTCACGATGTCGGCCTCGGTGACCATCTCCAGCAGGCTGGACCCGGCGCGGTTCAGGTCCAGCATGGAGTACGGCGCGTACGTGGGGTGCGTCAGTTTGCCCGCGTCGTCCTCCAGGTGCGCCCGCTTGATGCGCACGCGGCTCACCTCGCCGCCGGGCAGCGTCACGTCCAGGAATCCGTCGCGGGCGATGGGCCGGTCGTACTGCGACAGCTGGAAGTTCTTCGGGGCGTCCGGGTAGAAGTAATTCTTGCGGTGAAACTGCGTGAAACCGCTCACATCGCAGTTCAGGCCCAGCCCGAACATCATGGCGAGTTCCACCGCCTCGCGGTTCAGGGTGGGCAGCGTGCCCGGCAGGCCCAGCGTGAACGGGTCCGTGAACGTGTTCGGGTCCGCCCCGTGATACTCCTGCGGGCAGGCGCTGAAGATCTTGGACCGCGTCTTCAGTTGCAGGTGAACTTCCAGACCAATAACCGCCACATACGACATGAGGGCCAGAATACCGCCGCGCCGCCGCGCCCGGTCCAGCGCGGGCTAGGGAGTGGCCGGTCGCCGCCCGGTCACAGCGCCCGGCACTGGCCTTCCCGGTCGCCCTGCACGCGGTTCTGCCCGCCGCCCGGCGCGCGGGTGTTGTCCTCGCACTTCAGGTTGCCCTGCACGGTGGCGCGCGCCACGCGCAGCGTCCCGGTGTTGCGTTCCAGTTCGATGTTGCCGTTCACGCGGGTGTTCTCCACGCGCACGTTCCCGCCCCGCTCGGCCTCGATGTTGCCGTCCACGACGCTCCCGGTGACGGTCACGCTGCGGAACCCGTCGTCGGTTTCCACGTTGCCGTCCACCTGGCTGCGATTCAGGATCAGCGTCGCGCCACGCGGCACCTTCACGTTGCCGTCCACGCGCACATTCGTCAGGGTGCAGGTGCTGCCCGACCTGACCTGCACATCACCGCGCACCGTGCGGCCCGACACGGCCCCCCCGCAGGTCAGGTCGGCGGCCGCCGCGCGCGGCAGGCTCAGCAGGGGCGTCAGGAGCAGGGCGGTCAGCAGCAGAGGTCGCATGGTTCCACCGTAGGGGGCGGGCGTGACCCACGCGTGAGCGGGACCTGAAGCCTGCGCGGCGGATCGCAGGAGTGCCGCCAGGATCAGCGCGGCTCAAACGGACTCCGATTGAATGGGCGGCAAAGCCCGCTGGGTCCGAGCGAAGCGAGTGGGAGCAACAGCGGGCTGCCGGACGTGGAGCCGGCAATCAGGTGAAGTTCCGGATTGTTGGCGAAACAAACGGAACCCGTATCAATCCGGGAGGAGGGTCAGGGTCATCTCGTGCGGGCTGGCCGCGAAACCCAGCCCGGCGTACAGCGGGCGGGCCATGTCGCTGCTGCCCAGGCTGACGCGCGTGACCCCGCGTGCCCGCAGCGCGTCCAGGCAGGCCGTGACCAGCGTGCGGGCGTGCCCGGCGCGCCGCCAGTCCGGGTGCGTCCAGACGTTCACCACCCGCGCCCGCCACGGCTGCGGGTCACCGCGCGTGGGACCCCAGTGCAGCAGCGTCACGCCTGCCCCGGCGATCACCTCTCCCCCACCCTCCAGCAGGAAGCCCAGATACAGGCCGTCCTGCAGAGCGGATTCCACCCACGCGGCGTACACGGGCCGCTCCGCGAGGTCGCGGGCGTCCGGGTAGCGGTGCGCGGCAATGGTGGCGGCGTCGGCGGGTGTGACGGGGCGCATCAGGCCCCCAGTCTGCCGCACCCGGCGCCGCGAAAGTCTGGTAGAACGGCTGCATATGACTTTCGTGGCGCTGCTGCACGCGGTGAACCTGGGGGCGAGGCGCAAGGTGCCCATGACCGACCTGCGCGCCCTGCTGACCGGCCTGGGCCTGCGGGAAGTCCGCACGTACATCCAGAGCGGAAACGCCGTGTTCGGCGCGGACCCCGACCCGGCGCTGCGCGGGCGGCTGGAGGCGGCGCTGGAAGCGCAGTTCGGTTTCCTGGTGCCCGTGACGCTCCGCACGGCGCACGAGTGGCAGGAGGCGGCAACCGGTTGCCCCGCCTACCTGCGCAGCGAGCCGGTCGTGGTGGCGTTCCTGCGCGACCCGCCTGCCCCCGAGCGTGTGGAGGCCCTGCGCGCGCGGGACGTGACGCCGGAACGCTGGGAGATCGTAGGGCCGCACCTGTACCAGACGGTGCCGGACGGCGTGCGGAACATGAAGCTGTCGGCCGCTGTGATCGAACGGACGCTGGGGGTGGGCGTCACCGTCCGCAACGAGCGCACCGTGGGGGCCATCGCCGCCCTGCTGGACACCTGATACGGATTCCGTTTGTTTCGCTGACAATCCGGAACCCGCCCTGCTCCCACTCGCCTCCGCTCGGATTGAACGGGCTTTGCAGCCCATTCAATCGGAGTCCGTATGAGCCGCGCGCCGCCCTTTCCTGCCGTAGCCTGCCACATGCCCCGCAAGTTCCCGCCCGCCATGTTCCTGTCGGCCGCGCCGCTGCTGTTCGTGCTGCTCTGGAGCACCGGCTTCCTGGGCACCAAGGGCGCGGCCCGGAACGCCGACCCGTTCGCGTACCTGACGGTCCGGTTCGCCCTGGCGGCCCTGCTGATGCTGGCCCTGACGGCCGCGCTGCGCGCCCCGTGGCCCACGCGGGCGCAGGCGGGCCGGGCGGGCGTGACGGGCCTGCTGCTGCACGCCGGGTACCTGGGCGGCGTGACGACCGCCATCTGGCTGGGCCTGCCCGCCGGGATCACCAGCGTGCTGGTGGGCGTGCAGCCCCTGCTGACCGGCTTTCTGTCCTGGCCGGTGCTGGGGGAACGGGTCACGCGGCCGCAGTGGGCGGGCCTTGCGCTGGGCTTCGTGGGCGTGCTGCTGGTCGTGGGCGGGCAGGGCATCGGAAATCAGACGACGGCCAGCCGGCCGGCCCTGCTGGCCGCCGCGTTCGCGCTGATCTGCACCACTGCCGGCACCCTCTACCAGCGCCGCGCGGGCGGCGACATGCCCCTGCTGGGCGGCACGGCCGCGCAGTACGTCGTCAGCGCCGCCGCGCTCGGGGCCGTCACCCTGGCGCGCGGGGGCGGCGTGATCCACTGGAACGTGGAATTCATCCTGTCCCTCACGTGGCTGGTGCTGGTCCTGTCGGTCGGGGCGATCCTGCTGCTCATGCGCCTGCTGCGCGACCTGCCGGCGGCGCGCGTGAACAGCCTCTTCTACCTCGTGCCGCCGCTGGCCGTGCTGGAAAGCTGGGCACTGTACGGCGAACGCCTCAGCACCCTGTCGCTGGGCGGCCTGCTGCTGTGCGTGACTGGTGTGGCCCTCGCCGCCCGGCAACCCGCCGCCCGCCCGGCGCGTACTGGGTGACATGAGCGAACTGAACGGACGGATCGGCGGCGTCACCCAGGGGTACGACCTGCACGCGGGCTGGAACGGCGAACGCCTGGACGGCCGCATCGGTGGGACGTTCCAGGGCAAGGACATCAAGCTCACGGTCCGCGCCGGGGACGTGGACGGCCGCATCGGCGGCACGTTCGCCGGCTTCGACGCCGATGGCGACGTGACCGCCCAGAGCGTCAGCGTGCGCCTCGGCGGCCGCATCGACGGGGACGATGTGCACCTCCAGATCAGCGGCGACCGCGTCCGGGGCCGCTACTCTGGCCGCATTGACGGCAAGGACATCGACCTGCGCGTCAGCGGTGACCGCCTGCACGGCCGCATCGGCGGCGTGCTGGACGGCAAGGACGTGAACCTCACCCTGAACGGCGTGCCCGTGGAGGTTGCCGCTCTGGCCGCCGCCTGCGCGTACAAGGCCCTCGAAGACCAGCAGGCGCACGACGCCTCCGCCGCCAGCAGCAGCAGCGGGGGGTAAACGGGCAGCAGCCAGTGGGGCGTGGGCCGGGGCCAGCGTCCTGTCCACTCCCCACTGCCGGCTCCCACCTCCTGGCTTATACGCCGCTGTCCTTGCGGCGCAGCAGGAAGAATCCGGCGGCGCTGCCCAGGGCGAGCAGGACGGCGGGCGCGCCGGTAGCCCAGCTGGCGGTTCCGGCGAGGGTGACGGTGAGGCCCAGAATGGCGAGGATCCAGCCGCAGGCGAGCAGGGCGAAGGTGGTCCAGGGGAGGCGGCTGATGGTGATGAGGGTCAGTGGCAGGAACGCGGCGGAGAGGAGGATGCGGACGCTGCCGCTCGTCTGGAGGTCGGGGGTGGCGGCGGCGAGTGCCCAGACGGTCAGTGCGGCGACGGGGATCAGCAGCAACGTGGCGGCGGGGCTGGTGGGTGTCCGGGTACTGGCCATGCGGTCAGCGTAGCGGGTGGCGATCCGGCCTGCACGCGAGGTTGCGGCTTCCGGGCGGGCGCGGCGGTGGGGGATTCCCAGCAAGCCGCACATTCCCGCGTGTGGGTGCGTGGTACGTTCCGCCCATCATGACGGTGACGACGAAGGCGAGAACGTTGGGAGAATTGCTTCAGACGGCAGAGTACGCCGGGCGCGCGCCGTTCGACGGCCGCATTCGGCTGGTGCAGGACGAGGTGCGGGAGAACCTGACCCGCAAGTTGCGCAGCGGCGAGGAATTGTTCCCCGGTGTGGTCGGGTACGACGACACGGTGATTCCGCAGCTGGTGAACGCGCTGCTGGCGCGGCAGAACTTCATTCTGCTGGGTCTGCGCGGTCAGGCGAAGAGCCGGATTCTGCGGGCCATCACGGGCCTGCTGGACGAGGAAGTGCCGGTCATTGCGGGCGTGGACATGCCGGACGACGTGCTGAACCCGGTGGGCGCGGAGGGCCGTCACCTGCTCGAAGCGCACGGGCTGGACCTGCCGATCCGCTGGCTCCCACGCGCGGACCGGTACGTGGAGAAACTGGCGACGCCGGACGTGACGGTGGCGGACCTCGTGGGCGACGTGGACCCCATCAAGGCGGCGCGTCTGGGCACCAGCCTGGGTGACGTGAGAAGCATGCACTTCGGGCTGCTGCCGCGCGCGAACCGGGGCATCTTCGCGGTGAACGAACTGGCGGACCTGTCCCCGAAGGTGCAGGTGGCGCTGTTCAACATCCTTCAGGAGGGGGACGTGCAGATCAAGGGCTACCCCGTCCGGCTGGAACTGGACGTGATGCTGGTCTTCAGCGCGAACCCGGAGGATTACACGGCGCGCGGGAAGATCGTCACGCCGCTCAAGGACCGCATCGGCAGCGAGATCCGCACGCACTACCCGACCGACGTGCGCCTGGGCATGGACATCACGGCGCAGGAGGCCGCGCGGGCCGAGGGCGTGATCGTGCCGCCGTTCATCGCGGAACTGATCGAGGAGATCGCGTTCCAGGCCCGCGAGGACGGCCGCGTGGACAAACTGAGCGGCGTGTCGCAGCGCCTGCCGATCTCGCTGATGGAGGTCGCTGCCGCGAACGCCGAGCGCCGCAGCCTCGTGGCCGGGGACGCCCCGGTCGTGCGCGTCAGTGACGTGTACGCGGGCCTGCCGGCCATCACGGGCAAGATGGAACTGGAGTACGAGGGTGAACTCAAGGGCGCCGATCAGGTCGCCAAAGACGTGATCCGTAAGGCGGCCGGGGCCACGTACGCCCGCAACTACGGCAGCGCGAACACCCGCGACCTGGAGAAGTGGTTCGAGGCCGGGAACGTGTTCCGCTTCCCGCAGGGTGGGGACAGCGCCGCCGCGCTGAAAGCAGCCGGGGAAGTGCCAGGCCTGAGTGATCTGGCGGCCGAGGTCGCCGCGAGCAGCGACGACGCCGTGCGCGTGTCGGCCGCCGAGTTCATCCTGGAAGGCCTGTACGGCCGCAAGAAACTCTCGCGCGCCGAGGAACTGTACGCCGCGCCGGAAGCCGAAACGCGCCAGCAGCGCGGCGGCCGCTGGAACTGATACGGATTCCGATTGAATGGGCTGCAAAGCCCATTCAATCCGAGCGGATGCGAGTGGGAGCGGAACGGGTTCCGGGCGTGGAGTTGGCAGATCGGTGGTGTTCCGATCTGTCAACGAAACAGACAGAATCCGATGAGACAGCAGGCGAACCGCAGGAAGTGGGGAGTGGATCGGGGCGGGCGTCCCGTCCGCTCCCCATTTCCTGCGGCCTGCTTCCTATTACCCTGGGGGGGTGCTGCCCTCTGCCCTGGCTGATCTGATCGAGTTTCACGCGCCGCTGTCGGTGGTGCAGCGGGAGCAGGGGGGCGCGACGACGCTGCTGACGCCGGGCGTGAACGTGCTGGCACTGAACGCGACGTTCCTGCCGGGTGATGTGACCGGCGTGAATCTGCGGGACGTGCAGGACTGGCATGAGGGTCAGGGGCTGCCGCCGCTGGTGGCCTGGGCGGGCGGGGAGGTCCCGGCGGGCCTGAAGGTGCAGGAGGTCGCGCGGGTGCGGGTCGGCGACTGGGCCGGTCAGCCGAACCCGCCTGACGCCTCGGTGGTGGTCGAGCAGGTGGGCCGCCTGCACCTGAGCGCGTGGGCGGGGGCGCTGTGCGCGGCGCACGGCACGCCAGGGTGGGCGGCGGGACTGGCGCGGCAACTGGCGGGGCCGCTGGAGGCCGCTGCCGGGGCCTTCGCGCTGCTGATGGCGTACCGGAATGGGCAGCCGGTCGGGTCGCTGCTGTGGCAGGCGCGTGGGGCGGGAGGCGCGGCGCACCTGTGGGGCGCGGCCGATGCCGGGGTGGGCGCGGCGTTGCTGAACGCGGCGGCGGGGCTGGGCGAGGACCTGACGGTCACGCTGCCCGCCGCAGTGGAGTGGGACGGGCCGTTCCTGCACGCAGTCACGGACATACGGTACGGCCTGCTGGTTCCCGCGCTGGGCGCACCGACCCAGCGCAGGTAGTGGAGGGGCAGATAGGAGCAGGCCCGGTTTCGCATGAACCTCAGATGAGGCGGCGCTGCTGACAGGTGGCGATTGCCAGGAATCCGCCCCCAGTCTGTGAAATTCTCCTCACTGGACGGGGGGTCAGCACCCCCGCCACCGCGCAGGCCAGATGAGAAATGAGAAAGGTTTCCTCATGGTAAAGAGATTTCGGCACGTTCTAATGCCCTCATGCTCCCCCAACCCCTGCGCGGCGCCAGTGTCGCCCTGCTGATCCTGACCCTCAGCGCCTGCGGCGGCAACAGCGGCACCGGCAGCGCCCCCACCCTGACCGACCCGGCCGGGAACGTCAGTGACACGCTCTCCCCGCAGGGCGTCGCCAGCCCCGTCGCACTGATCGTGGGGCAGTCCACGCAACTGAACGTCACGGTCGGCGGCCGCGCCCCTGCGCCCGGCCAGCTCGTGTGGACCACCACCAACGCGGCGGTCGCCACGGTCACGCAGACCGGACTGGTCACGCCTGTGGGCGGCGGGAACGCCACCGTCCGCGCCGCCCTGAGCCGCAACGCGTCGGCCTTCATCGACTTCCCACTGACCATCAGCGGCGCCGCGCCCACCCCGACCCCCGCCCCAGCACCCGGCACGGGCTTCGCGCAGCAGATTCTGGATCTCACGAACGCCGCCCGCGCGCAGGGCCGCACCTGCGGGGCCACCGCCTACGCCGCCGCGCCCGCCCTGACTCTGAACACCCAGCTGGGGCAGGCCGCGCAGGGCCACGCCGCCGACATGGCCGCCCAGAACTACTTCAGCCACACCAGCAAGGACGGCCGCACCGCCGGGCAGCGCATCGCCGCCGCCGGATACGCCTACCGCACCTGGGGTGAGAACATCATTGCAGGACAGCCCACCGCGCAGGCAGCCGTGGACGGCTGGCTGAAAAGCGAGGGTCACTGCAAAAACATCATGAATCCCAACTTCAGGGAACTCGGCGTCGGGTATGCCTACAAGTCAGGCACCGAATTCGGCCACTACTGGGTGCAGAACCTCGGCACCCGCTGACCGTCACAACACGGGGAGGGGGAGGCTGCAGCTGGCCTCCCCCTCCCCGCTGTTGCCCGTTACCCGAACAGCGCCCGGTACTCGCCGTACCCCTGCGCTTCCAGCTCCGCGAGCGGCACGAAGCGCATCGCCGCCGAGTTGATGCAGTACCGCAGGCCCCCGTGCTCCTGCGGGCCGTCCGGGAACACGTGCCCCAAGTGAGAGTCCGCCGCGACCGAACGGACCTCGGTGCGGGCGTACCCGATCTTGTAATCCGTGTTCTCGGTCAGCGTGACAGTGGGAATCGGCCGCGTGAAGCTGGGCCACCCGCACCCGGCGTCGTACTTGTCGAGGCTGGAGAACAGCGGCTCGCCGCTCACCACGTCCACGTAGATGCCTTCCCCAGTGTGATCCCAGTACTCGCCGGTAAAGGCCCGCTCGGTGCCCTCGTGCTGGGTCACGCTGTACTGGATGGGCGTCAGGCGCTCGCGCAGCTCGGTATCCGACGGTTTCACGAACGGCTTGTCAGTCATGCGGGCAGTCTAGGCGCGGAGGCCGGGCATGACGGTGACCGAGAGTAGGAAGTGGTGAGTGGGTCGGGGCCAGCGTCCCCCCCACTCACCACAGCCCGCTGCCCACTTACAGCGGAATGTTGCCGTGCTTCTTGTAGGGCCGGGCCTCTTCCTTGTCGCGCAGCATGGCGAAGGTCTGGATCAGCACGCGGCGGGTATCCTCCATGGGGATCACATCGTCGATGTAGCCCTTGCTGGCGGCCACGTAGGGGTTGTCGAAGGCGTCCTTGTACTCGGCGATCTTCTGCGCGCGGGTCGCGTCGGGGTTCTCGCTGCCCGCAATTTCGCGGCGGTACACGATGTTCGCCGCTCCCTCGGCGCCCATGACGGCCACGGCGGCCGTCGGCCACGCGTACACCACGTCGGCGCCCATGTCGCGGCTGTTCATGGCGAGGTACGCGCCGCCGTAACTCTTGCGGGTGATCAGCGTGACCTTGGGGACGGTCGCCTCGGCGTACGCGTACAGCATCTTCGCGCCGTGCCGGATGATCCCGGCGTGCTCCTGCGCCACGCCCGGCAGGAAGCCCGTCACGTCCACCAGCGTCAGGATCGGGATGTTGTAGCAGTCGCAGGTGCGGATGAACCGCGCCGCCTTGTCCGACGCGTCGATGTTCAAAGTGCCCGCCATGACGCGCGGGTTGTTCGCCACGATGCCCACCGACTCGCCGTTCAGGCGCGCGAAGCCCACCACGATGTTCTTCGCCCAGTTCGGCTGGATTTCCAGGAAGGTGCCGTCGTCCACCAGTTCGTGAATCACGGCGTGCATGGCGTACGGTTTGCGCTGGTCCGGCACGACGATGTCCAGCAGCCGCTCGTTCGTCCGGTCGGCCGGGTCGCCCGTCGGCTGACTGGGGGCCTTCTCGCGGGCGTTCTGCGGCAGGTAACCCAGCAGGTCCCGCACGCCCGCCAGGACCGCCTCGTCACCGTCGTACTCCAGGTGCGCCACGCCGCTCTTGCGGGTGTGCACGTCCGCGCCGCCCAGCGAGTCGAAGGTCACGTCCTCACGCGTCACGGACTTGATCACCTCGGGACCCGTGATGAACATGTAACTGCTGCCGCCACTCATCAGGATGAAATCCGTCAGGGCTGGCGAATACACCGCGCCGCCCGCGCAGGGACCCAGGATCGCGCTGATCTGCGGCACCGCGCCCGAGTAGATCGCATTGCGGTAGAAGATCTCGCCGTACCCGCTGAGCGAATCCACGCCCTCCTGAATGCGCGCCCCGGCACTGTCGTTCAGGCCGATCACCGGGCAGCCGGTCCTGGCGGCCATGTCCATGATCTTCGTGACCTTCGCGGCATTCATCTTGCCCAGAGAGCCGCCCAGCACCGTGAAATCCTGACTGAACACAAACACCTGCCGCCCGTGGATCGTGCCGCGCCCGGTCACGACACCCTCGCCCGGCGCGTCCACGCCCTGCATCAGGCGGCCGCCCCGGTGCTCCACGAACGTGCCCATCTCCAGGAAGGAACCCGGGTCGAGCAGCACGTCGATCCGCTCGCGGGCCGTGAGTTTCCCGCCGTCCCGCTGCTTCTTCAGGCGTTCGGGCCCGCCGCCCTGCTCGACCCGCGTGCGGCGCTGCTCCATCGCCGCGATCAGTTCCTGTAACTCCACGCCCGGATTTGTCATGCCCGCATGGTATCCAAACGCGCGTTAGGCGCACGCGTGACCGGGCCGGGAACAGAGGGCGGATGGCGGATGGCGGATGGCGGATGGCCAACAGCGTGTGCGTGACCTGGCCGCCGCTGTCAAACCCCACCCACTTCCTACAACCCAACTCCCTCTTATCTCCCCGCTTCGACCTCGATGCCGTCCGCCTCGCTCATGCGGACGATGTTCGCCAGGGTGTGGATGGGCACGTTCAGGTCAGCGAGTTTCTCACGGCCGTCCTCGAACTGCTTTTCCACGACGCAGCCGATGCCCAGCAGCTCGGCGCCACTGACCTCGATCATGCCCGCCAGGGCGCGCAACGTGCCGCCCGACGCGAGGAAATCGTCGATGACGACCACGCGGTCCCCGGCGCCCAGGAACTCGCTGCTGATGAACAGGTCCACCACGCCGCCCTTGGTGCGACTGACGGACTGCGCGGTGAACGCGGGTTCCTTCATGGTGACGGGTTTCTTCTTGCGGGCGTACACCATCGGCACGCCCAGCACCATGGCCGTCGCGATGGCGGGCGCGATGCCGCTGACCTCGATGGTCACGATCTTGCCGGGGTTCAGCGGCGCGAAGTGCGCGGCGAACACCTCGCCCATCTCGCGCGTCAGGTGCGGCAACAGCTGGTGGTTCACCAGTCCGTCCACCTTGAGAATCCCACCGGGAAGAACTTCACCCTGCTGCCGAATCGCGTCCACGAGTGCCTGCATGCCCCGGAGTGTACCCGTCACATAGCAGATGCAGGTCGGTGCGTCTGGACGTCAGACTGTGGGGGTGTCTGACCTTCCCGACCTGACGCCGGGTGAGCTGGCGGCCTTCGCGCAGCAGTTCGGCCTGGAATCGCCCCTGACGCGCCTGCCGAGCGTGGGGATCGTGAACCGCGTGTACCGCGCCCGGCGGGTCGGTCGGGACGTGGTGCTGCGCGTGCCGATGCCCGGCGACATCGAGGATGCCCTGACCGAGAGTGTGGCCGTGCCCGCAGCGGTGCGGGCGGGCATTCCGACGCCGGAACTGCTGGTGTTCGACGACGCGCGCGCGGTGCTGGACGCCCCGGTGACGCTGTACGCCTTCGCGCCGGGCCGCAGCCTGGACGGCCTGGGCTGGGGCTACGGTGACCCGCGCCTGTCCCGCGCGTGGCGGGAGGCGGGCCGCGCCCTGGCCGCCCTGCACGCGGGCGTGACAGACGCGCCCGACCCGCACGGGCACCTGAAAGCCATCACGCCGCCCCACCCGGTCCGCACCCGCACGCGCGTCCTGACCGGCGAGCGGCTGGGCACCGCCGAGGCCGACTGGGCGACCGGCCTGACCGCCCGCCTGCTGAGCGAGAATCCACCGCCCGCGCACCCTGCGTTCCTGCACAACGACCTGCACGCCGGAAACCTGATGGTGACCGGCGACGGCGCGGTGACGGCCCTGATCGACTGGGGGGACGCCGGGTGGGGCGACCCGGCCCTGGACCTCAGCTATTCCGGGCCGCTGGCCGTGCCGGACCTGCTCGCCGGGTACCACGAGGCCAGTGGCACCGAAGGCGACGCCCTGACCCTGCGGGTGCTGGCGTACACGCTGGACAACGCCACCCGCTACCTCACGCGGCAGCCGGAGGCGCACGAGAACGGCGACCTGTGGTACACCCGCCCCGCCACCGCCCTGATGGGGTTGCTGCGCGTCAGTCCGCGCGTGCCGCAGTGGCAGGAGGCGCTGGCGGCCCGACGCTGACGCAGGTCACAGCTCGTTGATTTCGGGTCTGAACCCGACCTGTCGGATGTACTCCAGGTATTCGGGGCCGGTCAGGGCCTCACGTTTGCCGCTCAGGGCGACGAACATGGCTTCCAGGACGTTGGTGGCGAAGTTGCGGCTGCCCATGCGGGGCGTGGTGGTGATCAGGCGGGCCACGCCGCGCGCCTTCATCCAGTCGCGGTCGGCCTGGGTGATGGTCTGCGTGAGGATGGTCTTGCCGCTCAGGTCCTGCGGAGCGTAGCGTTTGACGTAGAGGGTGTCGCCGGCGATCACGTCGGCCCAGGCGTAGTAGCGCGTGCCTTTGCCCTGCACGCTGGTGTCCTGTTTGGCGCCGGTCGGGTAGAACCAGTCCTGCGGGAGGCGGGTCAGGGCGGGCAGGATCAGCCGCGCGACGCGTTGCAGGGACGTGATGCTGCGCAGGGGCCGGTCGACGTTCAGGCCGAACACGATGTCCCCGAACACCATGTCGGCGCCGTGCCCGGCGAGGGCCTCGGCCATGCCGAAGCGGTCCACGGCGGAGACCATCAGGACTTTCTGCGTGCGCCAGTTCAGGACCGGGTCGAGTTGCGCGATGGCGTCGCGTTCCAGGGTGTTTTTCAGGCCGCTGCCGTCGAGGACCGGGGTGATGCGCGCCCCGGCCACGAGTTTGCGGACGTTCGTGAAGGTGTAGCGTTTCCCGCCGGCCAGCAGGTACAGGTCCGCGCCGCCCAGCCCGAAGGCGTCCACGCGGCCGTCGAGGGCCTGGAACAGGGCCGCCATCTTCCTGGCGTCACCGTCCGTGCCGATGCGTTCGATGATGAACGGCTGCCCCAGCACGGTGGTGGTCTCGCGGGCGTTGCGGGCGCTGCCGCCCAGGCTGACGCTGACGACGTGCTTGTGCCCGGCCGGCGCAGGTTGCCAGCCCTGGAGGGGATCGGTCATGCGGGGCATTCTACGCGTGGGGGCCATTCTACGCGTGGGGGCACGCGGCGCGTCCGGTTCAGGCGTGCGCGTCCAGCGTCACGCGCGCTCCCGTGCGGGCCGAGGCGTACAGGGCGTCCAGCACCCGTGCCTGTGCCACGGCGTCGGCGGGGGGGTACAGCGCCGCTTCCTGTCCGCGCGCCGTGCGCTGGAAGTGGGCGACCATGCGCGCGTACCCGTTCGACGGCGGGAACTCCTCGCGGCTTTCCTGGCCGCCCAGGTTCAGGTGCAGGGTCACGGGTTCGTGCGTGTGGCTGTGGTACACGCGCGGGACATCCAGCGTGCCGCGCGTGCCCACGACCGTCAGGCGGCTGAAGCTGGGGTCGGTCCAGTCGAAGGCGCAGTCCAGGCTGCCCAGCGCGCCCCCGAAGTCCAGGGTGCCACTGAGGGCCACGTCGATGTCGCCTGTGCCGGGTTGCGCCCCGGCGGGGGTCCAGCGGGCGGCGGCGGTCACGGCCTGCGGTTCACCCAGCAGCAGGCGCATCAGGTTCACGGGGTAGGTGCCCACGTCGAACAGCGCCCCACCGCCCTGCGCGGCGTTCCAGCGGAAGTCGTCCGGGTTGGTCATGTGGAACCCGAACGCGCCGTGTACGGACCGCACGTCGCCCAGCGTGCCGCCCCGCACGAGTTCCACGATCCGCAGGATGTGCGGCTGGAAGCGGTACGCGAAGGCCTCCAGCAGCGTGAGGCCCGCCTGGAGCGCCGCGTCCGCGAGCTGCTGCGCCTCGGCGGCGTTCAGGGTCAGGGGCTTCTCGGTCAGGACGTGCTTCCCGGCCCGCAGCGCCGCCAGCGTCCAGGGCAGGTGCGCGTCGTTCGGCAGGGGGTTGTACACGGCGTGCACGTCAGCCGCGATCAGGTCGTCGTACGTTCCGGCGACCTGCACGCCCCATTCCTGCGCGAAGGCCTGCGCCCGCGCCGAGTGCGGGTCGCGCACGCCCACGAACGCCACCTCGCCGCCCGCCTCGCGGATCGCGGGAATCAGGGCGCGGGCAATGCGGGCGGCGCCCAGCAGCCCCCAGCAGAACGCAGGTTCAGTCATACCCGCAGCCTACCGCAGTCGGCGCGGCGCGCCTGGGGTCATACGGATTCCGTTTGTTTCGCCAACAATCCGGAACTTCACCGGATTGCCGGCTCCACGTCCGGAACCCGTTTCTCTCTTACTCTGCGGAGCAGCTCTACGAGTCGCATACGCTCGGATTGAACGGGCTTTGCAGCCCATTCAATCGGAGTCCGTATCAGACCTCGCCGCCCCAGTCCGTGCCGTGCGCGCGCCACGCGGCCTCGATGTGCGTCAGGACGTCCAGCGGCAGCGGGCCTTCCTGCACGATCCGGACGTTGCGTTCCAAGTTCTCGATGCTGGCGGTCCCCACGATGGCGCTGTGAACCCCTGGCGCGTACGCGCTGAAGCGCAGCGCGAACTGTGTCCAGTCCAGCCCGGCGGCCTCGCGCACGCCGTTCAGGTCGAGCCGGCCCAGCCGCTCCCAGTACGTCTCGGCGTAGTCACCGGCCGGACGCTGCACGAAGCGCCACGCGGCGTTCGCGATGGGGCGCTTGGCGATCGCGCCCAGTCCGGCGTCGTGCGCGGTGGGCAGCACCTGATGCCGGCTCCACTGGTCGGCGAGGTTCACGCTGGTTTCCAGGCTGCCGAAGCGACCAGACTGCGCGGCCCAGGCCAGGGCCTCGTTCTCGCCGCTGTACGCCGCCACGCGGATCAGGCCGCTCGCGCGGGCGTCGTCCAGCGCGCCCAGCAGGTCCTCGCGGCGCAGCGTGTCTGCGGGGCAGGAGTGCAGGTGGAAGATGTCGATCCAGTCGCAGCGCAGCCGCGTCAGGGCCTGCTCGATACCCAGGCGGATCGCCTGCGGGGTCCAGTCGTCGGCGCCGTCCGCGCCGTACCCGCCCTTGCTGCTGAGGATGAAGTCGTGCCGCCGGTACGACAGGTGCCGCCCGATGCGTTCCTCGCTGAGGCCGTACCCGCGCGCCGTGTCGATCAGGGTCACGCCCGGTCCACCGCGCGGTTCAGCAGCGTCCCGACATGCTCCTCGGTCAGCGCCGCGTCCCCAATTTGTCCGGCGCCCAGGCCCAGCGCCGAGACGCGCAGGCCGGTCGTTCCAAAGTCCCGTTGCTCCATGCCCGGCATTCTGCACCCGCCAGCGTCAGGGGACGCTCAGTTCCGCCCGGCCTTCCTCCTGCGCGCGGAACTGCAATTCGTACAGGTCGCGGTACAGGCCGCCCTGCGCGATCAGCGCGGCGTGCGGGCCGTCCTCGACGACGCGGCCGCCGTCCATCACCACGATCCGGTCGGCATTCCGGATGGTGCTCAGGCGGTGCGCGATCACGAAGGTCGTGCGGCCCTGCATCAGCCGTTCCAGCGCCGCCTGCACCAGCGACTCGGACTCGTTGTCCAGTGCGCTGGTGGCCTCGTCCAGAATCAGGATGCGGGGGTCTTTCAGGACCGCGCGCGCAATCGCCACGCGCTGCCGCTGCCCGCCGGACAGTTTCACGCCCCGCTCGCCCACCACCGTGTCGTAGCCCTGCGCGAAGGCCATGATGAACTCGTGCGCGTTCGCCGCGCGGGCCGCCGCCTCGACCTCCTCGGGGCGCGCACCGGGGCGGCCGTACAGGATGTTCTCGCGCACCGTGCCGCTGAACAGCAGCGTCTCCTGCGGCACCAGCCCCACCTGCGCCCGCAGGTCCGTCAGGGCGTACTCGCGCACGTCCCGGCCATCCACGCGCAGGGTGCCGCCCGTCACATCCCAGAAGCGCGGAATCAGGTTCACCAGCGTCGTCTTCCCCGCCCCGCTCGGCCCGACCAGCGCCACGACCTGCCCCGCCGGGACGTCCAGCGTCACGTCCCGCAGCACCGCGCCGCGCTCCCTGGCCCCCGGCTCGCCCTCCCCCTCGTAGGCGAAGGTCACACCGCTGAACGTCACGCGGCCATCCGCGCGCACCAGCGGCGCCGGCTGCGCGGGCTGCGGCAAGTCACTGCGTTCGTCCAGCAGCTCGAAAATCCGGCCCGACGCGCCCAGCGCCTCCTGAAACTGATTGAAGATCCCCGTCAGGCCCGCTACCGTTCCCCCCACCTGAAGCGCGTAGAACAGGAACGTCACCAGATTCCCCGGCGTCAGGCTCCCCGCCATCACCTGCCGCCCGCCGTACCACAGCACCACCGCCAGCGCCCCGAACGTCAGGAAACTCATCACGCCCGCCATCAGCGCCTGCCACTGCGCCCGCCGCAGCGCCGCCCGGAAGCTCGCCAGCACCCCCTCGCCGTACCGGCCCTGCTCCACGCCCTCCGCCGTGAAGCTCTGCACGACCCGCACCCCGCTGATCGCCTCCTCGGCACTGGCGTTCGCGCCCGCCACGGCGTCCTGCACCTCACGGCTCACCCGGCGGATCTGCCGCCCCACCACCACTGCCGTCCCGATCACCAGCGGAATCACCGCCAGCGTCAGCAGGCTCAGGCGCGCGCTCGTGCTGATCAGCAGCACCACCGCCCCCACCAGACTCACCGTCTGCGCCGCCAGCTGCGCCAGCGCCGTACTCGTCACCGTCTGCACGGTCCCCACGTCCGACGTCAGGCGACTCGTCAGGTCCCCCGTCTTATGCTCCCCGAAAAAACGCGGCGAGAGCGTCAGCAGGTGCGAGAACACCGCCCGCCGCAGGTCCGCTACCACGCCCGCCCCCACCCGCGAGAGCAGGTAAGACTGCGCCGCCCCGAACACCGCCGACAACGCAAAAATCCCCAGCAGCAACACCACCGTCCGGTCCAGCTGCGACGTATCCGTCGAACCCACCCGCAGGAACGACGCATCGATCAACCGCCCGAACAACGCCGGGAACACCAGATTCAACCCGCTCGACACCAGCGTCGCCAGCAACCCCACCACGAACAACGCCCGGTACGGCCGCGCAAACGCCAGCAACCGCACCAGCTGACGCGGATCCCGCTTCACACGCGGACCCTCCGGACTCAGGGGCGAAGCAGAGCGGCCAGGACGGGAGAACATAGGAACAGGGTACGCGGGAAGCAGGAGGACAATGGGGAACGGGAATTGGAACGGGCGGCCGCTTCGCAGGCAACCCCTCTGCTTCGCAGGGAACCCCTCAGTCAGCTGCGCTGACAGCTCCCCTCAAGGGGAGCCTTGAAAGGCGACCGTCATCGCCACCAAGCCTGTCGTGCGCGCAGCGCGCGGGGCGCACGCGACGGGGGCAGAGGATGGCGTGTGAGGCGTGGCCGTCCCCGCCCAACACCCACCACGAACGCCCGAGAAATACCTGCCCAGTGCCAACGAAAGCCCCCCCTGCCCCCCTGAGGGACTCGTATGAGCCGCTTGCGGAGGGGGCTGGGGGGTGGGGAACCTTGCAGCAATCAGCCAATCAGGCCAGAGCCGTTTCCGGAGCCGTGTACGGCAGCTCGAAAGCGTCCGCCACACCCTGGTAGGTCAGTTTGCCCTGGTGGGTGTTCAGGCCGAGCATCAGGGCGGGGTTGCGGTGCAGGGCGCTGGGGCCGTGGTCGGCGAGCAGCAGGGCGTACGGGAGGGTCTGGTTGGTAAGGGCGAAGGTGCTGGTGCGGGGGACGGCGCCGGGCATGTTGGCGACGCCGTAGTGGATGACGCCGTCGACGACGTAGGTGGGGTCGTCGTGGGTGGTGGCGTGGATGGTTTCGACGCAGCCGCCCTGGTCGACGGCGACGTCGACGATGACGCTGCCTTCGGGCATGAGTTTCAGCATGTCGCGGGTGACGAGGTGGGGGGCTTTGGCGCCGGGGATGAGGACGCCGCCGATGAGGAGGTCGGTGGTGGGGAGCAGGTCGCGGATGTTGGCTTCGCTGCTCATCATGGTGGTGATCTTGCCGAAGAAGACGTCGTCGAGGTACGCGAGGCGGCGCTGGCTCACGTCGAGGATGGTGACCTTGGCGCCGAGGCCCATGGCCATCTTGGCGGCGTTGGTGCCGACGACCCCGCCGCCGATGATGGTGACGTGACCGGGTTGCACGCCGGGGACGCCGCCGAGGAGGACGCCGCGTCCGCCGACGGGTTTCTGGAGGTGGTACGCGCCGGCCTGGACGCTGAGGCGGCCCGCGACCTCGCTCATGGGGGTCAGCAGCGGGAGGCTGCCGTCGTCGAGCTGGACGGTTTCGTAGGCGACGCCGGTGGTGCCCGCCGCGAGCAGGGCGTCGGTGAGCGGGCGGTCGGCGGCGAGGTGCAGGTACGTGAACAGCAGCAGGTCGGGGCGCAGGTAGTGGTATTCGCTCTGGATGGGTTCCTTGACCTTCACGACCATCTGCGCGGCCCAGGCTTCGTCAGCGGTGCCGAGGGTGGCGCCGGCGGTGACGTAGTCCTGATCGGCGATGCCGCTGCCGAGGCCCGCGCCCTGCTGGACGGTGACGGTGTGGCCGCGCCGGACGAGGGTGGCGACGCCGCCGGGGGTGAGGGCGACGCGGTTTTCCTTGACCTTGATTTCTTTGGGGAGCCCGATGTGCATGGTGTGACCTCGTTGTCCGTGCAGGTGTCTCCTGCCGGCGGTGTGCTGCTTCTTGTGACGCAAGATTAACAGTTCTTCACGAACCGGGGATTGCCGGTACCGGCCTGATTCGGGACCGCTTCGCAACCCTGTTGCTCTTTTATGCCAGAATGCGATCAATCATGTCTCAGAATATTCTCGATGCGCTGGACCGACAGATTCTCGGCATCCTTCAACGGGACGCCCGCATTCCGAACACGGAACTCGCCGACGAGATCGGCCTGACCCCCGCCCCGACGCTGCGCCGCGTGCGCCGCCTGGAGGAGGAAGGTGTGATTCAGCGGTACGTGGCGCTGCTGGACCCGAAGATGGTGGGCCGGGAACTGATGGTGATCGTGCGCGTCACGCTGGACAAGCAGACGAAGGCGGGCTTCGAGGAGTTCGCGCAGAAGATGCAGGAACGCCCGGAGGTGCTGGAGTGCTTCCTGTGCCTGGGGGACATCGATTACCTGCTCAAGGTGTGCGTGCCGGACCTGGACGCGTACCAGCATTTCCTGGTGAACACCCTGGCCGCCATTCCCGGCGTGCGGAACACGGCGAGTACCATCGTGGTCAAGCAGGAGAAGCACACGACCAGCCTCCCACTGGAGTGACGGAAACCGGGGCGGGGTGCCGTCTTCAGGACGATCTCATGGGCGTTATGGAACACTGCGGGTATGTCCTTTCATTCCCTGAACGGTCGTTCCCTGACCTGCGTGGCGCTGCTGGGTGCCGCGCTGTCCGCCTGCACCCCGGCGGCCACCCGCGCTCCCGTGACTGCGCCGGCCCCGGCAGTCACGCCCGCGCCCACCCCGGCGCCCGCCGCGCCCGCCGTGTCGTTCCAGGTGATGCCGTTCCTGTCCGAAACCCCGGTGCGGTCCTTCACGGCCGCGCCCGCCATGACCATCGACCCGGCCCGCTCGTACCGCGCGGTCCTGAAAACGGCGCGGGGGGACATCACGGTGGACCTGAACGCGAAGGGATCGCCGGTCGCGGTGAATAACTTCGTGTTCCTGGCCCGGCACCGCTTCTACGACGGCACGCGCTTTCACCGGGTGATCGAGGGTTTCATGGCGCAGGGCGGCGATCCCCTCAGCGCAGATACGGCCCGTCAGTCCGAGTGGGGGCGCGGCGGCCCCGGTTACCAGTTCGCAGCGGAAGTCAACAATGGCCTGCGCTTCGACCGGGCGGGCGTGCTGGGCATGGCCCGCTCAGCAAGCCTGAATTCGCAGGGCAGCCAGTTCTTCATCACGGTCGCCCCGGCGGACTTCCTGAGCGGCGGGTACACGGTGTTCGGGCAGGTCATCGGCGGTCAGAACGTGCTGGCCAGCCTGACCCGCACGGCGCGCAGCACCGCCCAGGGTGAGCAGGCCATTCCGGGCGCGGCGGCCGACACGCTGATCGGCGTCCAGATTCTCGAATCCCGCTGAGCGGCTGACAGGCCGGGCGGCTGTGCAACTGGGCGGCGGGCGCGGCCTGATCCTGTAAGGCTCGCCGCAGCCCGCGCGGGTCGGTGCGCTCTACACTGACGAACATGCGTGTTCGTTCCTTTCTTCCGCTCGTGGCGGCCGGCGCGGCCCTCTGGTACGTCCGCAGCGTGTACCGGTTCCGGGACCCGGTGCGGCTGCCGCAGGTGGGGCCGGGCGAGGTCCTGAGTCCCGCCGACGGCACCGTGAGTTTCGTGCGCCGCGTGCACGGCACCCAGGTGGACGGCGTGGACGTGGCGGGGCTGCTGAATATCCCGGAGGCCGCCGACGGCTGGCTGGTCGGGATCTTCGTGGGGCCGCTGGACGCGCACTACACGTACCAGCCGGTGGCGGGCACGGTCACGCAGGTCACGCACCGGGCGGCCGTGCTGAACGTGCCGCTGCTGGGCGCGGGCGCGGCGGCCGGGTTCCTGACCGGCCGCGCGTCGGATCTGCTCGGGGGGCGCGGCACGCTGGAGAACGAACGCCTGAGCAGCGTGACCGTCACGCCGTTCGGGAACGTGACCGTCACGCTGGTCGCGCCGGGAGCGGAACTGCGCGTCACCTCGTACCAGCAGGTGGGCGACGAGGGGCGCGCCGGGTTCAAGGCCGCGTTCCTCGAGGAGGGCGGTCTGGTGCTGCTGCACCTGCCGGGGGCGTTCACACCGTCCGTGGGCGTCGGCGAGCGGGTGCTGGGCGCGCAGACGGTCGCGGCCCGCGCAGACAACTGACACGGACTCCGATTGAAGGGGTTCCGGGTGAACCCTGCCGCGCGTCACGGCGTCCGGCGCCCGGAACCGGTATGCTGCTGCGCCTGGAAGGGTCCGGGCGGTCACGGTGACTGCTGGGTCATACGGACTCCGATTGAATGGGCTGCAAAGACCATTCAATCCGAGCGGATGCGAGTGGGAGAGAAACGCCCCTCCGGACGTGGAGCTGGCAATCCGGTGAAGTTCCGGATTGTCAGCGAAACAAACGGAATCCGTATCAGGGGCAAGGGAGGCAGGGTGGGCAGGGCACGCGCAACAGACGACAACGTGACAGGCGGTCCCGAACGCGCCGCGGACCGGCTGGTCGCGGACCGGCGCGTGCGGGCGGTCGCCTACGCCGGCAGTTACGGCACGGAGTTCGCGTGGACCGGCAGCCTGCCGACCCTGGTGGCGTTCGAGCGGGGCGTGACCGAGCCGCAGACCGACACGCGGGCCGGCGTGACGACCGAGCGTTTTCCCTTCGAGAAGCTCGAGGCGTGGCGTGACTGGGAGGCCGCGCGGACCGAGGCGCCGCTGGCGCTGCTGGCGACCAGCCGCGTGGTCTACGATCCCACCGGGCATTACGGCCGCATTCAGCGGACCCTGTGGAACCTGAGCGAGTCGCAGCGGGCCGCGCACCGCGCCGAACTGCTGAACCAGGCGGCCGGGCAGCTTCAGCTGGCGCGTGAGACGCACACCGGCGCCGGTCACGGCGTGCAGGAGCAGTTGCTGGCCCTGGCGGACGCGCGCGGCGTCGCCCTGAACCTGCTGTACCCGGCGCTGCTGACCTGGCTGCACCTGTGGCCGGAATTCGAGATCCGCCTGCCGCACGCGTGGCGGGCCTCGGCGGGCCTGCGCTTCCCGAAGGCCGTGTACCGCCTGGAAGCCCTGTACGGTTTCGGTGGCGAGGAAGAGGCCCGCCGGGTGCTGCTCGCCACACGCGGACTGGGGCTGGTCGAGCAGGAACGCCGCGCCCGCGCCGCCTTCCAGGCCGGGTACTACGACGGCGCCGTGCGGTACCTGCGGGACGAGGCGGCCCGCACGCACCGCGCGGACCTGAGCGGCTGGCTGCACCTGACACCCGCCCGCCGCGACAAGCTGGGCACACTGCTGGGCGTGACCCGCGCGCCGCTGGGCCCGGCCGCACTGAACCTCGCGCAGGAACTGCTGGAGGCGGTGCGCGAAGGCGAGTAGAGAGGTTGATGGAGCATGGTTGATGGGTGATGGTTGGCCCCTCATACGAATTCCGTCTGTTTCGTTGACAATCCTGAATCCGCTTCTCTCCCGCTCGGACCCAGCGGCTCTGCAAGCCATTCAATCGGAGTCCCTCATACGGACTCCGATTGAATGGGCTGCAAAGCCCGTTCAATCCGAGCGAAGCGAGTGGGAGCAAAACGGGTTCCGGACGTGGAGCTGGCAATCCGGTGAAGTCCTGGATTGTCGGCGAAACAAACGGAATCCGTATCAGCACGCAGAGCAGGCAGGGCGAGCCGATTTGAACGGCTCGCCCTGCTGCTTGATCTGGGGTTATGCGCTGGGCGTGTCGGTGTCGAGCACCTTGGCGCTGCGGACGGTGATGGCGCGTTTCTGGGCGGCCTCGCTGCGGGGCACGCGGATGGTCAGGGTGCCGTGGTCGAAGTCGGCCTCGACCTTGCCCAGGTCGTACTTGGCGGGCACGCTGAAGGTGCGGGCCAGGGTGCCGTAGGCGCGTTCGACGCGGTGAGCGGTGCGGCCGTCCTTGCGTTCGTAGGTACGGGTGGCCTGAACGGTCAGGGTCTGGTTCTCGGCTTCGACCTGAATCTGGTCGGGGCGGATGCCGGGCAGGTCCAGGGTGAGTTCCAGGCCCTGGTCGTCCTCGTGCACGTCGACGGGCGGGGCGATGCGGGTGGGGGCGCTGGCGCTCTGGCCGAAGGCGCGGTCCATGCGCTGGGTCAGTTCCTCAATTTCACGGAAGGGGTCGAATCGCATCATGGTGGGTTCCTCCTGTGGGTGGGAGCGCAGGGACCGGAATTCCCAGGTCACTCCGAACATCTGAGTGCCTTGCGCTCAACTGTCGCCATAGTAAAACCTG
Organism: Deinococcus sp. LM3; assembly: GCF_002017875.1. Classification (NCBI taxonomy): domain Bacteria; kingdom Thermotogati; phylum Deinococcota; class Deinococci; order Deinococcales; family Deinococcaceae; genus Deinococcus; species Deinococcus sp. LM3. Next base: position 1,940,713 of record NZ_MUFV01000001.1, on the reverse strand, counting down.
AGTGCATTCATGTCAAGTTTGGTGCGCCTTGAACCGGCGCTCAGAACTGGACACCCCTTCCCCGCTCCGGCACACCCCCACGCCTGCGGTGTTACACTTCGTCAGGCCGCGCACGGCAGCCCATCTGCCCGCGCCCCGGCAATCCAACCCAACCTCGTCCTTTCCCGGCAGTCCAGTGAGGCTGCACCCGCCCCGTGAGGCAGGAGAAGGAGCACCATGTCCACACCCACGCACCGTCAGCCCACGCTGAACGGCCCTTTTTTTATGCACCCCCGTTCCACGCACCCCGCCCCGGTGAGCGCATGACCCCCAAGGCCATCATCCTCACCCCCGACGAGGTGCGCCGCGCCCTGACCCGCATCGCGCACGAGATCATCGAACGCAACAAGGGAGCCGAGAACCTCGCCCTGATCGGCGTGCACACGCGCGGTATCCCCCTGGCCCGCCGGCTGGCCGAGAAACTCAGCTCCCTGGAAGGCGTTGAAGTCCCCACCGGCATGCTGGACATCACCCTGTACCGCGACGACCTCAGTGAAGTCGCCCAGCAGCCCATCATCCGCGAGACGCAGGTGCCGTTCGACCTGCGCGACCGCCGCGTGATCCTGGTCGACGACGTGCTGTACACCGGCCGCACCGTCCGCGCCGCACTGGACGCCCTGATCGACCTCGGCCGCCCCGCCGGGATTCAGCTGGCCGTGCTGGTCGACCGTGGACACCGCGAACTGCCCATCCGCGCCGACTACGTGGGCAAGAACCTGCCCACCGCCGCCAGCGAGGTCGTGAAGGTCAAGGTGCAGGAAACCGACGGCGTGGACAGCGTCGAACTCTGGGACATGGAGGCGCTGCGATGACGCCCACTCCCGCCAACAGCCCCACCAGCATGGGCGCCCGCCCACCCCACCTCCTGGACTTCCAGGACTGGACGCCCGAACGCCTGGGCGCCATCCTCGACAACGCCGACACCATGCTCCAGGTCCTTGACCGGCCCGTGAAGAAAGTCCCGGCCCTCCAGGGCCTGACCGTGTGCAACGCGTTCTTCGAGAACTCCACGCGCACCCGCACCTCCTTCGAACTGGCCGCCCGCCGCATGAGCGCCGACGTGCTCACCTTCGCCGCCGGCGCCAGCAGCGTCAGCAAGGGCGAATCCCTGCGCGACACCATGGAAGTCCTGACCTCGTACAAGGTCGACGCGTACATCGTGCGCCACCACGCCGCCGGAGCCGCGCATCTGGTGGCCCGCTACAGCGGCAAACCCGTCATCAACGCCGGGGACGGCCGCCGCGCCCACCCCACCCAGGCGCTGCTGGACGCGTACACCATCCGCCAGGAGTACGGCAGCCTGGAAGGCAAGACGGTCGCCATCATCGGCGACATCCGCCACAGCCGCGTGGCCCGCAGCAACGCCGAACTGCTGCCCAAACTCGGCGCGAAGGTGGTCCTGTGCGGTCCTGCCCCGCTGCTGCCCGCCGGTCTGGGCGCGCTGCCCGGCGTGACCCTCACCACCGACCCCCGCGCCGCCGTGCGCGGCGCCCACGCCGTCATGGCCCTGCGCCTGCAACGCGAACGCATGAGCGGCGGCTTCCTGGGCAGCCTTCAGGAGTACGCCGACACCTATCAGGTGAACGAAACCCTGATGCAGGAGGCCGAGAGCGGCGCGGTCGTCCTGCACCCCGGCCCCATGAACCGCGACCTGGAAATCAGCGGCGACGCGGCTGACGGCCCGCGCAGCCGGATTCTGAAACAGGTCGAGAACGGGCAGGCCATCCGCATGAGCGTCCTGTACCACCTGCTGGTCGGACGGAACTGAAGGGCGAGGGGACAAGCATGATCACGATTACGAACATCAAGCGCGTCGGGTCCGAGAAGACCGAGAGCGTCACCATCGAGAACGGCCTGATCAAGGGCTGGAACCTGCCTGAAGAGGGTGACGTCATCGACGGGCAGGGCGGCACGGTCGCGCCCGCGCTGATCGAACTGCACGCTCACCTGCGTGAGCCGGGGCAGACGGAGAAGGAAGACCTCGCCAGTGGGCTGGCGGCGGCGGCGGCCGGTGGGTACGGCACGGTGGTGAGCATGCCGAACACCAGTCCGGTCGTGGATGACCCCGCGATCGTGCGCAGCCTGATCGAGAAGGCCTCTGGCCTGGGCTTTGCGCGGCTGCGTCCGGCGGCGGCGCTGACGAAGGGGCAGAAGGGCGAGGAACTGGCCGAACTGACCTACCTGAAAGAGGCGGGCGCGGCCATGTTCACGGATGACGGGCGCACGAACGAGAACGCCCGCACGCTGCGCCTGGGTCTGGAGACGGCCGGGAGCCTGGGCATGGTGATCAGCGTGCACGCTGAGGACGCCAGCCTGCGCGCGGACGGCGTGATGAACGAGGGGCCGGTCAGTGAGGCGCTGGGCCTGCCGGGCAACCCGGCCTCGGCCGAGGCGGCGCGTGTGGCGCGGGATATCGAGATCGTGGCGGGTCTGCACGCGCAGGGCGTTCCGGCGCGGCTGCACATCCAGCACCTGAGCACGGCGCGCGCGCTGGATCTGGTGCGAGCCGCGAAGGCGCAGGGCCTCCCGGTGACCTGCGAGGTCTGCCCGCACCACCTGACCCTGACGGACGAGGCGCTGCGGAGCTTCGACGCGATCTTCAAGGTCGCGCCGCCCCTGCGCACGCAGGCGGACGCCGATCACCTGCTGGAGGGTCTGCGGGACGGCAGCGTGGACTGCCTCGCCACCGATCACGCGCCGCACACCCGCGCCGAGAAGGAACGCGACCTGCTGGACGCGCCCAGCGGCATCGCGTACATCGAACTGGCGTTCCCGCTGATGTACACCCGCTTTGGCGAGACGCTGGGCCTGGAGCGCATCCTGGACCTGATGACCGCCGCGCCCGCCCGCGTGATGGGCTGGACGGAACCCACCCTGGACGCCGGGCAGAAGGCCGATCTGGTCGTGCTGGACCTGACCACCGAACGCACCGTGAATCCCGCCGAGTTCAAGAGCAAGGCGAAATTCACTCCCTGGGCCGGGGAAACGCTGAAGGGCTGGCCGCTGCTGACCGTCGTGGACGGGAAAGTCGCTTACCAGCGATAACGGGCACACGGCTGGCCGGGCGCGGAGGCAATACGGACTCCGATTGAAGGGGCTGCAATGACCCTTCAATCCGAGCGGATGCGAGTAGGAGTCAAGCGGGTTCCGGACGTGGAGCTGGCAATCCGGTGAAGTTCCGGATTGTCAGCGAAACAAACGGAATCCGCATAATCTCTCCGCGCCCGGCTGCCGTTCAGCGGTCCAGGCGGAAGATGCGCAGGTCGTCGTTCTCCTCGCCCCGAATCAGGTCCGTGAGGAGGCGGGCGGCCTGCACGCTGTACGTGATGCCGTTCCCACCGTACCCGAGCGCGAACAGCAGGCGGTCGCCCTTCTGCCGGGGGCCGATGTACGCGAGGCCATCCTTCGTTTCGCCGAAGGTGCCGGCCCACGCGAAGGCCGTCTCGGCCTGCAGGTGCGGCAGGAGTTTGCCGAGTTTGCGTTCCAGGCGGCGTTGTTTGCCGGGCAGGGCGCGCTCGCGGCGGGCGGGGTTGTGGTGGTCGTCGTCCTCGCCGCCGATGACGACGCGGCCGTCCTGGGTGGTGCGGGCGTACAGGTACGGGCGGGCCGTCTCCCAGATCAGGCAGCCGGTGGGCCACAGTTCCCCGTCGGTTTCTGCAATGGGTTCCGAGGCGAGCGCGTAGGAGTTCTTGAGGATGGCGAGGCGCCGGCCCAGGAACTTCTCGGCCTCGTACCCGGTGGCGACCACGACCCAGCGGGCCTGGATCTTCGCGTTCCGGTCGGTGTGCGCGGTGAAGTCGTCCCGGCCTTCATCAAGGCGCGTGACCTCGGTGCGGTCGTACACCCGCACCCCCCGCGACTGCGCCCGCTGAAGCAGGTGCTGCGCGAGGCGGTACGGGTCGACCTCGCCGCCGTCCGGGCTGAACAGCGCGGCGGGCGCCGTGATGCCGAAGCGGGCCTTGAGGGTGCGGGCGTCCAGGTGTTCCACGTTCAGTCCAGCGCGCGTGCGGGCCGCGTGCTCCTGCGCGAGCATGCGGGCGTCGCGGCGGTTACTGGCGTAGTACAGACTGCCGCGCTCGCGGAACCCGCAGTCGTCGGGCAGTTCGGCCGTCAGGTCGCGGACCATGTCGATCGCCTCGCGGCACAGGTGGTAGGCACGCTCGGCGTCGGCCTGCCCGGTCATGGGGATCAGGTCCATGAGGTTCGTGTCGATCTCGTACTGGAGCAGGGCGGTGCTGGCGCTGGTGCTGCCGAAGGCGACGTCGCGCAGGTCAGTCACGACGACATCCAGCCCGGCGGCACTCAGGCGGTCGGCGAGCAGCGCGCCCGTGATGCCCGCCCCGATGACCAGCACGTCGGCAGTCTCGTCGCCGCTCAGGGGAGGGTAGGTGTGCATGAGGCCGTTCGTGAGGGGCCAGAAGGCGCGTCCGCTGCGGAGATCCATAGGCCCGATTCTGCTGGGGTGGCGGCCGGGCCAGTTGGGCGAGTGGCTACGGTTCCCCGCGCGCGACGTTCAGGGTTCGTTGTGGAACGCGGCCCTGCGGGCGGGGGCTACTTCTGCGGCAGTTCGGGTTTCGTGCCCCGGAACGCGTCGCGGTTCGTGTGGGTGGGCAGGCGCACGACCTGTCCGGTGCGGGCGCTCTCGTACAGGGCGTCCATGATCACATGGTCCTGCACGCCCTCCTCGCCGGGGGTCCACGGTGTGTCGCCACGGCGGATGCACCGCGCGAAGTGATCGAATTCCAGCGTGAACTGGTCGTACTCGGGGAAACTGGGCTGGCGGGTACCGTCCTCACCAGACAGGCTCAGCTTCAGGCCGTCGTACGGGAAGGCGGGGTCCATCAGCAGGCTGCCCTTCTCACCCATCACGCGCAGGGTGCCCGTGCTGTGCGCCGCGTAACTGGTCTGGATGGTCGCACTCACGCCGCCGGGGAAGCCCAGCAGGGCGCTCATGGACGCCTCGACCTCCCGGAAGCGCGGGTCCTCTGCGGGCTGGTGCTGCGTGGCGAACACCCACTCGGGTTCCTGACCAGTGATAAAGCGCAGGGTGTTCAGGCTGTAGATGCCCACGTCCGGCAGCGGCCCGCCGCCCGCCAGGTCGCGTTTCAGGCGCCACGCCTCCGGGTCGTCCTCGACCTGCGCGTGGATGGAGTTCAGCAGCTGCACCGGCCCCAGCGTGCCGCCCTGCACGGCGTCACGGGCCGCCCAGTGTTCCGGGGTGTACTGGCAGCGGTAGGCGGTCATCAGCAGCACCCCGGCCCCTTTGCAGGCGTCCACGATGGTCTGGGCGTCCTCGGCGTTCACGCCCAGCGGTTTCTCGCACAGGACGTGTTTGCCCATGCGGGCGGCGCGGGTGGCGTACTCGCGGTGCAGGCTGTTGGGCAGCACGATGTATACGGCCTGCACGTCGTCGCGGTTCGCCAGTTCGTCGAACTGCTCGTAGGTGTAGGCGTCCTGCTCGCTCAGGCCCAGCGCGCGGGCAAACCCGTCCGCCTTGTCCGGCTCGCCGCTCACAAGCGCGGCCACGTAGGCGTGTTCGCTGGTGCGCGCGGCGGGAATGAGTTCCTCGGCGGTCAGCTTACCGATGCCGACCAGGGCGAAGCCCACCCGCTGGTCATGCGCTTCGGGGGGCGTGATGTCCGGTTTCTGAGGCATGCCCCACCGTAAGGGCGCGCTCCCGCCGGATGGGGAGGCGCGCCTTGAGGGGGCCTTAGGGCTTCAGAAGAAGCGGCGTTTTCCGGGCTTTCCGACGGCCTTCTGCGCGCGGCTCAGCAGGGTGTCGATCACGCGGTCGCGCTTGCGGGCGCGGGTGTAGCGGCTTTTCTTCTTCTGGGCGGCGCGGGTCTTGACCAGCAGTTCCAGCACGACCGGAGCGGCGGCCATGATCAGGCCGAGTTTGCCTTTCGAGGAGGTCTTCATGCCCTCCATTACGACAGATCGCAGAGGAAAGTTGCTGAGGCGGGACTCAGGTTCCTTTACCTCGGATTCCGGCCGGTGGGGCGGGAGTGTCCGGCAGAGCGAAACGCAGCCCGTCCGGCCGCCCGGAGGCGCTAGGCTGGGGCATGACTGCAATTCAGGACCGGGTCGAGGAACTCCGCACGCAGCTCGTGGCGTGGCGGCGGCACCTGCACATGAACCCCGAGGTGGGCTTCGAGGAGCACGAGACGGCCGCGTACATCGAGGCCGAACTGCGCAAGATGCCGGGCCTGAGCGTCTCGCGCCCCACCGCGACCAGCGTGCTGGCCGTCCTGAAGGGTGGGCAGCCGGGCCGCACCGTGCTGCTGCGCGCCGACATCGACGCGCTGCCCATCCACGAGGAGAACACCTTCGAGTTCGCCTCGACCCGGCCCGGCGTGATGCACGCCTGCGGGCACGACGGGCACACCGCGATCCTGCTGGGCGTGGCGGCGCTGCTCTCGGGGGACGCGGCCAGCGTGCCGGGCGAGGTCCGCATGATCTTCCAGCACGCCGAGGAGATCGGGCCCGGCGGCGCGGAGGAACTGGTCATGAACACCCCGCTGATGGACGGCGTGGACGTGGTCACGGGCCTGCACCTGAACAGCCAGCTGCCGGCCGGCGTGGTAGCGGTCAAGCCCGGCGCGTTCATGGCCGCGCCGGACATGCTGGAACTCACCATCCGGGGGCGGGGCGGGCACGGCGCGCACCCGGAGGAAGCGGTGGACCCCATCGCGGTGGGCGCGCAGGTCGTCACGAACCTCCAGCATGTGGTGAGCCGCATGGTGGCCGCGCAGGACGCGCTGGTGGTCAGCATCACCAAATTCACGAGCGGCACCACGCACAACGTCATTCCCGACACGGCCGAACTGATGGGCACGGTCCGCACCTTCGACCCGGCGCTGCGCGAGCGGGCGCCGCAGCTGATCGAGCGGGTCATCAAGGGCGTGTGCGACGCGCACGGCGCGACCTACGACCTGCGCTACGAGTTCGGGTACCGCCCGCTGATCAACACCGACTGGGTGGCCGCGCAACTGAAAGACATCGCGCTGGACGTGGTCGGCGCGGACCTGTACCGGGACGCGAAACCCACCATGGGCGGCGAGGACTTCAGCGCCTACCTAGAAAAGGCGCCCGGCGCGTACTTCAACGTCGGTTCCGGCAGTGACGGGCAGGACAGCCGCTGGCCGCACCACCACCCGCGCTTCACCATCGACGAGGCCAGCCTGGAAACCGGGGTGCGGATGCTGCACGCCGCCGCGCTGCGCCTGACCGTCCCGGAGTGACCGTGCTGCCCGACGCGCTGTCCAGGCAGATCATCGCGGACCATCAGCGCCGCCCGCGCCACACCGGCCCGCTGAACGGCGTGGCGGGCGTCACGCTGGACAATCCGGGCTGCGGGGATCAGGTGACCGTCTGGGCCGACGTGCAGGACGGCCGGATCGGGCATCTGACCTTCAGCGGGAAGGGCTGCGCGATCAGCCAGAGCAGCGCCAGCCTGATGACCGTCGCCCTGACCGGCAGGACCGTGCCCGAAGCGCGGGCGCTGGCCGGGCAGTTCCGGGCGATGGTCATGGGCGAGGAACCGGGCAGCCCGCAGCTGGGGGACCTGCTGGCCCTCGCGGGCGTCAGCCGCCTGCACGCCCGGCGCCGGTGCGCGCTGCTGGCGTGGCGGGCGCTGGAACAGACGCTGGGAGACAGCAGCGACCCGGCCTGACCCACCCTGGTCCGGCTGACCGGATCACACGGCCGCTCATGGCAGTGCGCCGTCCGCCTCGACCGGCCCGGCGGCCACTGGCCCGGCAGGCACCGCCCCTTCCTCAGCGGGCACGGTGGCTTCCCCGGTCCCGGCCGGGTGACTGGAGACCGATACGGCGAAACCACCGGGAATCAGGCTGCAGAACAGGTCCGTCAGCGCCGGGTCGAACTGCGTGCCGCGCCCCTCGCGGATGATCTCCAGCGCCCGCGCGTGCGACATCGCGGCCTTGTAGGGCCGGACGCTGATCAGGGCGTCGTACACGTCGCACAGCGCGAAGATCCGGGCCAGCAGCGGAATCCCGTCGGCGGCCAGCCGGTCCGGGTACCCGGCGCCGTCCCAGCGTTCATGGTGGTGCCGGACGACGTGATGCGACTCGGGATGCAGGAACGGAATGCGGGCCACGAGGTCCGCGCCCAGCGGGGCGTGCTGCTCGACCACGGCCCGCTCGTCCGGGGTCAGGCGGCCCGGCTTGAGCAGCACGGCGTCCGGGATGCACAGCTTCCCGATGTCGTGCAGCGTCGCGCCGTGCCGCAGCGCCGTCATCTGGTCGTCCGGGAGTTGCAGCGCCGCGCCCATCATGAGCGCCAGGTCCCGCACGCGCTGGGTGTGGCCCTGCGTCTCGAAATCCCGCGCTTCGAGCGCCACGCCCAGCGTGTTCAGCGAGGCTTCCAGCGTGGCGCGCAGGTCGTTCAGGTGCGTGCCGCGCTCCATGACGCGCGTGCCGACGCTGGCGAGCATGGCGGCCAGCGCCTCGTCACTGGCCTGGAAGGGCCGGTGGGCGCTGCGCAGCAGGCACAGCACGCCCAGCGGCTGCCGCTGGTGCGACAGCAGCGGCACGGCCATCAGGGCGCGGCGGTCGGGTTCCAGGTTCTCCGGGCGGTACGCGCCGGGCGTGGTCATGATGTCCGCCACGCGCTGCACCTGCCCGGTTTCCAGCGCCAGCCACGACATGCCCTCGCCGCGCCGCAGCCGCACCGGGGGGCCGTCCAGCGGGCTGGCCCCGGCACGGGCCGCGCTGATCAGCATGTCCTGCGTGGCGTCGTAGCGCAGCAGGACGGTGTAACTGGTGCGCAGCAGGGCGTGGGCGGTGTCGGTCAGGTGCCCGGCGATGGCGTCGTCGTCGAGGCTGAGGCTCAGGTCGCCGTGCAGCCGCGCCAGCTGCTCGAGTTCCCGCCAGCGTTCCTGCAACTGCAGCAGCGCCGCGACCTGCTGCGCGAACACCCCGGCGTCCTGCATGACGGCCGGCGTGAACACGTCCTCGGAACTCATGGAATCCAGGTTCAGGTGCGCGATCACCTCGCCGCCCAGCACGACCGGCAGGCACAGGTTCGCGCGCAGCTGATCGCGGCGTCCCAGCTGCGCGAACAGCTGGTCCTGACCGGGCTGGTGCGACTCGTCGGCCGACGCCCAGGCCCGCTGGATCTCGCCGGGCCGCAGCACGCGCGGTTTGCCCGCCAGCCAGTCCTCCAGGCTTCCGCCGTACCATTTGCGCTGCGACCGCTCGGTCAGGGTCAGGCCGGTCAGGCCCTCGTCGTACCCCTCGGAGGCGCACACGCGGAACACGCTGCCCTCGCGGACGTTCAGGGTGCCGGCCTCCACGCCGTCCACGGTCTGCACCGCCAGTCGCAGCAGCTCGTGCCAGTCGTCGTCGGTCAGGGTGCGGCGCTGCGTGAGCAGATTGACGGTGGTGCGCTGCGCCTGCCACAGCGAGTAGCGGGGGCGGATGTCCGGCAGCGCCACCTCGGCCGTGGTGGGCCGCGCGCTGTACTGCTGCACGACCAGCCGGTTACGGCCGTTCGTCTTGGCGAGGTACAGCGCCTCGTCCGCGCGGGACATCAGCTCGCTGGGCGTCTCGTGCAGCAGGCGGGTCGCCATGCCGGCCGACAGGGTCAGGTTCGCCCAGGGCAGGCCGCCGGGCTCCGTGACCTGCGCCTGGATCCGCTCGACCAGCGCGCGCGCTCCGGCCTCGCTGCCCACGTTCAGCAGCAGCGCGAACTCCTCGCCACTCAGTCGGTACGCGGCGTGCGGCGCGACGTCCGTCATGACCTGCCCGATGTAGCGCAGTGCCCGGTCCCCGACCGGCGTGCCGTGCCGCTCGTTCAGCGACCGGAAATCGTCGATGTCCAGCATCACGAGCTGTCCGCCCGTCTCCAGCCGCGCGAGATCCAGATCGAAGCGTCGCCGGTTGCCCAGTCCGGTCAGTTCGTCGGTCAGAACCTGCCGTTCCAGTTCGGCGGTGGCGCGCAGCAGGCGCAGCCGGGCATTCAGGACGCCCAGCACGGCCACGGTCGCCAGCGAGTGCAGCGCCAGCATGGACGGGTACAGCACCCACGGGGACACGCCGGGCGGCTGGGGCGTGAAGAACAGCATCAGACCCACGCCCAGATAAGGAAGCGGCAGTTTCCAGAGGTCCCTGCGCCCCAGGTCCCGGAAGTTCAGGTATCCGCGCAGGATTCCCGACAGGCCCACGACGCTCAGGGCGTTCACGAGCGCCGACAGGCCGCCCAGGTCGGACTCCAGCACGCGCAGCACGACCGGCCCGGCCGCAACCAGCAGGCCCGGCCCGACGCCGTACCGCAGGGTGATCAGCGCCAGCGGCACGAACCGCAGGTCGATCTTGTACGGCCCGACCTCCTGGGTGTTCAGCAGCAGCAGCACCGAGGCGACCGCCGCCAGCACGATCCGCAGCTGATGCTCGGCCGAGCGCGCCGGCACCGGCCACTGACGGTACGTGAGACTCAGCAGAAACGTGCAGGTCAGTAATAAACAGAAATTCAGCAGCACGTCCCCCCCCTTCCTCACGGTAAGGGACCGGCCCTTACATGCCTCTTATCACCCGGAAGCTACAGGAGAGCCTCAATCAGCCCTTCACCGGCCCCGTCCGGCCCGCGCCCACCACCAGGGCCCAGGCGGAGTGGCGTAGCGCGCTGACCGCCCAGCCGACAGAACCGGTCCGGGAGGACTGGACGCGCGCCGCGCACCCAACTCCCCGGACCGGAATCCCGCCCCATCCACAATGTCGAATTTCTTACAGGCCCCTCCCCGTCGGGCAGCCTGTCAGCGGGACCGCAGGGTGGTCTGCACGGCACTCATGAATTCCGCGCGGGTACGCGGGTCGCTCTTGAACAGGCCGCGCATGGCACTCGTGCTGGTGCTGCTGTTCTGCTTCTGCACGCCCCGCATCGCCATGCACAGGTGCACGCCCTCCATGACGACCGCCACGCCCTTCGGCGCCAGCAGTTCCTGCACGGCGTCCGCCACCTGCGTCGTGATGCGCTCCTGCACCTGCAGGCGGCGCGAGTACAGGTCCACGATCCGCGCGAACTTACTCAGGCCCAGAATCTGCCCGTCCGGAATGTACGCGATGTGCGCCCGGCCGTAGAAGGGCAGCATGTGGTGCTCGCACATGGAGTAGAACTCGATGTCCTTCACGATCACCATCTCGCTGCCATCGGCGGCGAACACGGCGTCCCCCACCGCCTCGTGCAGCGTCTTCTGGTACCCGGCCGTCAGGAACCCCCAGGCTTTCGCCACGCGGTGCGGCGTCTTGATCAGCCCCTCGCGTTCCGGGTCCTCCCCGATGGCGCCCAGCCAGCTGTGGGTCAGGGCGCTCAGGCCCGGCACTTCCTGCTTCTCGTCAGCGGCGCTGATCACTGTTTCAATCGTCAAGGGAATTGCTCCTTCTCACGCGCTCCCGGTCCGGGGGCATGAACATGAATGCCGCGAGTGTAGGCCGTAGCCCCTCGCGGCAATTGTCAAAAAAGATTCAGGAACCCCCCACGCCCCTCCCGGACATGAGGGAATCCGCCGTCACATGGAAGCCGCTCGGATTGAACGGTTTTTGCAAAAACCATTCAATCCGAGTCCGGGTTACTTCCAGCTGACCTCGCCGTACGTCTGCTCGCGGGCCGGGCCGGCCGAGAAGATCACCACGGGGCAGTTCACGGTCTCCTCGATCAGGTCCAGGTACGCCTGCGCATCTTTGGCCAGGGTCGCGCGGCTGTCGGCGCCCTCGGTGGTCGCCCAGCCCTTCATGCGTTTCATGACCGGCTGACCGTCCGCGTCGTAACCCACGCAGACCGGCACCTCGTCCAGACCCGCCAGGACGTCCATCTTGTTGATGACCAGCCCGTCCAGGCCGTTCACGTCCACCGCGTACTTCAGCAGGTGCAGGTCCAGCCAGCCCACCCGGCGCGGACGGCCGGTCGTCGTGCCGAACTCGTCCCAGGGTTTGCTGCCGTCGCCGCGCAGGCGCAGGATGCCCGCCTCGTCATGCACCTCGGTCAGGAACGGCCCATGCCCGACACGGGTGTTGAAGGCCTTCGCCACGCCGTACACCTTGTGAATGGCCTTGTGGTTCACGCCCGCCCCCACCAGAATGCCGCCCACCGTGGGGTGGCTGCTGGTCACGAACGGGTACGTGCCGTAGTTCAGGTCCAGCAGGGTCGCCTGCGCGCCCTCGAACAGCACGTTGCGGCCATCACGGATCGCGGCGCGCAGCTGCTCGCCCGTATCCTGAATGAACGGCGCGAGCGCCTCGCGGGTCGGGGCGAGGGACTCCATCGCCACGTCCACGCTCGTCCAGCCCGCGTCGCGGGTGCTGTTCGGCTTGGCCTCCAGCAGCCGCTCGATCCGCTCGCGCAGCACGCCGTCGTCCAGCAGATCACCGAACCGGATGCCCACGCGGCGCGCCCGGTCCGCGTACGCCGGGCCGATCCCGCGCCCGGTCGTGCCCACGAAGTCCTTCCGGCCATCCACGAACTTGTGGTGAGGCAGCACCAGGTGCGCCCGGTCACTGATGCGCAGGTCCGGGGTCAGGCCACCCGCGATCAGGTTCCGGCGTTCCTCCATGAACTTGTCCGCGTCGATGACCATCCCGTCACCCAGCACGCTGACCGTCCCGTCATGCAGCACGCCGCTGGGCAGCAGGTTCAACTTGAACGTCTGCCCCTTCGCCGTGACCGTATGCCCGGCGTTCGCGCCGCCCTGATACCGCACCACGAACTCGGCTTCCGGCGCCAGGAAATCCGTGATCTTCCCCTTGCCTTCATCGCCCCACTGAGCGCCAACAATCGCAATTCCAGGCATTCAAGCCCTCCACGCCACGCGCACAGACTTGCTCCCCTTACCCGCACCCCACCAGGGGGCCAGAGCAAAAAAAACACGGCGCGCAGCACCGTAACTCAGTGTACGGGAAACGGCAGGCCACCCGGCGGGACTTGTTTACCAGAGACGGACAGACGACGCCCGAACATCTCTGAAAAAACCTCAACCCCTATGCCGTTCAGACTGGCCTGCCATCCCGGTAATGCTCGTGTGGACGGTACGCACTCGTGAACCGACCGATGAATGTCGGCGTGGTGTGTTCAGATCGTTTCGGACGGAAGGGGCTGTGCGTGACTGCCCAGTCGTACAACCCTTCATCCAGAGGGTAGGAGGTCAGCAGGCCTGTCAGGCCATGACGTCGAATCCAGGCTTCCGCCTGCTCGCGCGTGGAAAACACACCTGAAGCCAGCTGGGCCTGCTCGGCATGAAAGATCCAGACCTCGTTCACCCTTCCTGCCCCGTCAGTGTGAGGATCAGTCTTCTGGGGCCGCCGTGGTCGCGGTGTTCGCAGAGGTACACGCCCTGCCACGTGCCCAGCGCCAGCCGACCGTCCCGCACCGGCAGCGTCAGGCTGGGGCCCAGCAGGCTGGCCTTGATGTGCGCCGCCATGTCGTCCGGTCCCTCCAGGGTGTGCGTAAAGGGCTCCCAGCCGTCCGGGACGGCGTGATCGAAGTACGTTTCGAAGTCACGGCGGACGTCCGGGCTGGCGTTCTCGTTCAGGGTCAGGCTGGCACTCGTGTGCTGAATGAACACGTGCAGCAGCCCCGCGCGGGTGCGGGCCAGTTCCGGGACGGCCCCCGCGACCTCCCGCGTGATCAGGTGAAAGCCGCGCCGCCGCTCGGGCAGGGTCAGAAGATGCTGCGCCCACATACGGCCCAGGGTAAACGCCGTGGCGCCCTCATGCACGCCCGTTACCCTGAACGCCTGATGCGCCGCGCCCCCACCCGACCCCTGACGCGCCTTCTCACGCCCCTGGTGTTCACTGGACTCATGACCGCCCAGGCCGCCCCCAGCACCGCCAGCAGCGCCCCCACCAGCACCCTGACCGTGCCGGTCACCGTGCCCCTGGCGGGCGTGCAGGTGGCCGCGAACGCCCGCGTGCCACTGGAATTCGCGCGGGTCGACGAGGAACGCGCCTTCCTGGGCGGCCTGCTGCGCGTCACGCTGAAAGGCACCGTCACCCGCGCCGGGCACGTGCAGATCAGGGCCCTGCCGGACGGCTCCGGGCTGCGCATCAGCGTCCCCATCCGCGCCGCCTTCCGCGCCGAACCGGGCGGCGCCGGCGCGTTCCTCGCGCGGGACTTCGGAGGCGAGGCGACCGTCACCCTGACCGTCACGCCCACCATCACCCCCGACTGGGAAGCGGACGTCACCATTCGCGGCGAAGCCAACTGGACCGACCCCCTCAGCGTCGAACTCACCCAGGGCGTGCGCGTCAGCGTGCAGTCCCTCGTCGACACGCAGGTACAGGCCCAGCTGGACACCCTGGCCGCGCAGGTCCGCACCACCGTCCGCGAACAGGCCCGCCTCCGCCAGCGCGCCACCACCCTCTGGACCCGCGCGCAACAACCCTGGACGCTCCCCACCCCCGACCCCGCCTACGCCCACGCCACCCCCCTCACCCTCAGCGTCACCCCCTTCCAGTTCACGCCCGACGCCCTGAACATCACCCTCGGCGCCCAGGTCCGCCTGAACGCCAGCCTCGGCCGACCCACCCCCCACACCCCCACACCCCTCCCACCCCTGCGCCGCACCCCCACCCTCACCCCCGACCTGCACCTGCGCGTCCCCGCCCGCCTCCCCTACCCCGAACTCTCCGCCGCCGCCACCCGCGAAGCCGCCCGCCGCACCCTCACCCTCCCCGTCCCCACCTCACCCACCCTGCGAGTCACCCGCGTCACCCTCAGGCCCACCGGCACCACCCTCACCGCCACCATCAACCTCCAGATCACCGGCCCCCTCGGCCTGAAACTCAACGCCACCACCGACGTCCGCGGCACCCCCACCCTCGACCCCGCCACCCAGACCCTCACCCTCGAGAGCCCCACCGTCACCACCCGCCGCCAGGGCCTCACCGGCCGCGCCCTCGCCTGGCTCGCCGACGCCCGCGCCCAGGCCTACATCAAACAGGCCGCCCGCATCGACCTCACCCCCCACCTGAACGCCGCCCAGAGCAACCTGCAACGCCGCCTCCCCTTCACCCCCGCCCCCGGCATCACCCTCGCCGGACAGGTCCGCACCCTGCGCCTGACCAGCCTGAACGTCACGCCCGACGCGCTGATCGTCACCGCCGAGGCGACCGGGACTCTCGGGGCCAACGTTCAGGTGGAGTAAGGGGGACTTGGACTCCTGACGGTGTGCTGCTCTCTGACTGGAAGGTGGGCACCTGTGGCCAGCTTTCCGGGTGCTGCCCCACCCCCCAGCCCCCTACCCCAGGGGGGCAGGGGGAGCAGTCGCTGCGCTCGGCAAGAGATTCGACTGATAGTGCTTGGGTCGTGCTGAGCGGTGACGTGTCCGGCTTCGACGCCATCCTGCCGCCCCCCCGCAAGGCCCGCGCGCTGCGCGCACGACGGCCGATGGAAGCCTGCGGAAACTGGCCGGGCAACGGGTCGAGGGCCGCTGATCGACTTCAAAACCCGCTTTGGCAACAGCCCACAAAGTAGAACCTTCCAGCACGCACCGAGGTGGCTGGCCCGCCCGGCGTCGTGGCAACGCGGCCCGTCGTGCGCGAAGCGCGCGGGGCGAACGGCGCGAAATCGAAGGATGGCGTCTAGGACGTGGCCGTACCCGCCCAACCCTCCCCCAAAAAACCCGCGGAATACCTGCCCAGTGCCAACGCTGGCTCCCCCTGCCCCTCTGGGGTAGGGGGCTGGGGGTGGGGAGGCCCGCCGCCAGGCGCACCCCCTCCATCGGGAAAGCCCGCCGCGCAGCCGAAACCCCCGCCTGTTAGCCTGAGCGCATGACTGATCACCCGAACTGGACGTCGTTGATTGAGGATGAGGTTCAGCCGTGGGAGACGCTGGAGTCCCGGCAGCTCGTGTCGGGGTTCCGCACGGTGTTCGAGGACCGCGTGCGGCTCCCGAATGGCGCGGAGACGACTTATCAGTACCGTCCGCGTGGGCCGCGCGCCGTGTTTGTGTTGCCCGTGACGGCTCAGGGTGAGGCGGTCCTGATCCGTCAGTACCGCTACCCGCTGCGCGCGACCGTCACTGAGGTCGTTGCGGGTGGCGTGGAGCGCGGCGAGGACCTGCTCGCGGCGGCCCGGCGGGAACTGCACGAGGAGGTTGGGGGTGTGGCGGCGGAGTGGGTGGCGCTGCCGGGCTTCTACCCGCAGCCGAGTATCAGTGGCGTGATCTTCTACCCGTTCCTGGCGTTGGGGGTGTCGCTGGGCGACATGCATCATGAGGACACCGAGACGATCGAGCGTGTGGTGGTGCCTCTGGCGGAGGCGTACCGTCGCCTGGATGCCGGGGAGATCCTGGATGGGTCGAGCAGTCTGACGTTGTGGCATGCGCGGGCGGTGCTGGCCGGGCGGGGGCTGCTCTGATACG
Source organism: Deinococcus sp. LM3 (assembly GCF_002017875.1). Taxonomy (NCBI): domain Bacteria; kingdom Thermotogati; phylum Deinococcota; class Deinococci; order Deinococcales; family Deinococcaceae; genus Deinococcus; species Deinococcus sp. LM3. Next base: position 1,924,303 of record NZ_MUFV01000001.1, on the reverse strand, counting down.
GATTCCGTTTGTTTCGTTAACAACCCGGTACAGCACCGGGTTGCCAACTCCACGTCCGGAAACCGCTTCGCTCCTACTCGCATCCGCTCGGATTAAACGGTCTTTGCAGCCCATTCAATCGGAGTCAGTATGAGCGTGGTGGGTTCGGATCTGCCGGCGCCGTTCGTGACTCTGGCGGGGCCGCACCGGTCTGATGCGGTGATCGAGAACAGTGAGTTTCTGGCGTTCGCGGACCGGGCGGATTCGCCGGAGGAGGCGCTGGCGCAGCTGGGGGCGTTGCGGGAGCGGTACCCGGATGCGACGCATCACTGCTGGGCGTACCGGATTGGGGGTGCGTACCGCTTTGGTGATGATGGCGAGCCGGGTGGAACGGCGGGCGCGCCGATCCTGCGGGCCATCGAGGGGCAGGGCGTGGACCGCGTGATGGTGGTCGTGGTGCGGTTTTACGGTGGGGTGAAGCTGGGCACGGGCGGGCTGGTCCGGGCGTATGGGGGCGGGGCGGCGGAGTGCCTGCGGACGGCGGCGCGGGTGACGGTGCGGGCGCGGCGGGCGCTGGCGGTGTCGGTGCCGTTCGAGTTTCTGGGGGGCCTGTATCACCTGCTGGGGTCGCTGGATGTGGTGCGCGGCGAGGAGGCTTATTCGGGGGCCGGGGTGTCGCTGCGGGTGGAGGTGTTTCCGGAGGACGTGGCGGGGTTCGTGGTGGCGTTGCGGGATGCGTCGCGGGGGGCGGCGGAGGTCGTGGAGTTGCCGTGGGGTGAGGAGTGACGACCTGACTGGCGGGCTGACTGGCCGGGCGGTTGGGGTGCGGGGAACGCGCTAGCATGGGCGCTTGATGAGTCGGGAGGCGGGGACGTTGATCACGCTGGGGGACCTGCATCTGGGGTCGTTCCGGAAGGTGAAGTCGCTGCTGCTGCTGGTGTTCGTGGGTCTGGAGGGGCCGGCGCCGCGCCGTCAGCTGGCGGCGCTCCTGTGGCCGCGCGCGGCGAAACCGGAGGGGAGCCTGCGGGTGGCGTTGCATGCGCTGCGCGAGCATGACGGGTCGGCGCTGGGCGGTGATGAGCGGCTGGTGGCGGGCGTGGCGTGTGACGCGGCGGCGCTGCTGACGCTGCGGGGCGAGGCGGCGTGGGAGGCGTACCGGGGGCCGTTCCTGCATGGCGTGAACCTGCCGGACGTGTCCGGGGAGTTCGAGGAGTGGGTGCTGGCGCAGCGGGAGCGGCTGGCGCGGCATGTGCAGGATGAGGCGTTGCGGGTGGCGGAGGGCAGTGATCCGGCGCGGGCGGCGGTGTGGGCCCAGCGGGCGCGGGACGTGGCGGGGGCGCCGCCGATGGAGCCGGCCAGTCTGGCGCGCCTGCTACCGCTGACGCTGCCGGGCAGCGCGCTGGAGACGGAGGTGCGTGCGGAACTGGCGGACCTGACAGCCGGGGCGCCCGCAGAGGCGCGCGGTTCAGGGAAGGCACCCGCTCACCGGATGCTGGGCCGCGAGGCGGAACTGGACGCGCTGCTGGCCTGGGCGGCCGCGCCGGGTGGGGGGGCGGCGGTGGTGGTCGGGCCGGGCGGGATCGGGAAGAGCACCCTGACGCGCGAGGTGCTGCGGGAGTTGACGCGGCTGGAGCGTCCGGTGGTGCTGGTGAACGCGGAGGGCGCGCAGTCGGACGCGGACGTGGCGGTGCGCGTGGCGGCCGCGTGCGCGCCGGGCCGGCCGGTGCCGCAGGGCTTCGGGTTCCTGCGGGACGTGCTGGGGGCGGGGTCGGTGGTGCTGTTGGACGGCCTGGACGCGCTGGATGACCTGTCGGGGCTGCTGTCTGTCGTGCGGGAGGACCTGCCGGACGTGCGGTGGGTGCTGACGGGTCGCCGTGTGCCGCGCGGCGGGCCGGACGGTGGGCTGGACACCGGGACGTTCCTGCTGCCGCTGGCGGGCCTGGAGCAACCGGGTCCGGAGGCGGACGTGACGCAGATCGCGGCGTCGGGCGCGGCGCAACTGTTCGTGCGGGAGGCGGGGCGGGTCCGGCGGGACTTCACGCTGGGGGCCGGGAACGCCGCGCTGATCGCGGGCATCACGCGGCGTCTGGTGGGGCATCCGCTGGCGATTGCGCTGGCGGCGTCGTGGTTGCGGGTGGAGGACCTGGATGCCGTGTACGCCCGCGTGCTGCACGAGGCGGGCGCGCTGACGGCGGCGGGCGGCGACAGTGACGGACGGCGCGGCCTGAACGTGGTCGCGCAGCGGTCCTGGGACCTGCTGCCTCCCGGCGCGCGGGCGGCGGCGCTGCGCCTGAGTGTCGCGCCGGACTTTGATCCGCTGCACGCGCCGGCGCTGGGCGTGACGCCCGACGAACTGGACGCGCTGCTGACGCATTCGTTCGCGGAGGCGTACCTGCCGGGCTCGGAGCGGTTGCGGCTGTACCCGGCGCTGGGGGGCCTGCTGGCCGGGCAGGGCGAGGCGCACCCGGATCTGATGCGTGGGGCGCGGGAGGCGCACGCCGCGCACTACCTGGGGTGGTTCACGGCCCGGCCACCCGAGGACCCGGCCGTGGACGCCGAGCGGGAGAACATCCTGATCGCGTGCCGCGCCGCCCTGACGCTGGGCACGCTGAAGGCCGAGCACGCCGAGCACCTGCTGGCCCACCACGACCGCCGGGGCCTGCACGGGTCCGGCACCGAGACCTTCGCGGCGCTGGCCGACGACGCCGAGGACGCCCAGGCGCCCGCACAGGTGCAGGCAGCGTTGCAGGTGGCGTGCATGTGGCTGGCCTTCGGCGCTGGGCGGCTGCTGGATGCACAGACGCTGGCGGGGCAGTTCCTGGCCGGGCCGCTGGCAGCAGATCCGGCCAGCCGCATGAAGGTGCTGAACACCCTGTCTTCCGTGCGAGGCGTGCAGGGGCAGATTCAGGCATCCGTGGACCTGCTGGGGCAGGCGCTGGCGCTGGCCGTGGAACTGGGCGACCGGACGCGGACGCTGTACTACCGTCTGAACCTGCTGACGCACCTGACCTTCCTGGGCAACTCGCCGGAGTTACGCCTCCAACTGGCGGCGCTGGAGGCGCAACTGCCGGACCTGCCGCCCATGCTGGCGTGGCAGGTCCGGCAGTCGGCGCTGGGTGTGCGCGTGTACCTGCCCGCAACCGACGAGGAACGCGGGGCGCAACTGGTCGAGGCCGGCGCGCTGCTGGAGGCCGGGCGGACCCTGCGCGTGCAGTCGCTGGAATTTCACGGGCACGAGTTCCGGACGCAGCTGGCGCTGCACCTGCGCCGCTGGCGGCAGGCCGAAGGCTGGCTGGCCGAGTGGAGGGCGCACATCGCCGGTTCCGGGAAAGTGCCGGACGAGACCAGCCTGACCCTGGTGGACACCGAACTGCACTACGCGCGGGGCCGCACACCGCAGGCCCGGCGCAGCGCGCGACTGGCGCTGCGGGCCTCGGAACGCAGCGGGAATCCCTGGCAGGTGCTGCAACTGCTGCTGCTGAGCGCCCGCGACCTGAGTGCCCGCGACCCGGACGGGCTGCGGCGCTGGCTACTTCAGGCGGCGCAGGCTCCGAACGCCCACAGCCAGCAGCGCGCCCAGGCCGGGGCGCTGCTGCTGGAACTGTTCGGGCTGCCGCCACAGGGTTCAGCCGACCTGTTGGATGTCCCGGCCCTCCGGGTCTGGCTGACCGGACACCTGGCAGGCTAGGCAACGGACCGCGCCGGGGAGTGCGGCACCCTTCAGGGGCCCCAGACGCCCGGAGGCCAGCCCGGATCGCCGTCGTCCGGCGCGCCCTGCGGGTCGCCGCCCTGGACCATGGGCGGGTCCATGCCGTCGCGCGCGGGTTCGAACATGGCGGGCTGGGCGTCGTTGGTGCCGCTGGCGTCCAGGCCCGGCACGTAGTACAGCGGCCAGCCCCGGTACACCATCTGGTTCCAGGGCCGCTCGGGGTCGCCGGTGCGGGCCTGCTGGGTGATGTCGGCTTCCAGGGTGTCGGGCAGTTGTTCGGGCGTCAGGACGGGCATGGGCACGTACTGCGTCACGAAGTCCACGGTGTACGGCGGCCACTGCGGCGCCAGGGGCACGTCGTAGCGGCCCGCGTAGGCCTGCCGCAGCGGGGCGTACACGTACAGGGGCATGGGCTGCCCGGCCCGGTTGATGGCGTACAGGCGCCCGCCGAAGACGGTCAGGGTCAGGAAGTCCAGGGGGGGCTGGGTGGGTTGGGTCATGAAACCTCCGGGTGGGGTGGGGTGCCAGGGCAGTCTGGCAGACATGAGAATCAGATGAAGATAAGTTTTATACGCCTCGTCTCCGGGCGAATGGTCTGCAAGAACCGTTCAATCCGGGCGAAGGCGAGTAGGAGCAAAGAGGATTCCAGGCATGGAGTGGGCCACCCGGTACCGCTACGGGTTGCCCACGAAGCAGACGGAATCCGTATCACGGCCCGTGCCCGCGTGCGCCGGAGGGCGGCAGGGTCGGCTGGCCCACCAGGACCACCTCGAACAGGTCCGCGACCTCGCCTGCCGCCGCCGCGCCCGGCTGGTCGTGCAGGAACAGGTACAGCGGCCACCCGCCGTACGTGGACTGGTCCCAGGGGCGCAGGCCGTGCGGGTCGCGCGGTTGCGTGCCCAGCTGCGCGGCGTACGGGCCGGTCGCGTGCGGCAGCGTGGGCAGCGGCTGGTAGCGGTACAGGAACAGTTTCATGTGCTCGGGCCACTCGGCGGCGTAGGGCACGCGTTCGCCGCACAGCACGGCCGCCTGCAGGGGCGTGAACCGGTACAGCGGCAGCGGGCCGCGCGGGGTGGTCACGTGCAGTTGTTCGCCGCGCACGGTCAGGCCCAGCAGGTCCGTGCGGACAGGAAAGCGCGCCAGTCGGCGGCTGCGCGCCGCGCTCAGGACGCGGGAGGATTCGGGCGGCATGGAGAGCGTCACAGCGCGGCACTCAGGTTGTTCAGTCCGGAGGGTTCGGCCGTGGTCACGCGGCCCAGCAGGCGGCCCAGTTGCGTGGTCAGGCCGCCCCGCCGGTCGCGTTTGCTGCGGGTCAGCTGGGTGTCGGCGTGCTGCAACAGGGCGTGCAGCGTGTCGCCGTGCTGCGGCGCCTGCGCCAGTCCGTACGAGAAACTGCCGCTCGGGATGCCCAGGCGGCCCAGCGTCTCCCGGAACCCGACTTGCAGGGGGCGCAGGTCCTCGCCGGTCAGGGCGTGCGGGGCGCACAGCACGAACTCGTCGCCGCCCAGGCGGTAGGCGTGCAGGTCGCCGGCGCGGGCGGCTCCCGCCAGCAGGCGTGCCAGCGCTTCCAGCACGCGGTCCCCGGCGGCGTGACCCAGGGCGTCGTTCACCTGCTTGAAGCGGTCCACGTCGATCAGGGCGAGGCTCACGGTGGGCTGCGCGGCGTCCAGCAGCAGGGCGCGGCGGTCCGGCAGGCCGGTCAGCGGGTCCAGGTGGTAGGCGTGCACGTCCTCGACCACGGCCAGCCGGTCCCCGTTCGGCAGGGTGCTGAGGGTCACGCGGCACACGCGCGGCTCGCCGGTCCGGCTGGGCAGCCGGGTCAGGTGCGCGCCGTCCGTCCAGTGCGGCAGCGGGCTGCACAGCGCGCCGGGGCGGAACGCGCGGCTGAAGGCGGGGTTCACGCGGGCGTGACCGTCACGCCTTCCCTCTCGCACGGAGGGCCACTGAACGGCCGGAACGGGCAGCTGCTGGAACAGGTCGTTGTCGAGGTGCATCGGTGTCTCCAGGGGGAGGGAGGCGGAGGGAACAGCGGGCTTTCTGACCTTCAGCGTGCCGGACGGGGCGTTAAGGAGGCGTTACGCCGCGCCGCGCGATGCGCCAGACTGCGTGAATGAGTGCATTGCCGTTCCGGATCGGATTTGGAGAGGACGCGCACCGCCTGGAAGCCGGGCGGCCGCTGGTGCTGGGAGGCGTGCCCGTGCCGCACGCGGAACTGGGGGCCGTGGCGCACAGTGACGGGGACGCCGTGCTGCACGCCGTAGCCGACGCGCTGCTGTCGGGGCTGGCGCTGGGGGACATCGGGCAGTACTTTCCGGACACGGCGGCCGAGTGGGCCGGCATGGATTCCCGCGTGATCGTGGCCCGCGCGCTGGAACTGGTGGCGGCGCGCGGGTACGTGCCGGGCAACGTGGCGGTCGTGGTGACCCTGGACCGCCCGAAGCTGGGGCCGCTGCGCGCCGAGATCGCCCGGTCGGTCGCGGAACTGCTGAACCTGCCGGAATCCGAGGTGGGCGTCAGTTTCAAGACCTCCGAGGGACTGGCGCCCGCGCACGTGCAGACCCGCGTGACGGCGCTGCTGGTCCGCGCGCCCGGCACCGGTGCAGGATGACGGCAGAAGTGCCGCCGGCCGCTGTGATCCCGCCGGCCCCTCCCCTGCTGCGCGTGGTGCTGTTCGAACCCGAGAAGGCCGGGAACGTGGGGAACGTCGCCCGGACCTGCTCGGTGCTGGGCGCGGACCTGCACCTGATCCGCCCGTTCGGCTTCCACCTGCACGACCGTGAGTTCCGCCGCGCCGTCATGGATTACCTGGAGGGCGTGACCCTGCACGAGCACGCCAGCTGGACCGCCTTCCAGGGCACGCTGGGCGCGGGCGCGCGGGTGTGGGCGTTCAGCACGCACGCCACCGAACTGCACACCCGCGCGGGCTTTGCGCGGGGCGATTACCTGCTGTTCGGCCCGGAATCGCGGGGGTTGCCCGCGTGGCTGCGCGACGCCCTGCCGAAGCTGAAGTTGCCGCAGCCGGGTGGGGGCCGCAGCCTGAACCTGAGCGTCGCGGCGGGCGTCGCCGCCTTCGAGGCCGGGCGGCAGATCGAGGGCTGGTAACGCCCGGCGGGGCGGCTGGCGTGACAGCCCCCCCCGGTACACCCGCCGCCTGAACGCAGTTCAGACCCGAATTCCGGCCGCGCGCCCCCACCCGGCCCCCCTACACTGGACGCACATGCCCCGTCCCGTCATTCCGCCGCAGCAGGTCCACCGGCTGCGGGAACAGCAGCACGCCGCGCACCTGTCGCTGTCGCTGCTGTCCACTGCCGTGCATTCCGGTCTGCTGTGGCTGGCGCTGACCGGGGACCGGCAGAACGTGGTGTCCCTGACCGGGGCCGCGCTGCTCAGCGTGTTCATGGTCGCCACCGTCCTGTCGCGCCGGGTGCCGCTGCGGGTCCTGACCGGCGGGGTCGCGTACCTGCTGCCGCTGTGGCTGACAGCGCAGGTGATCGTGGTCGGCATGCAGGGGCGTGACATTCAGCCCGCGTTCTTCCTGTCGCTGGGCGTGGTGGCGCTGCTGACACTGGCGTGGCTGCCGCTGAACCAGGCGGCGGCGCTCCTGCTGCCCGTGACGGGCTTCATGCTGGCCGCCACGCTGCTGTTCAACCCGCAGGACCTGCCCCTGATGATCTACGCGGGGTTCCTGGTGGCGCTGATGGTCCTGATGGCCCTGCACGGGCAGCTGGTCAGCACCGAACGCGCCCGGAACCTCAGCGTGCAGCACGCCGCGCAGCTCGACCCGCTGACCGGCGTCCTGAACCGGCAGGCGGCGTGGGACACGCTGGAGGCCGCCACGCGCTCCCCGCTGCACGCCGCGCGGGTCGCGGTGGTCCTGGTCGACATCGACCACTTCGGGCGGATCAACGACCTGCTGCGCCACCGCGCGGCCGATCAGGTGCTGCGCGAGGTCGCCACGCTGCTCGTCAACATGACCGAGCAGCAGGTCAGCGTGACCCGCTGGAACGGCGATCAGTTCCTGCTGATCCTGCCGGACGTCAGCGTGGCCGCCGCGCACGACGTGGCCGACCGGATCGTCCGCGCGGCCCGCAACCTGAACCTGACGGACCTGAACGGCGTGCCGGTCAGCGTGGGCCTGGCCTTCGCCGCCGAGACCGAGGACCTTGACGCGCTGATTGACCTGGCCGTGCAGCGCCTGCACCGCGCGCAGGAGAGCGGCGGGAACCGCTGGGCCTGACGGCGAACTCGCCCGGCTCCCCACCCCGCCCCAGTCTGCCCAGCCGGACGCCCCGCCCGGCACGCCCGGTAGAGTGACGGGCATGACTGCCTCCAGCCCGCACGATCCCCAGGCCAGCGCCAGTGACGCTCCAACCGGCGACTTCAGCGCCCACCTCGCCCGGTACGCCGAGCTGCTCGTCCGGACCGGCGTGAACCTCCCGGCCGGCGGGAAGCTCCGGATCGCCGCGCCGGTCGAGGCGGCGCCGCTCGTGCGCCTGACCGCCCGCGCCGCCTACCGCGCCGGGGCCAGCGACGTGCGCGTCACGTACCTCGACCCGCACCTGGACCTCGCGCTGTTCGAGGACGGCACGGACGACGCCGTGAACTTCCTGCCCGCGTGGCACGCGCAGCAACGCGAGGCGATGATTGAGGACGGGTACGCGTCCATCGGGATCGTCGGGGAGGACCCGTCGCTGCTCGCGGGCGTGAATCCTGCGCGGGTCGCGGCGCGCAGCAAACTCACGGCGCAGGCCATGCGGCAGGTCAGCGAGGCGACCGGCAGTTTCCGCGTGAACTGGACGGTCGCGGCGATGGCCACGCCCGCCTGGGCCGCGCGGGTGTACCCGGACTTGCCCGCCCCGGAGGCCGTGGCGCGCCTGTGGGCCGACATCTTCGCCGTCACGCGCGCCGACCAGCCGGACCCGGTGGCCGCCTGGGACGCGCACCTAACCCGCCTAGAACGCCTCACCACCTACCTGAACGGCCGGCAGTACGCCGCCGTCCACCTGAAAAGCGACCTGGGCACCGACCTGACCGTCGGCCTCGCCGAGAACCACGTCTGGCAGGGCGGCGCCGAGACCGCCCGCAACGGCGTGCGCGGCGTCCCGAACCTGCCCACCGACGAGGTCTTCACCGCCCCGCACCGGGAGCGCGTGAACGGCTGGGCGGTCGCCAGCAAACCCCTCAGCGCGCGCGGACAGCTGATCGAGGGCATCCGCGTGCGCTTCGAGAACGGCCGCGCCGCCGAGGTCAGCGCCACGCGCGGCGAGGACACCCTGCGCCAGCTGATCGGCACCGACGAGGGAGCCGCGCACCTGGGCGAGGTGGCCCTGGTGCCCGCCAGCGCGCCCGTCGCGCAGACCGGCACGCTGTTCCTGAACACCCTGTTCGACGAGAACGCCGCCTCGCACATCGCGCTGGGCCGCTGCTACCCCACCAACGTGCAGGGCGGCACCGACGAGGCCACCCTGACAGCCGCCGGCGGGAACGACAGCCTCATTCACGTGGACTGGATGATCGGCACGCCCGCCACCGACGTGGACGGCATCACGAAGGAAGGCACCCGCGAACCGCTCATGCGCGCCGGGGAATGGGTCGTGCAGGGGTGACCACTGGTGGTTGATGGTTGATGGACGAAGGGTGATGGCGTACGCTCTCCATCACCCTTCGCCCATCGACCATGAAAAGCCCCCCGGGCCGGAGGGGCACCGGGAGGCGATGGTACTGACGCTCTTGATTTACAGCGCGAGAATCTTGCTGAAGTCGCCGCTGAGGCCGTCGGGGTAGAAGCCACCCTTGACGGCGTCCACGGCCAGGAACACGATGTTCCCGACCTGGCGGGGCGTGCGGCTGTACGCGATGCCGTTCGAGTCAGCCAGCACGATGTTCGCCGCGCCGTTCTCCAGGATGCCCTGATCCACGTCCAGGGCTCCGTCCACGCTGTCACGCAGGTTGCTGATGGCCTGCACCACGTCACTGACCTTCAGGGCCGGCGTGACCTGCGTGTCGCGGAGCTGGTACAGGAGGGTGCGGATCATGCCCGCGTGGTACGCCTCGACGGCCAGGATGCCCGCCGCGTTCTCCAGGTTCCCGCCGGCGCTCGTGTCGCTCAGCAGGCGCGCCGCGCCCTTGTACGCGCTGACACCCACGTCCTCGAAGATGAACGCGCCGTGCAGGAAGAACAGGTCGTTCGCGAACGGGTTGAAGCCCGTGATCGCCCCGCCCGACGCGGCACTCCCGGCCGCCAGGAAGGCCGGACCCAGGTCCAGGGTCGGCTGCGCCACGGCGCCGAAGCCCAGCACCTTGCGGATGATGCGGACGTGGTTCAGTTCGTCGGTCGCCACCTCGTTCGCGTAGGCACGCACGTCGGCCGACTGGAATTTCACGCCGTCGCCGTTCTTGCCGGTGAAGCCGGCCGGCAGGATGACCTTGCTGCTGTTGCCGCCCACGCTGTCCAGTTCCTCCAGGCGACCCACGGCCGCGAGGTAGAACGCCGCTTCCAGGTACTCGAGGTTCAGCGCGAAGTTGAAGATCGTGGCGTCCAGGTTGGGTTTGGCCTGACCCATGCCCATGGCGGGCGCGCAGCTGGCCAGGGCGGTCGTGACGCCGACAGCGCCGGCAGCTCCGAGGAATTTACGGCGGTTCAGGGGGTTGCTCATGGTGGACCTCCAGGGAAAGAAAGCGGAAAGCGGCGGGCGGGCAAAGCGCACAGGGCCAGCAGGACGAACACCCGCACCACCAGTCACCGTCTGCGCTTCTGACCAGCCATATGCCGCCCACCCCGGATCGGATCACCCGCCCGCGCAACCGTGAAGGTCACATGAAGAAACGCCTCCAGGGCACCAGATCACAGGCAGCCCCAGAAGACAGAAAACGGGTGGCAGGCTCCCCTAAGGTCACCTGCCACCCACTTCCTGTACTGAACCGGGTCTTACTTGACCAGACCCAGCTTACGGACCTCGTCCCGCTCCTCGGTCAGTTCCTGCGCCGTGGCGTCCATCTTGCTGCGGCTGAAGTCACTGACGGGCAGGCCCTGCACGATCTCGTACTTGCCGCCGCTGCACTTCACGGGGAAGCCGTAGATCAGGCCCTCGGGAATGCCGTAACTGCCGTCGCTGGGAATCCCCATGCTGACCCACTCGCCCTCGGGCGTGCCCAGCGCCCAGTCGCGCATGTGGTCGATCGCGGCGCTCGCGGCCGAGGCGGCGCTGCTCAGGCCGCGCGCCTCGATGATCGCCGCGCCACGCTTGGCGACCGTCGAGATGTACGAGTTCTCGTACCAGTCGCGGTCCACCTGATCCAGCGCAGGCTGACCGTCCACCGTCGCCTGACTCAGATCGGGGTACTGGGTGCTGCTGTGGTTACCCCAGATCGTCAGGTTCTTGATGCTGCTCACGGGCTTCCCGGTCTTCTCGGCCAGCTGGCTGATCGCGCGGTTATGGTCCAGACGCACCATCGCCGTGAACTGCCCCGCGTCCAGGTCCGGGGCGTTCTGCTGCGCGATCAGGGCGTTCGTGTTCGCGGGGTTCCCCACCACGAGCACCTTCACGTCACGGCTCGCCACAGCATTCAGCGCCTCACCCTGCGGCTTGAAGATCCCGCCGTTCGCGCCCAGCAGGTCCCCGCGCTCCATCCCGGCCTTCCGCGGCATCGCACCCACCAGCAGCGCGTAATCCACGTCCTTGAACGCCACCATCGGATCATCGCTCGTCACGATGTCCGCCAGCAGCGGGAACGCGCAGTCACGCAGCTCCATGACCACGCCGTTCAGCGCCTTCAGCGCGGGCGTGATCTCCAGCAGTTGCAGAATGACCGGCTGATCCTTGCCGAGCATGTCGCCCGAGGCGATGCGGAAGAGAAGGCTGTAGCCGATCTGGCCGGCGGCGCCGGTGACGGCGACACGGACGGGTTGTTTGGTCGTCATGGGTATCCCTCCTGAGGATGGTTTTACGGCTCACGATAACGCGCGGCGGGACGGTTGGGGGGAAAGTTCCCCGGGCGGGAACAGGGGTGGGTGCCTGCGGCGGGCTGCCCCACCCCCAACCCCCTACCCCAGAGGGGCAGGGGGAGCCGTCGTTGGCACTGGGCAGGTATTTCGCGGGCGTTCGTGGTGGGTGTCGGGCGGGTTCGGCCACGCCTCACACTCCATCCTTCGCTCCCGCGCCGTGCGCCCCGCGCGCTGCGCGCACGACGGGCTCGGTTGCCACGACGGTTACGTCAGCCTGCCTTCAAGGCTCCCCTTGAGGGGAGCTGTCAGCGCAGCTGACTGAGGGGTCCTGCGCAGCAGCTGTGTTGCCTTTTCCTACTGCGTAGCAGCCTCCCTTCCCACGGATCACTCCCCACTTCCCTTTTACAGTGGCGCGTCGTCTGCGAAGTTCGGTTCGCGTTTTTCGCGGAGGCTGCTGAGTCCCTCGCGGACGTCGGGGCCGGTGAAGCCGAGGAATTCCAGTGCCAGGGAGGCGTCGAAGGTGGGGCCAGCCTGCCGGAGCCAGTTGTTCAGGGCGTATTTGGTCCAGCGGATGGCGGTGGGGCTGCCCTGGGCGAGTTGGTTGGCGACTGTCCAGGCGCGGTCCATGAGTTCGTCGTCGGGGACGGTGAGGCTGACGAGGCCGATGCGTTCGGCTTCGATGCCGCTGACCGGTTCGCCGGTCATGAGGTGGTATTTGGCTTTGTTCAGGCCGCACAGGAGGGGCCAGATGATCGCGGCGTGGTCCCCGGCGGCGACGCCTAAGCGGACGTGGCCGTCGAGGAGGCGGGCGGTGTGGGCGGTGATGCTGACGTCGGCGAGCAGGGCGACGGCCAGTCCGGCGCCGACGCAGGGGCCGTGGATGGCGCTGACGATGGGTTTTGAGCAGTTGATGACGTTGTACACGAGGTCGCGGGCTTCTTTCCAGACGCGGGTGAGGGTGGTGAAGTCGCGGCTCATGTCCTCGATGAGGGTGAAGTCGCCGCCGGAGGAGAAGCCGCGTCCGTCGCCGCGCACGAGGACGCAGCGGATGCCTGGGGTGTCGTCGATGTCGCGCCACACGCGGGTCAGGGCGCGGTGCGCGTCGGCGTTCACGCTGTTCAGGGTCCGGTCGTTGCGGATGACGACTTCCAGGATGCCGCTGTCGTGCAGTTGCAGGTGCAGGCCGGGGTACGCGCCGGGCGCGGTGAGTTGGGTTGTGTTCATGGGGGCAGGGTAGCGGGTGGCCGGGTGGGGGTGTCCGGCGCGTCGGGATGGGGGGGGGTGTTCATGAGGTGGGGGTGCCGGTCCCCTGGGGTGGTCAAATCCGGCAGCGGCGGCGGGCGGCGGCGCCTACGCTGTGGGGATGAAACTGATTGGGTGGGGAGCGGGTGCGGTGGTGGCGGTGGCGTTGGTGGCGTGTGATCCGGGGCCGTCTGCTCCGTCGGATGGAAACGGCGGGAATGCCGGTGATGAGCTGGTGACGGTCACGGTCATAGACGCGTCGTACAACGTGACGTTCGATTACAAGACGACGAAGTCCTTCTCGGTGAGCCGTTCGGCGCTGCCGGGCTTCCCGCAGTCTCAGGCAGAGCGGGAGATGCTGGAGGCCATCAATGCGGAGCGGGCGCGGGGTGGGGTGTGTCCGTCCGGGGTGTTCCCGGCGGCGGCGCCACTGAAGTTCGAGGGGCACCTGCACAAGGCGGCGACGCTGTACGGGCGGGAGCTGGCGGCGTCCGGGCGGATGGATTTACCGCACCGCAGCCAGGTGGATAACCGGGTGCCGTCGCAGCGGATGGTGGACGCCGGGTACCGTCCGGTGCCGCCGAGTGGTATCGAGTGGGTGTTCGGGGAGAGTCTGGCGGCCGGGATGAACCTGACCAGTCCGGCCGAGGTGATCGCGGCGTGGAAGGGCAGCCCGTCGCACTGCGCGGCGCTGTTCGAGAAGGTGCTGGACGGCACGGCGGCGCAGGTGACCGGCGCGGCCGGAACGTACTGGGTGCTGAACATCGCGGGCTGGTGACAGGCCCGGCCTGCGCGCCCGGAACGGCCGGGCGCGCGCGTCAGGGCAGGCCGGATCAGGGCAGGCCGGTCAGGCCGTGTTCGTTGACCAGGGCGGTCGTTTCGCCCAGGTGGGCGGCGCGGCCCGGGTCGTTCAGGCCGGGCGGGCCGGGGATGAGCAGGGTGGGCCGGGCTTCGAGGGCGACGCTGCCGGCGCTGTCCAGGCGCTCCAGGACGGCTTCGAAGGCCCAGTCGTGTGCCCAGAGGCGTTTGACGGCGTGCAGGGCGGCGGTGCCGCTGGCGTGCGTGCCGGGCGGCTGGTGCGGGGCGCTCTCGGCGTGCAGTGTGCCGGGGCGGCGGGCGTGCAGGGGGGTGTGGTCCAGGCTGGCGGCGCGCAGGGCGCGGTGGAAGTGCTGCACGGCGTCGTCGAGCAGGTAGCTGGTGCGGATCAGCGCCTGGGCCTGCGCGGTCAGGGGTTCCAGGGCGTCCTCGTCGATGCGGGCGGGGCGGATGGGGCTGAACAGCCGCCGCAGTTGTTCCGGGAGGTTGTTCTGGCGGTAGAAGGCTTCCTCGAAGGTGGCGGGGACGAGCAGGCCGCTGACGCCGTGGCGGGCCAGCCGGCCGGGTTCGTTGCCGTGCAGGGTGGGGTTCCGGGCGGCCTCTGCGAAGCTCAGCATGTGTTCAGCGTAGCGCGCAGCGGGCGGGTCCGTTGGCGGGTTACGGCCGGGTCAGTGCAGGCCGTGGCTCAGGCGGGCGCGCATCCAGGATTTCACGCTGCTGGCGCCGGGCGTGTCGCGTACGACGACGGCCACGTACCCGAACGGGACGGGGCACACGACGAGTACGCGGTCCTGGAATTCCAGTTGCACGGCCCGGACGGGCGCGGCGGCCTGAAGGTGGTGCGCGACGCCCTGCGCGGCCGTGCCGAGGAAACGGACGTACGCGCCGACCTCGGCGTCCAGGGGGGTGGGGGTCAGGGGTACGCCGGCCGGGTCGAAGGCGCAGGCGGCGGTCACGCCGGGCAGGACGTTCAGGCCGGCGGTGAACATCTGAGCCTGCGCGGCCTGCTGGGCGCGGCGCGCGGCGCTCTGGTCCGGGTCGGGTTCGGGGGCGGGTGGCGTGGGGCTGGGTGGGGTGCGGGTGGGTGGGGGAACGGTGTCCGGCGGTGCGGGGGCCACTGGGGGGGCAGCCGGAGGCACGGCGGGCGTTCCGAGGGCAGGCGCGCTGTCGGCCAGCCATTCCTGAAGCGCCGGGAACAGCACGCCGGGCCGCAGGGGCTTACGCAGCACGTCCAGCACGCCCAGCTCGCGGGCCTCGGCGCGCAGGTCGTCCTCGACGATGCCGGTCATGAACACCACGGGCAGGTGCGGGTGGGTGCGGCGCAGCGTGCGGGCCAGTTCCACGCCGTCCATGCCGGGCATGCGCACGTCGGTCAGGACCAGGGCCGTGTCGGGCGTCAGGGCGGCCAGGGCCGCCTGTCCGCTGTCGGCCACGCGGACCGGCAGGTGCGGCGAGAGCAGGAACTCCATGGTCTGGAGCACCCCGGGGCTGTCGTCCACGATCAGGATCGAGGGTCGCCGGGGCAGGTGGGCGGTCATGTCTGTCAGCGTAACTGAACGGCCGTCACCCGGCCGTCACGGTTGCGCGGGCACGCGTGACATTTCGCACACCGCGACCCGCCGGGGCGACTGGCATACTGCGCCCGTGACCTCCCGACCTGCCCGATCCGCTGCCCGGCCGCCCGGCCCGCTGGAACCGCTGCTGGCCCTGGATGCCCGCCTGGAGGGCGTGTGGGCCTGGGTGCAGGCGCAGATGCGCCCGGACGCCGCGCACGACGACGCGCACCTGCTGCGGGTGGCCCGCTGGACGCTGCGCTGCGCGCCGGAGGTGGCGCCGGTCCTGGCGGTCGCGGCGGCCCTGACGCACGACGTGGTGAACCTGCCCAAGAATCACCCGCAGCGGGCGCAGGCCAGCGAACTGGGCGCGCAGGCCGTAAAGGAGGCCCTGCCGGCGCTGGGGTTCACGCCCGCCGACGCGCACGAGGTCGCGCTGGCCGTGCGGGACCACAGCTACTCGCGCGGCGCAGTGCCGCAGACGCCGCTGGGCGCGGCCCTGCAGGACGCCGACCGCCTGGACGCCCTGGGCGCGCTGGGGGTGCTGCGCGTGGCGGGCGTGGGCGGTCAGCTGGGGCGGGCGCTGCTGGACCCGCTCGATCCCTGGGCGCAGACGCGCGAGCCGGACGACCTGGCGTTCACGGTCGATCACTTCTTCACCAAGCTGCTGCGGCTGGAAGGGACCTTTCACACGCCGGCCGGTCAGGCCGAGGCGCGCCGCCGCACCCGCACCATGCGCGCCTTCCTGGCGGAACTGGCCGCCGAACTGGAGGTCGCGCCGCCCGGCGAGTGACGGTCAGCTCTCCCCGGTCAGCTCTCTTCCAGGTGGGCGTGGTCGTTGTAGGTCAGCAGGGTCCAGCGGTCCCCGGCGCGGGTCAGGGTGGTCAGGCTGGTGTGCGCCAGCTGGTAGCTGAAGGGCAGCACGTAGCCGGGGACGGGCCGGGCGGGCCAGTCGAACAGGCGGCACAGCAGGGCGCGGATGGCGGCGCCGTGCGTGAAGGCGATCACGCGGCCCGGCGAGAGTTCGTCGGCCCAGTCGCGCAGTCGCTCGCCGACCTGCGCGAGGCTCTCGCCGCCGCCGGGGGCAGGCAGGGTCCAGGGGTCGCGTTGCCAGTCGTGGTAGGCGGGGTCCCGCTGCACGTCGGCGGTGGTGACGCCCTCGAACTGCCCGAAGTTCAGTTCGCGCAGGCGGGCGTCCAGGGTCAGGGGCTGGCCCGGCAGGGTCAGTTCGGCGGTGCGGGCGGCGCGGCTCAGGTCGCTGCTGTGCACGCGGTCGAAGGCGCGGCCCCGCAGGCGGGCGTGCAGGCGCGCGGCCTGCGTTTCACCCAGGGTGCCCAGCGGGGTGTCGGTCCAGCCCTGCCAGCGGCCGGCTCCGTTCCAGTCGGTCGCGCCGTGCCGGACCAGGGTCAGGTGCAGGGTGCGGGGGTCAGGGGCGGTCATGGGCGGGCCTCGTGGTCCGGGTGGGCGCTGCTGGTGTCGTGCCCGTCGGCCAGGGCGGGAACGGGGCGGGGGCGGTTGTGGTCGTCGAGCGCCACGAACACGAAGTACCCGGTGGTGGCGAGTTCCTGCTCGCCGGTGGGCATGTCCTCGCGGTACACGTCCACGCGGATGGTCATGCTGGTCCGGCCGACCTTCACGACCTGCGCGTCGAGGGCCACGGCGTCGCCCACCCGGATCGGCACGTGGAAGTCCACGCCGTCCATGCGGGCGGTCACGACGTTGCCCCCGGCGTGCCGGACGGCGGCGATGCTGGCGGCCTTGTCCATCAGGGACAGCACCCAGCCGCCGAAGGCGGTGCCGTGGTAGTTGGTGTCCTTGGGGAACACCAGTTCCAGCATGCGGGCGCGGCTGCGGGGGGCCGGGTTGCGGGTGGGGGCGGGGTCGGTCACAGCTCATCAGTGTAGAGCGCGGCTGCGCGGGCAGGGGTGTTCAGGTCTGGATGGATTTCTCCGCTTACCGTTCGCTCGTCCTTGGGGCGTCACTTCGAGCATTTGATCTGTTGAAACGGGTTCAACCTGTCACCCGCCAGAACTCCGGTGTGCCCTGCGGGGTGATTGACACCCTTCCGGGGGCGTGCCACCATGGTTTGCACTCACAACTTGTACTACGTTCAGCGTTTCAGATGTCGGGGCAGCTGGTGTCCCTTCGCGCTGTCCACGGGAGGTTCCTATGAACAAACGTCTCCTCTTCCCCGCCCTGTTCGCGGCCCTGGCCGGTTCTGCGCTGGCCGACAAGGTCGTCAGCATCGGGTACTCCGGCCCACTCTCCGGCGGCGCCGCCTTCTACGGTAAAGACGTGCAGAGCGGCCTCGAGATGGCCATCAAGGAACTGAACCAGACCGGCGTGACCGTCAAGGGCGAGAAGGTCACCTTCAAGCTCGTCTCGCTGGACGACCGCTACCTGCCCAACGAGACGGCCACCAACGTGCGCCGCCTGACCAGCCAGGGCGTGAGCATCGTGTTCGTTCCGCACTCGGGCGGCATCCTGACCGTTCAGCCCCTGACGGCCCGCGATCCGGAATTCCTGCTCGTGGCGTACTCCAGCGAACCCAAGATCCTGGAAGCCAAGAACCCCATGACGTTCATGCTGCCGCCGCGTTTCGACAACTACTTCCAGCCGTTCACGGCCACCCAGATGAAAGCCTACGGCAAGAAACTGGGTCTGATTCCCACCACCAGCGCCTACGGCAAGCAGTGGACCGAGGGTCTGGTCGAGGAATGGAAGAAGCAGGGCGGCACGGTCGGCGCGAACAACGGCGTGGACTACAACACCACCGTGGACTACTCCAGCGCCGTCAGCAAGGCCCTGGCCGAGAAACCCGACGTGCTGTTCATCGGCGGCCCCAGCCAGCCGACCGCGCTGGTCGTGAAGGCCGCGCGCGAGCAGGGCTTCAAGGGCGGGTTCATCGTGATGGACCAGGCCAAGTTCGAGCAGATGGACACCATCGTGCCCCGCTCGTACCTGGATGGCAGCGTGGGCATCCTGCCGACCATCGAGTACGCCGGCACGCAGGTGTTCAAGGCGCAGTACCAGCGTCAGTTCAAGAAGATCCCCACCAGCGAGGCCGCGCTGAACTACATGGGCATGAACATCATCGCCAAGGCGATGGAACTCGCGGGCACCACCGAGGATCCCAAGGCGATCCGCGCGAAGCTGGACGCCGCCGCCAAGGCCCTGCCGCTCGGCAAGACCGTGTACAAACTCGCGGGCGTGACCGCCGGCGGGCACGTGGACGCCGAATTCGTGATCGCCAGCGTCAAGAACGGCAAGTACACCAAGCTGCGCATGACGAAAGTCTTCAAGTAAGCGCCCCTCTCAGCGCCCCGCATCGGTCGGGGCGCTTTTTTTCCAGCGTGATCCGTCCCTGCCTTTCCCACGGAGTGTTCCCTTGACCCTGTTCCTGCAACAACTTTTCAATGCCGCGGCGCTGGGCGGCGTGTACGCCCTGGTCGCCCTGGGGCTGACGCTGGTGTACGGCGTGATGCGCGTCCCGAACTTCGCGCACGGCGGCCTGTACATGCTCGGCGCGTACTTCACCTTCGCGGGACTGACCCGGCTGGGCTGGCCGTACCTGCTGTCGCTGCTGGTGGCGGCGCTGCTGGTGGCGGCCATCGCCGCGCTGATGGAACGCTTCATCTTCTACCCGCTGCGGGACGCGCCGCACGTGCAGCCCATGATCGCCGCGATCGGGGTGCTGTTCTTCATGGAGGCCGCCATCGCGCACCCGCTCGTGTTCGGCCCGGAATTCCAGACCATGCCGTCGCCCATCAATACCATCGTGAACGTGGGCGGCGTGACCGTCACCGGGCAGCGCCTGCTCGTGATCGCGGCGAGCGTGCTGGTGGTGTTCGGCCTGAACTACTTCCTGAAACGCACCCTGACCGGCGCGACCATCGAGGCCATGAGCCAGAACCGTGAGGGCGCGCGGCTGGTGGGCATCGACACGAACCGGGTCGGCATGCTGACCTTCGCGATCAGCGGGGCGCTCGCGGCGGTCGCGGCGGCCCTGATCGCGCCCATCAATCTGGTGTCGCCCAGCATGGGTGAGGTCATGAACCTCAAGGTGTTCGCCATCATCATCCTGGGCGGCATGGGCAGCGTGCCGGGCGCCATCGTGGGCGCGTTCCTGCTGGCCTTCGCCGAGACGTTCGGCGGGGCGTACATCAGCACGGACTTCGCGGACGTGATCGGCTTCGCGGTGCTGGTGCTGGTCCTGGCCCTCAAGCCGCAGGGTCTGTTCCGGAGGAGCGCATGAAACGCATTTCCTGGGGCTGGGCGGCGCTGCTGGTCGTCGCGGCGCTGCTGCCGCTGCTGCGGCCCAGCGGGTACCTGCTGGACATCGGCGTGAACATCATGATCTTCGCGATGGTCGCGTACGGCATGAACGTGCTGCTGGGCTACACCGGGCAGCTGCCGCTGGCGCACGCGGGCTTCTTTGCCATCGGCGCGTACACGGTCGGCATTCTGACCCTGAAGGCCGGGTGGAGTTTCTGGCTGGCGTGGCCGGCGGCGGTGCTGCTGTGCGCGGCGCTGGGCCTGCTGCTGGGGCTGGTGGCGTTCCGCACGCGCGGGGACGTGTTCGCGATCTTCACGCTGGGCGTGGGCGTGATCATCATGCTGGTCATCAACAAGTGGGACTCGCTGACCGGCGGGAACGAGGGCCTGAACGGCGTGAACCCCCCCGCCGGACTGGAAGCCTTCGCGCAGGCGCTGGGCCTGAAACTCTCGGCCGGTTTTTATTACCTGGCGCTCGTGTCGCTGGTCCTGACGGTCGTGGCGGTCGCCCGCGCACGCGGGAGCACCTTCGGGCTGTCCCTGATCGCCATCCGGGGCGGCGAGGACCTCGCGCGCAGCGCCGGCATCAACGTGTACGCCCACAAGCTGCGCGCCATGATGTTCTCAACGGCCATCGCGGGCTTCGCGGGCGGCGTGTACGCCGTGTACATCGGGTTCCTGGGATCGGCGGCGGCGTCCCCGGCGCAGACGTTCACGATCCTGCTGTACCTGCTGGTCGGCGGGCTGGGCACCCTGGCCGGGCCGCTGCTGGGCACCGCACTGATGTACGGCCTGACGCAGGCGCTGCAGGGCCTCGAAGACTACCGCTTCCTCATTTTCGGGCCGCTGCTGGTGCTGCTGGTCATGTTCGCGCCGCAGGGACTGGTGGGACTGTGGCTGCGGGAACGCGCCAAACGGGCCGTTCGGGCACAGGGACGCGCGCAGGAGGTGAAACGTGCTTGAAGTTCAGGATCTGGGAATTCGTTTCGGCGGGCTGCACGCCGTGAAAGACGTGACGGCCAGCATTCCCGCCGGGCAGATCACGGCCATCATCGGGCCGAACGGCGCGGGCAAGAGCACCTTCTTCAACCTGATCAGCGGGTTCTACCAGCCCACCTCGGGCCGCATCCAGTTCGCCGGGGAGGACATCACGCGCCTGAAAACGCATGAGGTCGTGTCGCGCGGCATTGCCCGCACCTTCCAGACGACCACCATCTACCGGGAACTGACGGTGCTGGAAAACGCCATGATCGGCCACCGGGTCCGCACGCGCGCCGGGCTGCTGGACGCGCTGCTGCGCACCGGCCGTGAACGGCAGGACGTGCAGGGCAGCCGCGACGGGGCCATGGCCGCCCTGACCCGCGTGGGACTGGCCGCCCAGGCGCACCTGCCCGCCGGGGCGCTCACGCAGGAGGGGCAGAAACGCGTCGGGATCGCCATGGCGCTGTCCAGCGACCCGAAACTGCTGCTGCTGGACGAACCGGCCGCCGGCATGAACCCCGAGGAGACCGTGAACCTGATGGCCCTGATCCGCGAACTCGTGGCGGGCGGCCTGACGGTCGCGCTCGTGGAACACAAGATGAGCCTCGTGATGGGACTGGCCGACGGCATCGTGGTGCTGCACCACGGGCAGAAGATCGCGCAGGGCACGCCCGCGCAGGTCAGCCGCGACCCGGCCGTGATCGAGGCGTACCTCGGGTCGCACGCGCACGGTGGGCAGATGGGCCAGACCACCCCGGCCGAGAAGGGAGGCGCGCATGCTTGAGGTCCGCGACCTGAACGTGAAGTACGGGCATTTCATGGCGCTGCGCGGCGTGAACCTGACCGTGCAGCCCGGCGAGATCGTGGTGCTGCTCGGCGCGAACGGCGCGGGCAAGAGCACGCTGTTCCGCACCCTGAGCGGCCTGCAACGCCCCAGCGGCGGCAGCGCCACATGGAACGGTAAGAGCCTCACGACCGGACGCCCGGAAGTCAACGTGGCGAACGGCGTGGCGCAGTGCCCGGAAGGCCGCCTGCTGTTCCCGGAACTGAGCGTCGAGAAGAACCTACGCCTGGGTGCCTTCGTGCACCGCCGCGACGCCAGCGGCACCACCCGTGAACTGGAACGCGTGTACGAACTGTTCCCCGCGCTGGTCGAGAAACGCGGCGCGCCCGCCGGGAGCCTGTCGGGCGGGCAGCAGCAGATGGTCGCCATCGCCCGCGCGCTGATGGCCCGCCCGCAACTGCTGCTGCTGGACGAACCCAGCCTGGGCCTCGCGCCGCTGGTCGTCGAGCAGGTGTTCCAGGCAGTGCAGCGCGTGAACGCCGAGGGCGTCTCGGTGCTGCTGGCCGAGCAGAACGCCTTCGCGGCGCTGGGCATCGCGCACCGTGGGTACGTGCTGGAAGGTGGGCAGATCACGCTGGACGGCCCGCAGCAGGCGCTGATGACCGACGACCGCGTGCGCAGCGCGTACCTGGGCGTCTGATGACCCTCACCGCGCCCGCCGGGCCGGGCCTGGACGCCGGCCTGGACCCGGCCCGCCTGGACCGCTGGGAAACGCACCTGAAAACCCGCTACCTGGACACCGGCATCCTCCCGAATGCCCTGACCCTGGTGTACCACCGGGGACAGGTCGTGCATCAGCGCGTGCAGGGCCTCGCGGATGTGGAGGCCGGTACGCCGCTGCGGGACGATCACATCTTCCGCATCTACTCCATGACCAAACCCATCACCAGCCTCGCGTTCATGATGCTGGTCGAGGACGGCCTGACGACCCTGAGCGACCCGGTCAGCAGCGTTCTGCCGGAGTGGTCGAACCTGGGCGTGTGGACCGGCGGCACACTGGGCAACTTCACGGGCGAAGCGCCGCGCCGCCCCATGCAGATGGTGGACCTGCTGCGCCACACGTCCGGCCTGAGTTACCACATCCAGCAGGGCGGGCACCTGGACGGCGCGTACCGCGACCTGGGCCTGGGTGTGAAGACCACCCTGCCGGAATTCGTCGCGGCCCTGGCACACCTGCCGCTGGAGCACGAGCCCGGCGAGCACTGGCACTACTCGGCCGCCACCGATGTGCTCGGGTACGTGATCGAACGCCTGAGCGGACAGCCCTTCGAGGACTTCGTGCAGGACCGCATCCTGACGCCGCTGGGCATGACCGACACGGCCTTCGAGGTCCCGGCCGACAAACTGGGCCGCTTCCTGCCCTGCTACGCCCTGACCGGGCAGGGCCGCGTGCTGTTCGACCCGACCGCCGGACGTTTCGCGCGCCCACCTCACTTCGTGTCCGGCGGGGGCGGCCTCGTCTCCACGGCCGCCGACTACCTGCGCCTGTGCCGCCTATTCCTGCGCGGCGGCGAACTGGACGGCACGCGCCTCATCAGCCCCAAGACCATGGAACTCATGACCCGCAACCACCTGCCCGGCGGGGCCGACATCGCCCGCATGGCCCTGTCACCCATCGCCGTGTCCGAGACCAGCGCCGCCGGGGTGGGCTTCGGGCTGGGCTTCGCCGTCACGCTCGACCCCGTGCGCACCCTGCGCGCCGGAAACGCCGGGGATTACTCATGGGGCGGCGCGGCCGGCACGTACTTCTGGGTCGACCCGGTCGAGGACCTCGCCGTGATCTTCATGACCCAGCTGCTCCTCTCCCCCGACCGCGTGCGCGACGACCTGCGGACCTTCGTGTACGCCGCCCTGACCGACACGCCCACCCGGCCCCGCAGCCTCGCCTGAGAAGAACTCCGGTGGCGTGGCGCTCTCTGCCACGCGACCCGAGCGGATGCGAGTAGGAGTAGAGCGGGTGCCGGGCGTGAAGCGGGTGACCCGCTGCCGTATGCGGGTTACCAGCGGAACAGACGGCATCCGTCCGGCACACCCTTCACCCCCTGCTACGCAGGGCCCTCTCCCCACGGAGAGGGTTTTTTATTTGTGTAGGGAGATGTTTACATTTCTGTACCCGTCTGCTTACACGGGTGGCTTACTCTGGGTTCAGTCGCCCCCAGAGGGGCTGCACTCCGGACGAGAGCACCGCCGTACCCGGTCAAGACAAGACGGCGCGACACTCTGGAGGTGTCACATGGCATGGACGCTGCTGTTTCTCGCCGGTCTGCTGGAAGTCGGCTGGGCCATCGGTCTGAAGTACACGGAGGGCTTTACCCGCCCGCTCCCCACGGTCCTGACGGTGGCCAGCATGATCGCCAGCATGGCGCTGCTGGGACTGGCGACCAAGACGCTGCCCATCGGCACGGCGTACGGCGTGTGGGTGGGGATCGGCGCGGTCGGGGCCGGGATTCTGGGCATCGTGCTGCTGGGCGAGTCGGCCAGTCCGGCGCGGCTGGCGTTCATGGCGCTGATGGTCGTGGCGATCATCGGTCTGAAAGTCACGAGCTGACGGGCGGGGACGGGCGCGGCTGGCGGGTTCAGGCGTCCGCGCCGACGGCCTCGCTGACGCTGCGCAGGCCGTCGCGTTCCAGCAGGTGGCTCAGGCCGGTGTGGAGGCGGCGCACAAGACCGGGGCCTTCGTAGACCAGGGCGGAGTAGACCTCGGTCAGGGAGGCTCCGGCGCGGATCTTGTCGTAGGCGTCCTGCGCGGTGAAGATGCCGCCCACGCCGACGATGGGGGTGCGTCCGGCGGTCTGGCGGTACGCGGCGCGGATCAGCTCGGTGCTGCGGGTGGTCAGGGGGCGGCCGCTGAGGCCGCCGGTCTGCGTCTGGTGCGGGTGGGTGAGGCCCGCGCGGTCCAGGGTGGTGTTGCTGATGATCAGGCCGGACGCTCCGGCGTTCACGACGGCGTCCACGCTGGCCTCGAAGTCGGCGGGGTGCAGGTCCGGCGCGAGTTTCACCAGGACCGGCGGGGCGCTGAGGGTCCGCACGCGCCCGGCTTCCACGCCGTCCACGACGGCCCGGACGAGCGCGGCGAGTTCACCGGCGGCCTGCAGGGCGCGCAGGCCCGGCGTGTTGGGGCTGCTGACGTTCACCACGAAGGCGTCGGCCACGTCCTGCAGGGCGGTGACGCATTTCAGGTAGTCGTCGGTGGCGGCCTCGTTGGGCGTGACCTTGTTCCGGCCGATGTTTACCCACACGGGCGCGGTGCGGTGCGGCAGGGCGCTCAGGTGGGCGTGCAGGGCGGCCGCGCCGCCGTTGTTGAAGCCCATGCGGTTGATGAGCGCCTGATCGGGCGGCAGGCGGAACAGGCGGGGGCGGTCGTTCCCGGCCTGCGGGAGCGGCGTGACCGTCCCGACTTCCAGAAAGCCGAAGCCCAGGGCGCTGAAGGCGGGGACGGCCACGCCGTTCTTGTCGAGTCCGGCGGCCAGGCCGACCGGGCTGCTGAAGGTGCGACCCCACAGCGTCTGCGTCAGGGCGGGCGTGGCGGGCGCGGTCACGCGGCGGGCCAGGGCGGGCCACGCGGGCACGCGTGACGCGAGTTCCAGTCCGGCGACGGTCAGGTGGTGGGCGTCCTCGGCATCCAGGCGGAACAGCAGCGGCTTGATCAGCGAACGGTACACGGCCCCCAGGATAGCGGAGGGGGGAGAGAAACCGGCGCGGCCCCTCTCCCCCTCTCCGGTATGTGCGGTTACCCCAGGGGTGGGTAGTGGGGTTCGAGTTGCACGAGGCGGGCGTGCTGCTGGCGTTCGCTCTCGGCGATCAGGTCGGCCAGGGTGGTGTTGCCCAGTACGTCGCGCAGGGCGGTGTCCACGCGGTACCAGAGGTCCTGGGTGCCGCAGACGTTCTGGCTGTCGCAGACGTGGTCGTCCTCGACGCACTGCACGGGCGCGATGCTGCCTTCCATGGCGGTCACGACGTCGTAGGCGTTGATCTCGTGGGCGGGGCGGGCGAGGCGGTAGCCGCCGTGCGCGCCGCGGATGCTCTTGATGAACCCGGCGCGGCGCAGGTTGCTGGCGATCTGCTCCAGGTAGTGCTGGCTGATGCCCTGGCGTTCGGACACGTCCTTGAGGGGTACGGCCTCGCCGCCGCGCCGCGCGATCTCGATCAGGGCGCGCAGGCCGTACTGTGCTTTGGTCGACACCCACATGCTGCCCATTCTACGCCCTAATTCCGGGCGCAGTGTAAGGAATTCAGGAGTAGATAGGAATGATTCTCGAGTATCATTAAGGTTCAATTCTGCAACACTCTTTCCGGCGTGGGCGTGCCATCCTCCGGGCATGCCGACCCAGCTCGTCCCGCTCATCGCCGGTCACGAGGCCGCGCTGCTGGCCCTCACATACGGACTCCGATTGAATGGGCTGCAAAGCCCGCTGGGTCCGAGCGAAGCGAGTGGGAGAGAAACGGGTTCCGGACGTGAAGCTGACAAGCCGGCGATGTTCCGGGTTGTCGGCGAAACAAACGGAATCCGTATCACTCGCGCCGGAACAGCTTCCGTTCACGGCACACCCGGCCCATTGGGGCCGCAGTGGGTCATGAGTCTGCCGCTGCCCACCGGGCCCTGACGGACACGGGTAGCATGGGCGCATGCCGGTCGTGTTCATCCATGGGGTCGCGGTGCGCGAGCAGGGCGAGAGCGGCTGGGAGGACGTGCGCCGCGCCACGCAGGGCATCGAGTGGCCCGCCGTGCAGGCGGCGCTGCGCCTTCACCTCGCGCCGGTCCTGAATCCGGACGCGCCGGAGCGGGTGAGGGTGGACCGCGTGTACTGGGGGGACCTGGGCGCGCAGTACTCGCGGGGCGGGTTGTTCCGCGCCGCCCGCGCCCCGGCCGCGCCGGACCCCGCACCCGCCAGCCTGAGCGACGAGGATCTGGGCGAGGCGCTGGAAGCCCGCCTGCGGGCCGCGCACGCTCTGGCCGACTGGCCGGACGTGATCGCGGCGGCGTGGGAGGCCGCCCGCGACCGTTCATTGCAGGCCATGGTGGCGGACCTGCCGGCCGCCGAGCAGTGGGGCGTGCTGGAGGCGGCGGTCGAGGGACGCCTGGGCCGTGGCCCCGCGCCCCGTTCGCACCGCCGGTCCCGGCGCGGAGCGTTCCGGCGGCTGGACCTGCCACCGGCCCCGCACCTTCCGGCGGGGCTGCAACTGTCGCAGCGGCGGAACGTGCAGCGGGCCATGCTGGAACTGCGCCGCCCGCTGGAGGCGTTCGTGCCGCTGTTCGTGGGGGACGTGCTGGCGTACCTGAACACGCGCGGCACGCCCACGGCGCCCGGCCCGGTCCCGCAGCGGGTGCTGGGGGCACTGCGCGCGGCGCACGCGGCCCGCACGCACCCGCGCGAGCCGTTGGTGGTCCTGACACACTCGATGGGCGGGCAACTGATGCATGACGCCCTGAGTGCGTTCCTGCCGGCCGATCCGGAGTTACGTGACCTGCGGGTGGACTTCTGGTGCGCGGCGGGCAGTCAGGTGGGGTTGTTTCATGAGCTGGGCGTCACGCTGGGCGGCCTGCCGGGCACGCCGGACGCCGTTCCGTCTGCGCGGCTGGGGTACTTCTGGAACGTGTGGGCGTACTCGGACCTGCTGAGTTTCCGGGCACAGGGGGTCGTGCCGGGCGCGCACGACACGGCCTTTCCGCTGCCGGGACTGGTGCGGTCCGATCACGTGGCGTACCTGACCGACGCGGACTTCTACCGCACGCTGGCCGCGAAGGTGCGGGTGCACGCGGGGCCGGGACTGTCCGGGGCACCGCGCCCGTTAGAATCCGGCCCGTGAACGGCCCCGCTGCCCTGCCTGACCGCCTCTTCCCTGCCCGGCCCTCCCCGGCGGACGTGCTGCGCCGCCTGCGCGCGGCGGGCGCGCCGGGCGTGGTGCTGCTGGAGTCGCTGGGGCCAGCCGTGCCGTACGGGTCGCGGTCGTTCCTGAGCGCGTGGCCGCGGCGGGTGTCGCACGAGCTGCCGCCCCGCCCGCCTGGGAACGCGTTCTTTCCGGCGTGGCTGGGCGGCCTGAAGTACGAGGCGGCCCGCGCGTTCGGGCTGGCCGCGCACGCCCCGCACGGGCAGGCGATGTGGTGGGGCGAGTACCCGTCCGGGCTGATGTGGGACCGCGCGGCGGGCACGCTGGAGGTCGTGGGCGAGCCGCACGTGGACTGGGCGGCGCTGCTGGCGCTGGAACCGGGGCCGGAGCCGGCACTGAGCGTGGGGCCGTTCGGCGCGGACGACGTGGATTACCCGGCGGGCGTTCGGGCCGTGCAGGACCTGATCCGCGCCGGTGAGGTGTATCAGGTGAACCTGTCGCGCGGCGTGCGGGCCGGGGCGACCGGTGATCCGCTGGCGGCGTACCTGCGACTGCGGGAGGTGAACCCCAGTCCGTTCATGGCCTTCGCGGACCTGGGCACCGAGGTGGTCGTGTCGTGCAGCCCGGAGCGGCTGGTGCGCTGGCAGCGTGACCCGGGCGGGCAGGAGGATGAACTGAGTGCGCGGCCCATTGCGGGCACCCGGCGGCGCGGCGAGACGCCCGCCGAGGACGCCGCCCTGGAAGCCGAACTGCGCGCCAGTGGCAAGGAGGTCGCCGAGCACACCATGCTGGTGGACCTCGTGCGGCACGACCTGGGCCGCGTGGCCGCGCCGGGCAGCGTCAGCGTGCCCGACCTGATGCTGGTCGAGCGTTACAGCCACGTGATGCATCTGGTGTCGGAGGTCACGGCGCAGGCCCGCCCGGACACGACGCTGCGCGAGGTGCTGGCCGCCACCTTCCCCGGCGGGACGATCACGGGCGCGCCCAAGGAGCGGGTCATGGAGGCCATCGCGGCGCTGGAGCCGGGGCCGCGCGGCTGGTACACCGGGGCGCTGGGCCTCGTGAGCGGCGCGGCCGTGGACCTGAACATCCTGATCCGCACGGCGGCCTTCACGCGGACCAATGGGGAGAACTGGACGGTGGAGGTCCGCGCGGGCGGCGGCACCGTCATCGACGCCGACCCCGCGCGCGAGGCGCAGGAGACCGTGCACAAGGCCCAGGCTCTCCTGAGCGTGCTGGCGGGCGTGCCGGGCCGCGCCGCGCAGCCGCCCGCGCCGCCCACGCCGGGCGTGCCGTGGTCGCCTCCGCCTGCCGCCACGCGCACGGGGCTGCGGGTGCTGCTGCTGGACAACCGCGATTCGTTCACCTGGAATCTGGTGCATGACCTGCGGGCGCTGGGCGCGCAGGTGGACGTGCGCTCCCAGGACGAAGGGCTGGCGGACCTGCTGGCCCTGACCCCAGACGCCGTGCTGGTCGGCCCCGGCCCCGGCACGCCGGACTCCAGCGGGGTCACGTTGCCCCTGACCCGCGCGTGCCTGGAAGGGAACGTGCCGCTGCTGGGTGTGTGCCTGGGACATCAGGCGCTGGGGCAGGTGCTGGGCGGCCGGGTGGAGCGGGCGCAGCCGGTGCACGGGCGGCCCGAGTTCGCGCGGCACGCCGGGACCGGCCTGTTCGCAGGCGTGCCGCAGGACGCGCCGTTCGGGCGGTACCACTCGCTGGTCGTGCGCGGCCTGAACCCGGCGTTCGTGACGGCCACCAGCGCGGACGGCGAGGTCATGGCGCTGGAGGTGCCGGGGCGGCCCGCGTGGGGCGTGCAGTTCCACCCGGAAAGCGTGCTGAGTCCCGCCGGGCGGACCCTGCTGGGCAACTGGCTGACCCTCAGCGCCGCGTGGCGGGGCCAGTGAAGGTCCTTCCGGACGCCGTGAACGACCCCGCTTGGCTGCACGGCACGTCCGCCTTCACCACCGTCCGTACCCGGCGGGGCGCGCCGCTGCTGTGGCCAGAGCACCTCGCGCGACTGCGACACACCTGCGCGTTCCTGGGCCTGCCCGACCCGGACCCCGACCTGCCCCCGCCCGACCCGCACGCCTGGGGCCTGCTGCGCGTGACCGTCACGGAAGGCGGCACCTTCGCCTCGCACCGCCCCCTGATGCCCGGCCCCCGCCCGAACGGGGGTGTGACCGTCCGCCTGACCAACGTGCAGGTTCACCCGCAGCTCGGCGCGCACAAGACCGGCAATTACTTCCCGTACCGCCTCGCCGCGCAGCAGGCCGCGCCCGCCTTCGAGGGCCTGCTGCTGGACGCGCACGGGCAGGTGGTGGACGGCAGCCGCACCTCGCCGTTGCTGGAACTGGACGGGCAGCTGATCGTCCCGGCGGGCGGCCTGCCCTCCGTGACCCGCGCCGCCTTCCTTCGAGGCCTGCCGCACGCCACCCGGCCTGTCCACGCAGCCGAACTGACCCGAGTCACCCGCGCCTGGGTGTGCGGCAGCGGCGTGGGCGTGGTGCCGGTGGCCCGCCTCGAAGGCCTGAGCGGCAAGTACCCGGCGCGTGACCTGGGTGTGCAGTGGCCGGACACGACCGACCCGGCGCTCGTCTGGCCCGGCGGTTGAAGATCGCCGCTTGACGGACCTCCGCCCGGCTGACAGCATGGCCTCCTGACACAACACACCAGCCCGGCGGTGGGCACGGCCCGCCACCTGGGCTTCATGTCTCTCAGGAGGTCCGCATGAGTGCACAGACCGTTACCGGCCCCGTTCCTGCCAGCGAACTGGGATTCACCCTGCCGCACGAGCACGTCCTGTTCGGGTACCCCGGCTATCAGGGCGACCTGACGCTCGGCCCGTTCGACCGGGAGGCGGCCCTGAGTGTCTGCGAGGACGTGGCCCGCAGCCTGCTGGCGCGTGGCGTGAGGACGCTGGTGGACGCCACCCCGAACGAGTGCGGGCGCGACCCGGCGTTCCTGCGGGACCTGAGCGAACGCAGCGGCCTGCGGATCCTGTGCAGCAGCGGGTACTACTACGAGGGCGAGGGGGCCGCGACGTACTTCAAGTTCCGGGCGTCCCTGGGCGGCGGCGAGGCCGAGATCGAGGAACTGATGCGTCACGAGGTCACGGTGGGTATCGGATCAAGCGGCGTGCGGGCTGGGGTGATCAAGCTGGCCAGCAGCCGCGACGCGATCACGCCGTACGAGCAGATGTTCTTCCGCGCGGCGGCGCGCGTGCAGCGGGATACGGGCGTGCCGATCATCACACACACGCAGGAGGGGCGGCAGGGGCCGCAGCAGGCGCAGTTGCTGCTGTCGCACGGCGCGGACCCGGCCCGGATCATGATCGGGCACATGGACGGCAACACGGACCCCGCATACCACCGCGAGACGCTGTCGCACGGCGTGAGCGTCGCCTTCGACCGGCTGGGGTTGCAGGGGCTGGTGGGCACGCCCACCGACGCGCAGCGGCTGGACGTGCTGACCACACTGCTGGGCGAGGGCTTCGCCGACCGGATCCTGCTGTCGCATGATTCCATCTGGCAGTGGCTGGGCCGCCCGATTCCCATGCCGGACGCCATCCTGGGCGCCGTGAAGGACTGGCACCCACTGCACCTGACGGACGACATCCTGCCGGAACTGGAGCGGCGGGGGGTGGGGGCCGAGCAGCTGCGGCAGATGACCGTCGGGAACCCCGCGCGACTGTTCGGCTGAGCCCGGCGTATCAACAGACGGGCGGCCCAGTCACCTCGACTGGGCCGCCCGAACTGCGCTACCGGGACTGCGCTACTGGTTCAGTGGCGTTCGCTCTGAAGCTGACCGCTGCCGACGGCATCTTCGAGTTTGACGGCGCCGTGCTTACGCATCAGGCTCAGGGCCTCGTCGGCGCGCGCGCCGCTGGGGTCGCGGGCGATGACCATGACGTGGCCGCCCTTCATGCCGGCGTAGAACTTCTCGGCCTGCGCGGCCGGGACGCCCATGCGGCGCAGCAGGTTCACGTAGTCGCCGTGGTCGCTGCCGGCCAGCGCGCCGAACAGACCGCCCAGGGCGCCGCCGCCGATCACGCCGAACAGCACGCCCAGCAGGCCGCCTTCCTGGTAGATGCGGGTGACGGGAATGATCAGCAGCAGCAGCCAGATCGGCACGGTGATGACCAGGCCACCCACGATGCCCAGCATCGCGCCCTTGATGACGGCGGCCGCTCCGGCGGGCTGACCGGCTTCGGGGCTGACGCCGGTCTGCTGGGCGATGTCTTCCTCGGCGACCACGTCGGTCAGCGCGAATCCGAGGTGTTCACGTTCGAAGCCGCGCTGCTGCAGGGCCTGCAGCGCACCCTGCGCCTGTTGTGGTTCGCGGAAGAGAGCAACGACACTTTCCATACGAGCGTTTTAGCATGAGGGACATGTGACTGGCGAGGGACAAGCGGGTACGGAGCGCGGCGTTTCTTCATGCAGGTCTTCATGCACCCTGTTTTCTCCCCTCGCCGGGGGTGTTTTGGCGGCGGGCGGTACGTTTTGCCCCCCGGGCGTTTCCTATACTGCGCGCATGACTGGTGTAGCTGACCTCTGCGTTCCGGACGTGACTTTCGACGCGCGTCTGCGCGAGGTGCTGCGCTCGGACGTGGAGTTCATCGAGTTGATCGGGGACGATCTGGTCGCGGCGGGCGGTAAGCGCGTGCGGCCCACGCTGGTGCTGCTGGCCGCGCAGGCGCTGGGAGCGCGTCCGGGCGGCGCGGCGGCCCGCTGGAGCGACGTGGTGGACCTGGGCGTGGGGGTGGAGCTGCTGCACTCGGCGTCGCTGCTGCACGACGACCTGATCGACGACGCCGACACGCGGCGCGGGCAGCAGGCGGCGTTCCGGCGTTTCGGGAACGTGGTGAGCGTCATGAGCGGGGATTTCATGCTGTCGCGGCTGCTGGTGCTGCTGTCGGGCCTGCCGGGCGGGCCGGCCCTGACGCGCATGTTCGGGCAGACGGCCAGCGTGATCTGCGAGGGCGAGGTGCTGCAGTTCCAGCTGGCGGCGTACCAGGAGTACGAGCTGCGGCATTACCTGCAGGTGATTCACGGCAAGACGGCCGCCCTGACCGAGCTGGCGGCGTCGGCCCCGGCGGTGCTGCTGGGGGCGTCCGCGCCGGCGCAGGAGGCGCTGGCGACCTTCGGGCGCGAGTACGGCATGGCCTTCCAGATGCAGGACGACCTGCTGGACCTGTCGGGCGAGGAGGCCGTGATCGGCAAGCCGGTGGGCGGCGACCTGCGCGAGGGCAAGGCGACGCTGCCGGTGCTGGCGCTGCTGGACGGCCCGCATGCCGACGAGGTGCGCGCGGTCGTGGAGCGGCGGGCGGCGCAGCCGGGGGATGTGGAGCGGGTGCGGGCGCTGGCGGTGCAGTCGGGCGCGCTGGAGCGCACGCGCGACGAGATCCGCCGCCGGGCGCGGCTGGCGATCCGGGCGCTGGACGTGCTGCCGGCCTCCGAGGCGCGTGAGGCGCTTTCCCGGCTGGCGCAGCGTGAAATCGACCGCCTGAACTGACAACCTGCCTGAAATGACGGCCCGCCCGGGCTGATCGGCCAGAGCTGATGGTCGTGCGCTGATGCGGGGGCGCTGACGGCGGGGCGCTGAGGGTGGGGCCGTCCCGAATGATACGGACTCCGATTGAATGGGCTGCAAAGCCCATTCAATCCGAGCGAAGCGAGTGGGAGCAAAACGGGTTCCGGACGTGGAGCCGGCAATCCGGTGAAGTTCCGGATTGTCGGCGAAACAAACGGAATCCGTATGACTGGGCTGTGGGGCCCGCCCGGTCCCGGCACCGGGGCGTGATGTCCTGTGGGTCAGGACGCCGGGCTTGGGGGGACGCAGGGGCAGGACAGGGTGGTCACCGCTGCCCGAACCTGCCGTTTGTCAGGTGGGCGGGAGGCCCGGCGCAAGAATACTGCGCTGGAATCGGTTCCTGTTTTACGCGTGCAGAGCGCACGCCGGGCGGGGTTGACGCCGGATTGAATACTGGATACAACTTGGGCGTAAGATCCGTTCAGCCCACCGGGCAGCGGGCCGACCGTGGCCCCGCACCTGTCTATGCGACTGCGGCGCGGCGTGTATGCTCTGGGGGCCAAAACCTCAGCTCATCGCCCCGACTTCCCGGAGCAGACTTCCCCGGAAGCACCCACCCCCCTTCCCTACCCGGAAGGACAAGGAGACCGTTCATGCGGGCATCAGGACTCAACTGGCAGGGGCTCATGGAGCAACTCCAGCAGGCACTTCCCCACTGCGAGGTCACCGACCAGTCCCTCGCGTACTTCAAATACCCCAAACGCACCGTCAGCGTGAACCTCCCGGTCCGCATGGACGACGGCAGCATCCGCGTGTTCCGCGGCTACCGCACCGTCCACAGCACCTCACGCGGCCCCAGCATGGGCGGCGTGCGCCTGCGCGCCGGCATCAACGCCCACGAGTGCGAGGTGCTGGCCGCGATCATGACCCTCAAGGCCGCCGTGGCCGACCTGCCGCTCGGCGGGGCCAAGGGCGGCGTGGACGTGGACCCCGCCACCCTCAGTCCCCACGAACTCGAGGGCCTGATGCGCCGCTACACCAGCGAACTGGTCGAACTGATCGGCCACCGCGAGGACATCCTGGCCCCCGACATCGGCACCGACGCGCAGGTCATGGCCTGGATGCTCGACACCTACAACGAGAACACCGGCCAGACCAGCAGCGGCGTGGTCGTCGGCAAACCCCTGGCGCTGGGCGGCAGCTACGGCAGCAAGGACGCCCGTGGCCGCAGCGCCGCGCTGGTCGCCGCGCGCGTCCTGCGCGAGAACGGCGAGAGCGTGGAGCGCGCCCGCGTGGCCGTGTACGGCTTCGGGGACGGGGGCCGCAAGGCCGCGCAGACCCTCGCGGCGGCCGGCGCGCTGATCGTGGCCGTCAGCGATCAGGACGGCGCGGCGTACGCCAGCGGCGGCCTGGACCTCGACGCGCTCAGCGCCCACCGCGAGGCGCACGGCACGGTGCGCGGCTTCGCCACCGACATCACCGCCGACGAGGTCATCGAACTGGACGTGGACGTCCTGATGCTCGCCTACGACTACGGCAGCGTGAACGCCGGGAACGCCCACGCCGTGCGCGCCCGCTACGTCGTGGAGACCACCAACCGCGCCGTGCTGCCCGAGGCCGAACGCTTCCTGCAGGGTCAGAACGTCACGGTGATTCCCGACCTGATCGCCAGCATCGGCGGGGTCGTCGTGAACTACCTGGAATGGGTGCAGGACGCCAGCAACTTCTTCTGGAGCGAGGAGGAGATCGAGTCCGCCATCGACGCGCGCGTGGACGCCGCCGTGGACGCCGTGCTGGAATTCATGCGCACCCGCCAGACCGACATGCGCACCGCCGCCTACGCCCTGGCGCTCAACCGCCTGCACAACGCGACCGTCATGCGCGGCCTGTACCCGTAACCAGCGCCAACCTGCCCCCACCTGCTTTCTCCCCTCCGAAGGAGGCCCCACCATGACCGCCACCCAGGACCCCAGCCATCAGGACCCCGCGCACGAGCCCCAGAAGAAGTACGGCGCGCACGACATTCCCAGCTACCTCGACCCGAACAACCTCGGGCCGTACGAGATCTACCTCGAGCAGGTCGAGCGCGTCACGCCGTACCTGGGTAAACTCGCGTACTGGGTCGAGACCCTCAAGCGGCCCAAACGCATTCTGGTCGTGGACGTGCCCATCCACCTCGACGACGGCACCGTCGCGCACTTCGAGGGGTACCGCGTGCAGCACAACACCTCGCGCGGCCCCGCCAAGGGCGGCGTGCGCTTTCACCAGGACGTGACGCTCAGCGAGGTCATGGCGCTCTCGGCCTGGATGACCGTCAAGAACGCCGCCGTGAACCTCCCGTACGGCGGCGGCAAGGGCGGCATCCGCATCGACCCGCGCAAGTACTCCACCGGTGAGCTGGAGCGCCTGACGCGCCGCTACACCACCGAGATCGGCCTGATCATCGGGCCGGAAAAGGACATTCCCGCGCCGGACGTGAACACCAACCCGCAGACCATGGCCTGGATGATGGACACGTACTCCATGAACGTGGGCCGCACCGCCACCGGCGTCGTGACCGGCAAACCCGTGTCGCTGGGCGGCAGCCTGGGCCGCGCGGACGCCACCGGGCGCGGCGTGTTCGTCTCGGGTGCCGAGGCCATGAAGAAACTCGGCATGCCCATGCAGGGCGCGCGGGTGGCCGTGCAGGGCTTCGGGAACGTCGGTGAGGCCGCCTCGCGCATCTTCCACGAGCACGGCGCGCGGATCGTGGCCATTCAGGACGTGAGCGGCACCGTCCACAGCAGCGCCGGCATCGACCCGAAAGCCGCGCTGGAGCACCTGCGCCGCACCGGCTCCATCCTGGGCCTGCCCGGCACCGAGGAACTGAAACGCGACGAGTTCTGGGACGTGGACTGCGACGTGCTGATCCCCGCCGCGCTGGAAAAACAGATCACGCTGGAGAACGCCGGGCGTATCAGGGCCCGCCTGATCGTCGAGGGCGCCAACGGCCCCACCATCCCCGCCGCCGACGACCTGCTCGCCGAGCGCGGCGTGACCGTCGTCCCGGACGTGCTGGCCAACGCGGGCGGCGTGACCGTGTCGTACTTCGAGTGGGTGCAGGACTTCAGCTCGTTCTTCTGGACCGAGGACGAGATCAACAAACGCCTCGACCGCATCATGAGCGAGGCCTTCGTGAGCCTCTGGGACGTGAAGGAACGCCACGGCGTGACCCTGCGCACCGCCGTGTACATCGTCGCCTGCACCCGCGTGCTCGAAGCGCGCGCCCTGCGCGGCCTGTACCCCTGAGGGCCACTGGTTGAAGGTCGATAGTTGATGGAGGATGGGTGATGGAGAGCGGGAACGCCTCCGTCACCCATCAACTTTCAACCATCAACCATTCACCGCCGTTCCTTCTCTGGGTTGCACGCGCAGGGGCAGGCCCGCCTGGGGGCGGAGGCTGATGGCGGGTTCCAGGCGCAGGGGGCGCACGGTCTGGTAGGTGAAGGCCTGCACCAGTCCGGTCAGGACGGTCGCGGCTTCCAGGCGCGCGAACTCCCGGCCGATGCAGATGCGGCCGCCCCCACCGAACGGGAAGTACGCGTACTTGGGCAGGCGGGCTTCCAGGCCGTCCAGCCAGCGTTCCGGCCGGAATTCCTCGGGCGCGTCGAAGAAGCGCGGGTCGCGCTGCGTGACCCAGTGGTTGATCACGAACAGCGTGCCGGGCGGGGCGACGTACCCGCCGACCGTCACCTCCTGCCGCGCCTCGCGCTGCGTGCTCCACGCGGCCGGGTACAGGCGCAGCGTTTCCTTGATGACGGCGTCCAGGAACGGCAGGCTACGCAGGTCGCCCAGTTCCGGCAGGCGGCCACCCAGCACGCCACCCAGCTCCTGCGCGAGCCGCTGCTCGGTGTCGGGGTGCGTGGCGAGCAGGTACAGCGCGAAACTCAGGGTGCTGGCGGTCGTGTCGTGCCCGGCGAGCAGGATGTTCTTCACCTCGTCCAGCAGTTGCGGGTCGGTCATGGGCTGCCCGCTGTCGTCCCGCGCCGAGAGCAGCATGTCCAGCAGGTCGTCGTGAGTGCCGCCCGCCGCGCGGCGCTCGGCGATCAGTTGCGTCATGACGGCGTCGATGTCGTCACTGCCCCGCCGGAACTGACGGCGGGCGGGGGTGGGGACGCCCGCCGGGAGCGGCACGCCGTAGTTGCGCCGGAAGCCGGTCAGCGCGTCGTCCAGCGCGCGTGAGATGCGCTCGACCTGTTCGCTGTTCTCGGGGAGGCCCATCACGCTGCGCATCACGATCCGCATGGTCATGCTCGACAGGTCGGCATTGACGTCCCGCACGCCGCCCGCCGCCCAGTCCTGGCAGAGCGCCTGCGTCTGCGTCTGCATGACGCTCAGGTACCCCTGGATGCGGGCGCTGTGGAAGGCAGGCTGCGCCAGTCGCCGTTGCCGCAGCCAGAAGTCCCCCTCCGAGAGCAGCAGGCCGCCGCCCAGCAGCCGCGCCAGCAGCGGGTCGCGCCGCAGGCCCTTGTCGAACAGGCGGCCCGTCTGGATGTGCAGCGTCTCGATGTCGGCCGGGTGACTCACCACCCACACCTCGCGCCCACCCAGCCCCACGCGCACCACGTCCCCGTACTCGCGGCTGATACGGGTCATGAAGCCCAGCACGTCCCGCATCAGGGCGGGCGCGTGCCCCACCAGAGGCAGGCCCGGCGGGCGCGGCGGCAGGGCAGCGGCGGTTGCAGAGGCAGTCATACCCGGAGTCTACCCAGACGGCCGATAGCGGATGGCAGATGGCAGATGGCGGATCGAAGCCTGCGCAGGCTCGCCCCTCCGGCCCCGCCTTCAGTACAGTTTGCCCAGCACGTCGTCCTTCATCACGAAGGAATTCTCCTTCGTGGGGAAGTGCCGCCCGCGCACCTCGGCGGCGTAGGTTTCGATGGCCTCGCGGGACAGGCGGCCCACCTCGGCGTAGCGTTTGGCGATCTTCTTGTCCTCACCCTCGTACACGCCCAGCAGGTCGTGCGTGACGAGCACCTGCCCGTCGCACCCGACGCCCGCCCCGATGCCGATGGTGGGCACGCTCAGGCGTTCGCTGATCAGGTTCGCCAGCCGGGCCGGAATGGCCTCCAGGACCACGCTGAACGCCCCGGCGGCCTCCAGCGCCACGGCACCTTCCAGGGTCGCGCGGGCCGTCTCGTCGTCCTTGCCCTGCACGCGCAGGCCACCCTGGGCGGTCGCGGTCTGCGGCATCAGGCCCACGTGACCCATGACGGGAATGCCGTTGCGGGTCAGGGTCTGCACCACCTGCAGGATTTCGGGCGTGGCGCCCTCCATCTTGATGGCGTCGGCGCCGGTCTCCTGGATGACCCGCACGGCGCTGCGCATGGCGTCCTGCACGCCCGTGTGGTACGTGCCGAACGGCAGGTCCACGACCATGAACGTGCCGGGCGCGCCGCGCCGCACCGCGCGGGCGTGGTGGATCATGTCGCCCAGCGTGACGGGCGCGGTGCTGTCGTAGCCCAGGACCACGTTCCCGAGGCTGTCCCCGACCAGGATCAGGTCCACGCCGGCCGCCTCGGCGTGCCGCCCGCCGGGGTAATCGTAGGCGGTGACCATCACCAGCGGTGCGTCGGAGTGCTGCAACTCCGGAATGCTGCGTTTCATGCGGGCAGGGTAGCAGAGGCGCGCCGCGCCCGCCTCCGCCGGCCCCCGGGCCTCATACAGATTCCGTTTGTTTCGCCGACAATCCGGGACTTCACCGGATTGTCGGCTCCACGTCCGGAACCCGTTTTGCTCCCACTCGCTGTGCTCGGATTGAACGGGCTTTGCAGCCCATTCAATCGGAGTCCGTATCAGCCCTTGATGACCTCGCCGTAACTGTGCAGCACGACGTAGATGATCCAGCCGGTCACGGCCACGTACAGCCAGACCGGGACGGTCCAGCGCACCCAGGCGCGGTGCCGGTTGAAGTAGCCGCGCGCGGCCGGCGCGTCGATGTTGCCCAGGTTCCCGGCGGCCTTGAGGCCCTTGACGGCGTTCCACAGCGCACCCAGGGCCAGCGGGAGGTTGGCGGTCGCCAGGATGATGTGGCTGATCAGCAGCACGAAGTACGCGGTGCGCCACTCCTCGGGTCCGTCGTATTTCTTCTCGTAGCCCAGGCTCAGGCGCGTCAGGTACAGCACCAGGAACACGCTCGCCAGGGTGACGGCGACGATCATGGCGCGCATGTGCGCTTCACGCATGCCGCGCCGGATGAGGTACACGCCCACGCACAGGGCCAGGCCGCTCAGGACAATCGTGATGACTGCCCACTGGTTGATCGTTTCCGCCATATCGGCCCCAGTGTACGGGGGGCGGCGCAGGGCAGGTGTCCGCCCCCGCGCGGGGGGGACAGGGGGGACAATCGGCTGCCAGGGGGTGCGGGTAGAATGCGGGCCGCTGACCGCCGCCCCGCCAGGGTGCTCTGGCGGCGAGGAAGGTGAAACATGAGTGGAACGCGGACAGTTCCCCGCACGGGTGCGGGTGCGTGGCTTCCCCGGCTGGCCTGGGCAGCCCTGATCTACAACGTGCTGGTGATCCTGTGGGGCGCCGTCGTGCGTATCAGCGGGGCGGGGGCCGGGTGCGGGGATCACTGGCCGCTGTGTAACGGCGTGGTCGTCCCGCAGAGCCCGACGCTGCACACGGTCATCGAGTTCAGTCACCGCCTGACCAGCGCCGCGAGCGGCCTGCTGGCCATTGCGCTGGTCGTCATGGCGTTCCGGTCCACGGGACGCGGGCATCCGGTGCGCCTGGGGGCCGTCCTGAGCCTGGGCCTGATCATCCTGGAGGGTCTGGTGGGCGGCGTGCAGGTGCTGCTGGGCCTGACGGCCGACAGCACCGACCCGGCGCGCGGGTTCGTACAGGGCATTCACCTGGCGAACACCTTCCTGCTGCTGGGCGCGCTGCTGCTGACGGTCCTGTGGGCGTCCGGCGAGCCGAACCTGCGGCTGCGGCGGCAGGGCCTGGTGGGCGCCTGGAGTTTCGTGGGGCTGGCGCTGCTGCTGGTGCTGGGCATGGCGGGCGCGGTCACGGCGCTGGGCGACCTGCTGTTCGCCCCGGCGGACGGCAGCACGCCCATCGAGACGGTCAAGCGGGACTTCGGCGTGACGGCCAGCGTGATCGAGAACATGCGCGTCGTGCATCCCATGCTGGCCGTGCTGACCAGCGCGTTCCTGGTGTGGCTGGGCGTGTTCCTGCGCCGGGAACGGCCGGGCGCCGGGACGAACCGCTGGAGCGCGGTCCTGTGGGCGCTGCTGGGCGCGCAGATGATCGCGGGCCTGACGAACGTGGTCCTGAAAGCCCCGGCGTGGATGCAGCTGACGCACCTGCTGCTGTCGTGTCTGCTGTGGCTGGCGACCGTTATGCTGGTGTACCGCGCCCTGACGGCCCTGCGTGCCCAGTCGCACGCCGGACCGGCCACCGGCGGGGATCATTCAGTCAGTGACGGCCCCGGACGGGCCGCGAGGAACGTGAACGTATGACGACCGAAACCATCCCGGCTGACGCCGGAGCCGTGCGGGAGCGCGCCACCTGGCGTGACTACCTGTCCCTGACCAAACCGAAGGTCATCAGCCTGCTTCTCTGGACGACCGTGACGGCCATGTTCATGGCCGAGCGCGGCTGGCCCGGCGGGTGGCTGCTGCTGGTGGTCAGCGTGGCCGGGTACGCGTCGGCCGGGTCGGCGGGCGTGTTCAACATGATCATCGACCGCGACATCGACATCAAGATGGCCCGCACGGCGCAGCGGCCCACGACCAGCGGCCTGATCAGTACGCGCAGCGCCGCGATCTTCGGCGGGGTGCTGCAGGTCGCGTCGTTCCTGATGCTGTGGGTGTGGGCGACGCCGCTGGCCGCCTGGATGAGCCTGGCGGGCTTCCTGACCTACGTGGTCGTGTACACGCAGCTGCTCAAGCGCAACACCTGGCACAACATCGTGCTGGGCGGCGCGGCCGGGTGCTTCCCGCCGCTGGTGGGCTG
The DNA here is from genome assembly GCF_002017875.1 of Deinococcus sp. LM3. Classification (NCBI taxonomy): domain Bacteria; kingdom Thermotogati; phylum Deinococcota; class Deinococci; order Deinococcales; family Deinococcaceae; genus Deinococcus; species Deinococcus sp. LM3. The sequence continues at coordinate 1,883,603 of NZ_MUFV01000001.1, read as the reverse complement.
GGCGGCCGTGACGGGCGACCTGAACCTGTTCGCGTGGTTCCTGTTCGCGATCATCTTCTTCTGGACGCCCGTGCACTTCTGGGCGCTGGCGCTGATGATCAAGGACGAGTACCGCGAGGTCGGGATTCCCATGCTGCCCGTCGTTCATGGCGACAAACTGACGGTCGCGCAGATCGGCCTGTACGCCATCTACACGGTGGTGCTGTCGGTGATGCCGGTGTTCTTCCGCGAGGTCGGCGCGATCTACTTCGTGACGGCCGCCGGGCTGGGCGCGTGGCTGCTGGTGCTGTCCTGGCGGCTGTACCGGCACGTGATGACCGGGAAGGCCGTGGAGCGCCGGGTGGCGGTGCCGCTGTACCTGTACTCGATGCTGTACCTGGCGCTGCTGTTCGTGGCGGCCGCCGCCGACCGCATGGTGTTCGCGCACCTGCTGTAACCGTTGCCGGAAATCGGTCGCGCAGGCCCCTCCCGAACGTGGTGGGGCCTGCTGCCGTGTGAGTTCCATGTGGTGGCGGGCGGCGCTCAGGCGGGGGCTCAGGCGGGGGCTCGGGCGGGTGAGGATGCCCGGCCGTGTCCGGAAGGCAGGTGCGGCCCCACTGGGAGCCGGTCAGGACACTTGCCCGCTCCTCATGGTGTCTCATGGCGGGTATGCCTGACCGGTCGGTAGAATGCTGGGTGTGTCGCCTCCCCGGGTCCGGCGCCCGGTGGCAGGCTGCGTGAGGCGCATAACCCGGCGTGACGCTTTAGACTGCAAGCAGAGGAAAGGAGTGAAGTTGAACACCACCAAACACCGCCACAGCGGCACACGGAGGCGACCCATCACGCGGCCCATCGCGGCGGCGGCGCTGGGCGCCACACTGCTCACCGGCTGTCAGCAGGCCAATCAGTCCCTGTTCATCGGGGACATGTCGTCTGCTTACAACCGCGAAATCTGGTGGATGAGCGTCTGGGCCATCGTCCTGTCGATCATCATCTTCGTCGGCGTGTCGTACGCGCTGTTCTACACGGTGCAGAAGTTCCGTGAGGACCGGCACGACGCGCCGCCCGCGCAGTTCCACGGGAACAACCGCCTGGAAGTCATTCTGGTGGCCGTCCCCGTGATCATCGTGTTCGGCCTGAGTGTCCTGACGGTGCGGTCCATGGCCATCCTGAACCCCACGCCCGAGCAGGCCACCAAGATCGACGTGCTGGGCAAGCAGTTCTGGTGGAACTTCGCGTACCCCGAGACGACCAGCGACGCCGGCGGCGTGGTCACCAACGGCAACGAGCTGATCATGCCCACCAAGCAGCCGGTCGCGCTGACCATCACCAGCGGCGACGTCATTCACGGCTTCTGGGCGCCGAACATCGGCGGTCAGCGCGCCGCGATGCCGGCCGTGCAGAAGACCTGGCAGGTCGACACGGAACGTGCCGGCGTGTACCAGGGCAACTGCTCGCAGCTGTGCGGGGCCAGCCACGCCAACATGCGGTACAAGGTCGTCGCGCTCGATCAGGAACGCTACGACGCGACCCTGGCCGCCATGAAGGCCTACCGCGCTCCCGAACCCGCCCCCGGCAGCGCCGAGGCGCGCGGGTACGCGCTGTTCATGCAGGGCAAGGGCAGCACGGGCGCCGTGTCCTGCGCCGCCTGCCACCGCGTGCAGGGCACTCCCGCAGCGGGCGTGGCCGGCCCGGACCTGAGCTTCTTCGGCACGCGCCGCACCCTGGGCGCCGGCATGTGGGAAGCCATGACCGCAGACAAGTGGGAAGACGAGGAAGCGAAAAAACACCTGACCGCGTGGCTGAAGAACAGCCCCCGCGTCAAGCCGGGCAGCCTCATGCCCACGTACGACGGCAGCGAGTACCGCAACACCAAGGGTGAACTCGTCAAGGGCGGCACCCTGACCGACGCCGAGATCGACGACATCGCCGCGTACCTGCGCAGCCTGCAACTGCCTGAAGAGGCGGACTACTGGCGCGGCAGCCCCGTCATCGGCGCCGGCGCCACCGGAGGCACCCAGTGACCGTTCAGCACGCACCCCTGAAGGACACCCACGCCCGCCCGGGCGTCTGGGCGGTCCTGAAGGACTACATGATGACCACCGATCACAAGAAGATCGGGACGCTCTACATCCTGACCAGCATCCTGGGCTTCGCGGTCGCGGGCCTGCTGGCCGTCGGGATCCGCCTGCAGCTGGCCGTGCCGGACAACACCTTCCTGGTGGGCAACACCTACAACCAGGTGCTGACCGTGCACGCCGCCCTGATGATCTTCTTCTTCCTGATTCCGATCGGGCTGTTCGGCTTCGGGAACTGGTTCCTGCCACTGCAACTGGGCATCCGGGACGTGGCCCTGCCGCGCATCAACACGTTTGCGGTGTGGCTGTTCATCTTCAGCCTGATCCTGGTGATTCTGGGCCTGTGGAACGGCGGCGCGCCCGGCGTCGGCTGGACCTTCTACTACCCGCTGAGCGTGGACGCCAACCAGACCGGCGTGAGCGTGCTGATGGTGGCCCTGACCCTGAACGGCATCGCGTCGCTGCTGGGCAGCGCGAACTTCGCGGCGACCATCGTGAACATGCGCGCCCCCGGCATGAGCCTGTGGAAGATGCCCATCTTCGTGTGGAGCATCTTCGCGACCTCCATCCTGCAGCTGATCTCGCTGGGCGGCCTGACCGCCGCGGCGCTCGTCACGTACCTGGAGCTGAAGCTGGGCCTGAGCATGTTCAACCCCGGCATCGGCGGCGTGCCCGTCATGTTCCAGCAGTTCTTCTGGTTCTACTCTCACCCGGCCGTGTACGTGATGCTGCTGCCGTACCTGGGTATCGGCGCCGAGATCGCCAGCACCATGGCCCGCAAGCCGCTGTTCGGGTACCGCGTGATGGTGTACTCGATCCTGGCGATCGTGCTGGTCAGCCTGCTGGTGTGGGTGCACCACATGTTCGCCGTGGGCCTGCCGGACTCCTGGCAGATCGCGTTCATGATCGCCACGCTGATCGTGGCTGTCCCGACCGGCGTGAAGATCTTCAACCTGATCGGCACCCTGTGGGGCGGGCGGATCGTGCTGAAATCCCCCACGTACTGGCTGGTGGGCTTCATCTTCAACTTCCTGATCGGCGGGATCACCGGCGTGAGCCTGGGCATGATTCCCTTCGACTACCAGGTCACCATGTCGTACTACGTCGTGGCGCACTTCCATAACGTGATGATGTTCGGCACGGCGTTCCTGGCGATGGGCGGCCTGTACTACTGGTGGCCCAAGATGACCGGCCGCTTCATGAGCGAGAAGCTGGGCCTGTGGCACTTCTGGCTGTTCATGATCGGCTCGTGGATGACCTTCCTGCCGCAGTACATCCTGGGTCTGCTGGGCATGCCGCGCCGTTACTACACCTACCCGGCCGGGAACTTCGCCTGGAGTGAACTGAACCTGATCTCCACGGTCGGCGCCCTGATCCTGCTGGCCGGCGGCATCGTGTGGGTCCTGAACATGCTGCAGAGCTTCCGTGCGCCCGCCACGGCCAGCGCCAACCCCTGGGGCGGCTTCACGCTCGAGTGGACGGCTGCCAGCCCGCCCGCCGCGTACAACTTCGCGCACGAGTTCCCCACCAACTTCCCCACCGAACGCCCCCTGTACGACTGGGAGCAGAGCGGCGAGACCCTGACCCCCGTGGACCCCAAGAGCATCCACCTGCCCGTGGACAGCTGGGGCCCGTTCCTGACCGCCGCCGCGCTGCTGCTGATGGGATACGGCCTGAGCTTCGGCTGGTTCACCAACTACACCCCGGCCGGCGGTCTGAAGCCCTTCTTCGAGATGGCGCCCGGCGCGCTGTTCGCGTCCATCGTGCTGTACATCAGCATCCCGCTGTTCCTGTTCGCGCTGTTCAAGTGGGCCGGCACCCGTGAATACGACGTGCCCGTCGCGCACCACCACCTGACCAAATACGACAACGGCTTCATGGGCATGGCGTGGTTCATCATCAGCGAAGTCGGTCTGTTCGGCGTGCTGATCGCCGGGTACGTGTACCTGCGCGTGATCGGCGCCGCCGAGCCGCCCGCGCTGCGTCCCGCCATCTGGCTGGCCGCGCTGAACACCCTGATCCTGGTCGCGAGTTCCTTCGTGATTCACCGCGCCGAGCAGGACAACCACCACGGCAAGCTGACCCGCTTCCGCCTGGGCCTGTTCATCACGCTGCTGCTGGGCGCCGTGTTCATGATCTTCCAGGTGTACGAGTTCACGCTGTTCGGCGTGGAAAGCGACTGGAAACAGAACCTGTGGCAGTCGTGCTTCTTCATCATCGTCGGCCTGCACGGTCTGCACATCCTGATCGGCGGCACCGGCGTGGCCCTGCCCTTCTACCAGGCCATGACCGGCAAGATGGACAAGTACAACCACGGGTCCATCACGCCCGCCAGCCTGTACTGGCACCTGGTGGACGTCGTGTGGCTGCTGATCGTCGCGATCTTCTACGCCTGGTAACACCGGCCTGCTAACACCGGACCGTAGAAGCGAAAAGGGGGGCGCCTGCAAGGGCGTCCCTTTCGCGTTGTGTGGCGGGGGACACCCCACCCCGCGCTTCTCCCCTACCCTGCGGGTATGACAGGGTTCTCGAGGGTGCTGACGGTGGGTCTTCTGGTGGTCGCGGCGGTGCTGGGCGGGCTGCTGCTGTTCCGGCAGGGGCAGTCGCCGGCGCTGGGGGGCGAGGCGCTGGACACGCCGCTGGCGCTGCCCGCCCTGGCGCTGGTGAATGACCGGGGGCAGCCGACCACGCTGGCCGTGACGGACGGGCGGCTGCGGCTGGTGTTCTACGGCTTCGTACGCTGCCCGGACGTGTGCCCGGCGACCCTGGCGAGCCTGAAGAACACCCTCGCGGCCCTGCCGGACGATCAGCGCGGGCGGGTGCAGGTGCAGTTCATCACGGTGGACCCGGTGCACGACACGGCCCCGGTGGTTCGGGCGTACCTGGAGCGCTTCGATCCGGCGTTCACGGGCCTGACCGGCGAGGCCGCCACCATCGACGAGGCGGCGCGGGTGATGTTCGTGGCGAACGTGAAGCCGCCGCTGGAAGGCGTGGACCACAGCGCGCACCTGGGCGGCGACGCGCAGACGGCCGGGGACGGAGCAGTGGGGGACGGAGCGGCGAATGCGCAGGCGGCCGGGGCGTCGGCGGCCGTCGCGGCGCGGATGCATGGCGATCAGGTGAGCGTGGTGGACGGCCAGGGCCGTTTCGTGCGGGTGTACGGGAACGAGGCGGTCGTGAACGGCGAACTGGACCGCGACCTGCCGCGCCTGATCCGCGAGTACGCGACTCCCTGAAGCGATACGGGCTCCGGGAACTGGATAGTCATGCAGTTCCCTGCTGGCCGGGACGGAAATGGTGGGCCGTCCGCATGAGGGTGGGTGCCCGGCTGAACGCACGGTATTCCGCCCACAGCGAAGTTAGGGTACACTCTCTGTTATGACCGAACCGCTCGACGCCGCCCTGCGTCCCAAGACCCTGACCGAGTACGTGGGTCAGGAGAAACTCAAGGACAAACTCGGCGTGTACCTTCAGGCCGCGCGGGGCCGCAAGGAAGCGCTGGACCACACTCTGCTGTTCGGCCCACCCGGACTGGGCAAGACCACCCTGGCGCACATCATCGCCGCCGAACTGGGCGTGAACATCCGCGTGACCTCGGGACCCGCCATCGAGAAACCCGGTGATCTGGCCGCCATCCTCACGAACAGCCTGGAGGAAGGCGACGTGCTGTTCATCGACGAGATCCACCGCCTGGGCCGCGTGGCGGAGGAACACCTGTACCCGGCCATGGAGGACTTCAAGCTGGACATCGTGCTGGGCCAGGGTCCGGCGGCGCGCACCATCGAGCTGCCGCTGCCGCGCTTCACGCTGGTCGGCGCGACCACCCGTCCCGGCCTGATCAGCGCGCCCATGCGCAGCCGCTTCGGGATCATCGAACACCTGGAGTACTACACGCCCGAGGAGATCGCCCAGAACCTGACCCGCGACGCGCGCCTGCTGGGCTTCGGCCTGAGCGACGACGCCGCGCTGGAAGTCGGGGCGCGCTCACGGGGCACCATGCGCATCGCCAAGCGCCTGCTGCGGCGCGTGCGTGACTACGCCGACGTGGCCGGCGAGACCACCATCGCCCTGCCCCGCGCACAGGACGCCCTGGACCGCCTGGGCCTGGACAGCGCCGGACTGGACGACCGCGACAAGAAGTACCTGGAAACCCTGATTCACCGCTTCGCGGGCGGCCCGGTCGGCGTGGACACCCTGGCCACCGCCATCAGCGAGGACGCCCTGACCCTGGAGGACGTGTACGAGCCGTACCTGATCCAGCTGGGCTTCATCAAGCGCACGCCGCGCGGCCGGGTCGCCACCGCGCACGCCTACGACCACCTGGGCCTGCCGGTCAGCGGCGATCAGGACCTGGGCTTCTACACCAACTGACGACCACCGAAGGGGACCGCGCGGCGGGACGCCCGTCCGGGGTGGTCCTCACCCGGCTGCATTACCCTGGCGGGATGCTGGACGTTCTGTGGGGACTGGGAGGCGTGGCCGTACTGATCGGCCTGGGCCTGCTGCTGAGTGTGAATCGCCGCGCCGTGAACTGGCGCACCGTGGGGCTGGCGCTGCTGCTGCAACTGGCCTTCGCGGTGATCGTGCTGCGCTGGCCGCTGGGCCGCCGCGCCCTGGACGGCGTGTCAGCGGCGGTGCAGGGCGTGGTGGGGAACGCGCAGGAGGGCATCAACTTCGTGTTCGGGAACCTCACGAACGGCGCGCTGGACGGCGCGGGGTTCATCTTCGCGTTCGGGGTGCTGCCGATCATCGTGTTCTTCAGCGCGCTGATCGCCGTGCTGTACCACCTGGGCATCATGCAGGCCGTGGTGCGCTTCCTGGGCGGCGGCCTGAGTCGCCTGCTGCAGACCAGCCGGGGCGAGAGCCTGTCGGCCACCGCGAACATCTTCGTGGGGCAGACCGAGGCGCCGCTGGTCGTGCGGCCCTTCATCGAACGCATGACCCGCTCGGAACTGTTCGCGGTGATGGTCGGCGGGCTGGCCAGCGTCGCCGGGAGCGTGCTGGTGGGGTACTCGCTGCTGGGCGTGCGGCTGGACTACCTGATCGCCGCGTCGTTCATGGCCGCGCCCGCCGGTCTGCTCATGGCGAAGCTGATCTTCCCGGAAACCGAACCCACCCAGGACTACAAGGGCGACATCCCCGAGGACCCGGAGGGCCGCCCCGTGAACGTGATCGACGCGGCGGCGCGCGGCGCGAGCAGCGGCCTGGGCCTCGCGCTGAACGTGGGCGCGATGCTGATCGCGTTCATCGGCCTGATCGCGCTGCTGAACGGCCTGATCGGACTGGTCGGCGGGCTGGTGGGCGCGCCGGACCTCAGCATCCAGCTGCTGCTGGGCTACCTGTTCGCGCCGCTGGCGTTCCTGATCGGCGTACCGTGGGAATCCGCGACGACCGCCGGGAGTTTCATCGGGCAGAAACTCGTCACGAACGAGTTCGTGGCCTTCGTCGAATTCGCCGAGACCCTCAAGGCCGGCGGCGTGAGCCCCAAGGTCGAGGCCATCGTGACGTTCGCGCTGTGCGGCTTCGCGAACCTGTCGAGCCTCGCGATCCTGCTGGGCGGCCTGGGCAGCCTCGCCCCCAGCCGCCGCCCGGACATCGCGCAGCTGGGCCTGCGCGCCGTGGCCGCCGGGACGCTCGCGAACCTGCTGAGCGGCACCCTGGCCGGAATGCTGCTCGGCTGACCGCCGGGCCTCCCCACGACGCTCCCCACTACACTTGAGGCATGACTGAACTGCAGGTACAGGTGTTCGGCACGCGCAAGAGCAAGGAAACGCGCGCCGCCGAACGCTTCTTCAAGGAACGCAAGATCAAGATCCATTTCGTGGACCTGAAAGAGCGGCCCATCGCCAAGGGGGAATTGAGCCGCTTCGTGCAGAAGTTCGGCCTGAACGCCCTGCTGGACCTGACCGGCAAGGCCTACGAACGCAGCAACCTCGCGTACCTGCGCACCACCGAGGACGGCGTGATCGCCAAGGTCATCGACGACCCGGACCTGCTGCGCCTGCCGCTGGTGCGCGCCGGGAAGCACCTGACGGTCGGTGAGGACCTCGAAGGCTGGAAGGCCATGCTGGCCGGATCGTGACCCACCCCGACCCGGTGGGCGAGCGGCTGGCGGCCCTGACCGATACGGATTCCGTTTGTTTCGTTAACAGATCGGAACACCACCGATCTGTTAACTCCACGTCCGGAACCCGTCTCTCTCCTACTCGCATCCGCTCGGATTGAACGGCTTTGTAAGCCATTCAATCGGATTCCGTATGACTGGCGCGGCGACACCCTGCGCCGCATACGCGCCCTGATCCAGGCGGCGCTGCCCACCGTGCAGGAGAGCGTGAAGTGGGCCAAGGCAGGCTCGCCCGGCGTGCCGGTGTGGGAGCACGCGGGGATCCTCTGCACCGGCGAGCCCCACGCGCGGGCCGTGAAACTCACGTTCCCTCGCGGGGCCAGCCTGCCCGACCCGGCCGGGCTGTTCAACGCCAGCCTGGACGGGAAGGTGCGCCGCGCCATCGACCTGCCCGAGGAGGCCACGCTGGACGGGGCGGCGTTCGGTGACCTGATCCGCGCGGCCGCCGCCGCGAACGAGCGGGCGCAGGCGGCGAGGAAAAGCCGCTAGCCTTTCGCGCTGGCGTCCGGCCCGTAGGTGAGGAGCAGCACGCCCGCACCCATCTCCCGCGTGTCCAGCAGGGTCAGGGGGACGTGCTCCAGCGTGTCGAAGAGGCGCCTGCCGCGCCCCACGATGACCGGAAAGACCATCAGGCGCAGTGCGTCCACCAGCCCACGGCGCAGCAGCGTCTGCGCGAGGGTGCCGCTGCCGTACACGAGCAGCGGGCCGCCCGGCTGTGCCTTCAGGGTCTGCACGTCTGCCAGCACGTCCGGCCCCAGTGCGGTGGCGTTCCAGTCGAGCGGGCCGGGACGGGAGGTCGCCACGAACTTGGGCAGGGCGTTCATGCGCTCCGCGAACGCGCCCGTCGCGGTCGGCCAGTACGCCGCAAAATCCTCGTAGGTGGTGCGGCCCAGCAGCAGTGCGCTGCTGGCGAACAGTTCGTCGCGTTTGAACGGCCCGTCGTCCGGGCGGTAGGGTGCGCGCCACGGCGAGTGTTCCTCGTACACGCCGTCCAGGGACAGGAACTCGGTGACGATCAGTGGGCGCACGCCTTACCTCCTTAAACGGGTTCGATGCGGATGCGGGTGTTGTGGAAGGTGCTGCCGCCCCCCAGGTCCGTCAGGGTCTGCGCGGTCAGTTCGTTGATGCTGCGGCCGTCCGGCGCGCTGAGGCCCCACCACGTCCCCTCCAGGATGGCCGCGCCGGGCTGAGCGGCGTCCGTGACCTTCACGCGGCGCTGCACGCTCCCGACCTCGCTGGTCAGCGTGGCGAGCCCCCCGTCGGTCACGCCGGACGCCTGCGCATCCTGGGGGTGCAGCAGCAGGTGCGGTTCACCCCCCTCGGCGCGGTTGAGGTTCGCCAGATTGCCGTAGGTACTGTTCAGGAAGTGATGCGCGGGCGGCGTGAGCAGCCGCACCGGGTACTCGGCACTCAGCGCCGCCAGCGGTTCGCGGTGGGCAGGGGCGGGGCTGAGCTGCACCCGCCCGCTGGGCGTCTCCGCGCCGTGCGCGTACGGCAGGAACCCGTCGGGGAGGTTCAGGCGGACGCTGCCCTCGGCCTTCAGTCGCTCGGGGGTGACGCCCGAGAGCAGGGGGTGGTCGGTGGTCAGCAGCTCGGCCAGCAGGTCGTCCACCGTCCAGTACACGCTGGGCTCGGTGACGCCCAGGCGCCGCGCGAGCTGCTGGAAGACCCAGGAGTTCGGCCGCGCCTCGCCGGGGGCGTCCAGCGTGGCCGGGTTGTAGCCCAGGTAGTGGTGGCCGTAGCTGGTGTACACGTCGGCGTGCTCGGCGAAGGTCGTGGCGGGCAGCAGGTAGTCGGCCAGCCGGGCCGTCTCGGTCATGGCCTGTTCCAGCACGACCACCAGCAGGTCGTCGCGTTGCAGGCCCGCGCGGACCCGCCCGGCATCCGGCGCGACGACCGCCGGGTTGCAGTTGTAGATGAACGTGGCACCAAAGCCCCGTTCCGGGCGCAGGGCGCCCGCGTACTCGTTCATGTTCACGCGCGCCGCGTCCGGGCGGATCAGGTGCGCGGCCCCCAGGCGGGCGCGGTTCAGCCGGAACGCGCCGCTGGTGCTCAGGGTGCAGCCGCCGCCCCGGTGTCTCCAGTCGCCGGTCAGGGCGGGAATCAGGGTCACGGCCCGCAGGTTCGTGCCGCCGTGCTCGTGGCGGGTCATGCCGTACCCCACTCGGAAGTACGTGGGGCGCGTCGTGCCGACCGCGCGGGCGAAGGTGCGGATCACGTCGGCGTCCAGCCCAGTGATCTGCGCGGTGCGTTCCGGGGTCCACTCGCGGGCCGCCTCGCGCAGTTCCTCGATGCCGGTCGTCGCCTCGGCGATGTACGCCTCGTCGGTCCAGCCGTGCGCGAACAGTTCATGCATCACGCCCAACGCCAGCGCGGCGTCCGTGCCGGGCCGGATCTTCAGGTGCTCGTCCGCAAAAGCCGCCGTGCGGTTGCGGTACGGGTCCACGCACACGATCCGCGCCCCGGCCTTGCGCGCCGCCGTCAGGTGCGGCGTCAGGTGACTGTTCGTACTCAGGGAATTGATGCCCCACAGCACGATCAGCCGGGCGTGCGCCACGTCGGCGGGGTCCACCCCGAAGCGCGTGCCGTAGCCCAGGCTCCAGGCCTCGGTGCCGGCCGTCGCGCAGATCGTCTCGTCCAGTTCCGGGGCGCCCAGCGCGCGGAACAGCGCGTGCACGTGCGTGCCCTCCATCAGGCCCATCGTTCCCGCGTAGTTGTACCGCAGGATGCTGCCGGGGCCGCGCGTGTCCAGCAGGGTGCGCAGGCGCGCGGCGATGTCGTCCAGCGCCGAATCCCAGGTCACGCGCTCCCAGACCGGCTCGGGGTCCGTCTTGGCATTCACGCGTTTCAGGGGGTACAGCGGCCGGTCCGGGTGGTTCGCGCGGGCCGGGTAATGCACGGTCTTGGCGCACGCGAAGCCCTTCGTGATCGGGTGCGCGGCGTCCCCGGTCACCTTCAGCATCCGCTCCGGCCCACCCGGCGTGTCGCGGCCCACCGTCACCTTCAGGCGGCAGGCGTCCGGGCAGTCCAGCGGGCAGGTGAGCAGCACATCACGCGAAAGAGAGTCGGGCGCGGTCATACCGCGAGAATACGCGCCCCCGCACCAAGTCGGGAGGGCCGGTTCAGGCGGACGGGGCCGGTAGGGTGGCGGCCGTCACGGGAACGCCCGCCACTCCCCTTCCGAGATGACCTGCACGGCGCCGTCCACCACCCGCAGGGCACTCTGGTCGTCGAGGGCGTAGGCGGGCCCGCCGATCTGCGCGGCCCAGGCCTCGGCGTCCGCCATGCGGTTGGTGGGGAACTCGGGGTAGTTCAGGTGCGGGAAGATCGAGAAGTCCACGAGGCCCAGCCCCCGGTCGTCGCCGTCCGCGCCGGGCCAGGACACGAACTGCGGGCCGATGCGGGGCGTCAGGACCATGCTCCCGGCGCTCACACCGACCCACACGGTGTCCGTCAGGTCGGGCAGCAGGTCGGCAAGCCCGGACTGACGTAGCCAGTGGGCCAGGAACGCCGCGTCGCCGCCGTCCACGAGCAGCACGTCGGCGGCCCGCACCCACGCCTCCCAGCGGTCGCGGGGCACGTGAGGCAGGGCGAGGAGTTCCAGCACCCCCACGCTCTGCCAGCCCAGGCCGGTCATGTAGGACGGCGGCTGACCCGAGATGAACCGCCACGCGCTCTCGGGCGTACACCAGGGGTGCCCGTGCTGCGCGGTGGGAATGCACAGGGCGCGGCACTCGGCGATGGGCTTGCCGAGCATCTCCACGAGCGCCGCGTGGATGCTGGCGTTCGTGACGCCCCCCGACGTGAGCAGCAACTTCACGCGGGGACCGGTCCGGTGGTGACAGGCTCCGGGGTACCGTCCTTCCTGGGGTTCATGGTGCGCTCAGTCTACTGCCCACGCACCGGGCGCCCCCGGTCAACCGGAGTCCTTATCAGACGGTGAAGGTCACGCCGGTCAGCCGTTCGGACAGCGCCCAGAGGTTCGCGGCGTCCTGCGTGTCGTGCGAGCGGGCGTTCGAGTCGACCCGTTCCGGGTTCCCGCCGAGTTGCAGCAGACCGCTGGGACCGTAGTACGCGCCGCCCGTCACGTCCGGGGCGGTCGCGGCGTACAGGGTGGGCAGCGCGCCGGTGGCCTGCGGCTGCGCGAACAGGCGGTTGGCGAGGGTCGAGCCCCGGCTGTCGCCCTGCAACCCGGTGGCGGCCCAGCCGGGGTGCGCGGCGACGGCCAGCACGTCCTTCCCGGCGGCGTTCAGGCGGCGTTGCAGTTCGTGCGTGAACAGCAGGTTCGCCAGTTTGCTCTGCCCGTAGGCGGGCATGGGCGCGTAGGGCCGGGCGTGCCAGTTGGCGTCCGCGAGGTTCAGTTCCCCGAAGCGGTGCGCGAAGGAACTGACGGTCACGACCCGCGCGCCCGCCGTGCGCTCCAGCAGCGGCATCAGCGCGGCACTCAGGGCGAAGTGACCCAGGTGGTTCACGCCGAACTGCGTCTCGAAGCCCTGCGCGGTGCGGCCCAGCGGCGGCACCATGATCCCGGCGTTGTTCACCAGGATGTCCAGGTGGTCGTACCGCGCCCGGAAGGCGTCCGCGAAGGCTTTCACGGAATCCAGGTCGCCCAGGTCCAGGGTCATCAGGACGACCTCGCCCTTCGGGTTCAGCGCGCGGATACCGGCGGCGGCCTTCTGTGCCCTCTGCTCGCTGCGGCAGGCCATGATCACGGTCGCGCCGCGCAGGGCCAGCACCCGCGAGGTTTCCAGGCCCAGGCCGCTGTTCGCGCCGGTCACGACCACGACCCGGCCGGTCTGGTCGGGCACGTTCGCTTCCGTCCACGCGCTGCCCTTGCGGCCCCGCGCGAGGTACGCGAGCGGCCCCAGCGTGTTCACGAACAGGCCCGCGCGCCACGCGGCCTTGCTGCCGCGCACGGCGTCCGGGCGGCGCAGGTTCAGATCACCCCACGCAGCAGCGAACAGGCCGACCTGCACGAGGCCGGCAGCCACGAGCGCGGCTTTCCGGGAGGCGGTGAGTTCAGAATGCTTCTTGAGCTGCATGCAGTCATCCTTTCAGGGCGAGGTGGGTGGACGGTAGCGTTCACCTGAAGGGGAACTGGGAATCATGCGGACTCCGGCCCGGCGGTCTGTACAAGGCATTTAACCGGAGTCCCTTTCATCGCTGAAGGCCAGTCCCCGCTCCCTCAGGGCCTCGCGCAGCAGCCCGAGTGCTTTCGGCCCCAGGCCGTGCAGTCCCGCGACCTCCTTCTCGGTGCGCGGCGCGAGGTCGGCCAGGGTGGTGATGCCCGCAGTCGCCAGGGCGCGTCGGGCTGGAGCACCCACGCGCGGCAGGTCGTCGGCCGGCGCGGCGTGGAGCTGCGCGATTCACTGCCGGACGATGCCCTGCACGGCGTCCGAGTGCGCGGCCACGGTGTCCGGGTCACGCAGGGTCAGCACCGCCCGGTCCGGCGTGACCCAGGCCAGCAGGCCCGCCGGATCGTCAATGTGCATGACCAGCGGCTCGGCGCGCACCTTCGCCCCGGTGTGCAGCACGACCTGCAAGGTCGATTCGGGCCGGAGTTTGAAGGTCGCGAAGTGATCCGCCAGCCGGAAACTCGGCGCGTTCCACTTCACCTCCTCCCGGATGGCCAGATCGGCCGCCAGGATCACGGCGCGCAGCTCGCCGATCTGCGCCCGGTGCGGGTGCTCCAGCGCGGCCAGGAACGCCGTCACGGCACTGTTCATGACCCGGCCCCCGGCGCGAGGCTCGACACGTCGTACACGTTCAGCACGTTCCCGGAGCCGGGGTAGGTCTGCGAGCGGATCAGCCGGAACTGCACCGGGGGGCGGCCCGTGAACAGCGGTGTACCGCCCGGCCCGGCCAGCAGCGGGAAGGTCGTCAGGTGCAGTTCGTCCACCAGTCCGCGCGCCAGCATGCCCTGCCACAGCAGGCGGCTCAGGATGATCAGGATGGGCGGCCCCTCGCCAGCCTTCAGGGTACGTACAGTCGCTTCGGCGTCCGCGACCTTCGCGGCGCGGGCGTTCGGGAACGGCGTCAGATCGCCCGGCGTGACGTGATCGGACACGATGACCGTCTCGATCTGCGCGATGCGACGCGCGAAGGCCCGGCGCACCGGGGTCGCCTGCGGGTCGCCTTGCACGCCCTGCCAGTACCGCAGGTTGTTCAGCGCGGACTCGTGCCCGGCGAGCAGCAGCGTCCCGGCAGCCTCCAGCACCTCCAGGTTGTGGTGGTCGAACTGATCGTCGCCGTCGTAATCGGGGTGCCGGTACTCGAACAGGGGCACCAGCGTCCGGCTGGCATCCTCGTAACAGCCGTCCAACGTGACGAAATTGCTGACGATCAGGGGCCTCATGGCGTCTGTGGGTGGGGTACGTTCAGCTGCCAGGACACGCCGTACGGGTCGTTCACCCACGCGAAGCGCGGACTGAAGTCGTAGTCGGCGGGTGGCATCAGAATCTCGCCGCCGTCCGACAGGCCCGCGTACAGCGCCTCGAACCCGGCGATGTCCGCGCAGTCCACGAACAGCGACGTGGACGGCGTGAACGTGAACGCATGCTGGACAGGACTGTCGGTCACGCGCAGCGCCAGGGTGTCCGTCAGGTGCAGGGTCGCACCGCGCACGGTGCCGTCCGGGTAGTGCTCCAGGCCCTCCACGCGGGCCTCCGGGAACACACGGGTGTACAGGGCCAGGGCGTCAGTGCACTGTCCCTGGAACATCAGGAAGGGCGTGATGGTGTGCGGCATGGTCAGTTCTCCTTCAGGGATGGGGGCGGTGGGCTATGGGCGGGCGCTGATCTGCTGCACAGCAAACCCGTTCCCGTCCGGGTCTTTCATGAACAGAAACCCGACATGGTTCAGGTCGTCGTCCGGGGTGGCGGGGCGCGGGGGGCCGCCGAGTACCTGGATTTCCGGGGCGTCCACGCCGCGCGCCAGGAGTTCCTCACAGGCGGCGCGCAGGTCATTCACCACGAGCTGCACGCCCTGAAGAGAACCGGGCGGCGTGAGCTGCACCAGTCGCCGCCCGCCGCCCATCTGGAGGTCGTGATCGACGTGAAAGTCCAGGCCGCCCTCGTAGAACGCCCTGGCGCGGTCGATGTCCGTCACGGGCACCACGACGACCTCCAGCGTCCAGTTCATGCGCCGCCCGACAGTGTCCCCACAGCCTTCGCCACGCGCCGCGCCCGCGTCTCCGGGTTCTTCGTGCCCTCCACGCTCAGGGTGTGCTGGCGTTTGCCGCTGTACGACAGCCGCGCAAAGGCGGCCAGTGCGGCGGGGTTCGCGTCCAGCGCGGCCTGGAGGTCTTCAGGCACGTCCACCTCGCGCGGGGCCGTATCGAGTTCCAGCGTGACCTGCACGCTGTCGCCGGCGCTCAGGCCCGCGTTTCCCCGGTGCCCGGCACTCACGGGAATCATGGAGCGTCCGCCCATCACGCCGATGGTGCTGCGGTACGCGTACCCGTTCAGGGTGACGGTCACGGCCGGTTTCTTCCCGCCGCCCAGCGCGTCCATGATCTGGGGGGGCACCTCGATGCCGGTCGCGGTCTTGCCCTCCTGCTTCAGGATTGCGCTGAATGTGGGCATGGAACCTCCGGTGCTCAGGGCTGCGTGGATGGAAGCGGCGCGTCGTACTCGTCGTGGCGTCTGGTCTTCGTGAAGGTACCGTCCTGCGGCCAGCCGGGCGGCGAGTCCTCCCACGCCTCCTGCCGGCCGTACGGGGTGATGTCCAGGTGCCCGGCGATGCTGGACATCAACTCCACTCCGCGCCCGTCCGTGCGGTATGTCAGGTGCGGCACGCCGCTGTGCAGCAGGTACACGCTGAAACCGGAGACCTCGCCCCCGCCGGGCCGTGTCCAGCCCCAGTCGTCGCCGAAGGTGGTGCCACCCGACGACACCCACGGCGCCGTCCAGCCCATCCGCGCCGAGTACGCCAGCAGCTTCTCCACGGGCGCGCGGGAGATCCGCACAAAACTGATGTCGTACGGCCCGAGGTGCGCGAGGTGCGGCACAGCGTTGTCGGCGTCATCCGAGCAAAACGCGCAGCCCTGCGACCACTGCGGCTCGAACATGAAGTGATGCAGGATCAGCTGCGAGCGCCCCGCGAACAGGTCGGTCAGCGTGACAGGGCCGCGTTCGCCCGTGAAGGAGTAGTTCTGCACGGGCGTCATGGGCAGGCGGCGGCGCTGCGCGGCGATGGCGTCGTGCAGGCGCGTCCCGGCCTTCTCCAGCGGCAGCAGCGCGGCGCGGGCGGCCGTCCATGCGGCCCGGTCGACGACGGGCGGGTGGGCGGGGGTGGTGTCGATCATCGTTGAACCTCCGGGGTGTTCAGGCAGGGCGCGACGACGGCGGGCAGCAGGGACGACGTGAAGGTGACGGACCGGGGGGGGTCACTGCGCGGCCCCTCACTGCGCGGCCCCGTACGCGGCGCGCAGCCAGTCCATGACCTCGGCGTCGATCTGCGCGGCGTCACCGATGCGCACGCGGTGCGTGACCATGCTGTTCCACGTTCCGGCCGCCTCGAAACGCTCCGTGGCCTGTGCGTCCCTGCGCTTGATACCCAGGTCCAGGCGCGCGGCGGTGGGCTGCACGACCGCGAATTTCTTGCCGCCCCGCGTGAAACTGACGTACGTGTCGGTGGGAGCGGTGTCCACGTCGGTCCCGAAGGCCTGCACAGACGCCAGCAGCGCGTCGTAGGCGGGTTTCCACGCGGCCTTCTTCCCGCTGAACACGGCGGCGACCCGGTCGTCCCTGGACGTGGTGGCGTGCCCGGCCTTGAGGAGCGCGGCGGCCACGGCGTTCGCGTGCCCGTGCCCCAGCCCGTAATCGCCTTTGAGCCACGTCACGATCTCGCCGTGTTTCGTGAGGCCCCGGTCTGCGCTTTCCGTGCGGAAGTCCGCGACGCTCTTGCCGGTCTTCGCCTGCACGCTGTCTAGGTACGCCTGAAACGACATCAGCGGTCACCCGTGCGGGCAGGGACAGGCGGGTGTGGGTAGGGCGGGACGGGGATGGGACGACGCATACAGCCTCCTGATACGGATTCCGTCTGACCTGACCGGCCTGAACGGGCAAGCCGGCGCTGGCAGGCTCGTAATCGTGGTTTTCCATACACTTCAGTTTAGCCTGGAACAGAATGACATGCAAGAAGAAGGGCCGGGAATGAATCTCTCCCGGCCCCTCCTCTCCCCGGCGGCGCGGTCAATCCCAGATGGGACGGGCACTCTCGGGATTGGCGATGCGCGCGGACTCGCCCTGCTCCAGCCCGGCGATGCGCTCCATGTCCTCGTCGGTCAGGCTCAGGGTCAGGGCGCCCAGGTTGCTCTGGAGGTTCTTGCGTTTGGTGCTGGACGGAATCACCGAGTATTCCTGCGCCAGCGCCCAGGCGAGCGCCACCTGCGCGGGCGTCGCGCGGTGCGCGCGGGCGATGTCCTGCAAGACCGGGTCGTCCATGACCTTCCCGACTGCCAGCGTCATGTACGACGTCAGGTGAATGCCCTCGCCACGCGCGAACTCCGCCAGGCGGCGGTTCTGCAGATACGGGTGGATCTCGACCTGGTTCGTGGCGATGGGCACGTCGCCCAGGATGGCGCGCGCCTGCTTCAGGCCCTCGATGTTGAAGTTCGACACGCCGATCTGCCGCGTCAGGCCCTGATCCAGTCCGTCCGCCAGGGCTTTCAGGTACTCCTCGGGTTTCACGGGGCCGTTCGGGACGGGCCAGTGGATCAGGGTCAGATCCACTGCCTCCACGCCGAGTTTCTCCACGCTGTCCTGCAGGCTGGCGACCAGACTGCTGCGGCCGTAGTTGTCGGGTTTGATCTTGGTGGTGATGAACAGTTCGTCGCGGTGAATGCCGCTCTCGGCCAGCACCTCGCCAATCTCGGCCTCGTTGCCGTAGCCCTGCGCGGTGTCGATGGCGCGGTACCCCACGTCCAGTGCGTCGCGCACGGAATCCATCACGACCTGATCCTTCAGGCGGAACGTGCCCAGACCGAACTTCGGAACGGAACCAAACTTGTCGATGCTCATACGGCGCACTATCCACCCGCGCAGGCCGGGAACTCAAGGTGCGCGCCGCGTGCATGAAGGGAGGGTGACGGGAGGCGTCTGGTCGCGGTGTCGGCCGCTCCGGGCGGGATAGACTGCCCCTTATGATCGGAAAGACTTACAAGACGATGCTGGGTGACCGGGAACTGAGCATCGAGACGGGCAAACTGGCCAAACTGGTCAGTGGCAGCGTGACCCTGCGTTACGGGGACACGATGCTGCTGGTGACGGCGCAGGCGCGCGAGGAGCGCAGCACGCTGGACTTCCTGCCGCTGACGGTGGAGTTCGAGGAGCGTCACTACGCGGTCGGGAAGATCCCCGGTAGCTTCCACCGCCGTGAGGGGCGCCCCGGCGAGAAGGCGATCCTGTCGGCGCGCATCACGGACCGGCAGATCCGTCCGCTGTTCCCCAAGGGCTACCGTCACGAGACGCAGGTGATCATCACGGTCATCAGCGCCGATCAGCAGAACCTGCCGGACGTGCTGGGGCCGATCGGGGCGTCAGCGGCGCTGAGCATCAGCGACATTCCCTGGAACGGCCCGACCGCCTGCGTGCGCGTGGGGCAACTGGACGGTCAGTTCGTGCTGAACCCCACCACCGATCAGCTGGAGCGCAGCAGCCTGGACTTGGTGGTGGCGGGCACGCGGGACGCCGTGATGATGGTCGAGGCGGGCGCGCAGGGCGCCAGCGAGGAGGACCTCGTGGCGGCCATCGAGTTCGCGCACGCCGGGATGCAGGGTGTCATCGACCTGATCGAGACGATGCGCGCCGAGCTGGGTCAGGAGAAGTTCAACATTCTGGCCGAGGGTGACCTGAGCACCGATCTGGTGCCCGAGGTGGCCGAGGCCGCCCGCGCCGCCGGTCTGCGCGACGCGCTGCTGACCGTGAAGAAGAAGGACCGTGGGATTCGCACGAAGGCCGTGCGTGACGCCGTGATCGCCGCGCGCGTGCCGAACCCCGACGCCGAGGGCGCCGCCGAGCAGATCGCGGCCCTGAAGGCGGCGTTCGGGAAGGTCGAGAAGCAGGAACTGCGCCGCCTTATCCTGGAAGACGACCTGCGCGCCGACGGCCGCAACAGCCGGACCGTGCGGCCCATCTGGATCGAGGCCCGCCCCCTGCCCCGCGCGCACGGCAGCGCGATCTTCACGCGCGGCGAGACGCAGGTGCTGGGCGTGGCGACGCTGGGCACCGAGCGTGACAACCTGCTGGTGGACGACCTGACCACCGACGAGAACGACAAGTTCATGCTGCACTACAACTTCCCCCCCTACAGCACGGGCGAGGTCAAGCGCATGGGCGGGCAGTCCCGCCGCGAGATCGGGCACGGGAACCTCGCCAAGCGCGCCATCCGCGCGGTCCTCCCGACCTTCGAGGAGTTCCCGTACGTGATCCGACTGGTGGGCGAGGTGCTGGAATCCAACGGCAGCAGCAGCATGGCGACCGTGTGCGCCGGAACGCTGGCCCTGATGGACGCCGGCGTGCCCATCAAGGCGCCGGTGGCGGGCGTGGCGATGGGCCTCGTGATGGAAGGCGAGAAGTACCGCGTCCTGACCGACATCCTGGGCCTGGAAGACGCGCTGGGCGACATGGACTTCAAGGTCTGCGGAACCGCCGAGGGCGTCACGGCCCTGCAGATGGACATCAAGGTGGGCGGCATCACCCCGCAGGTCATGCGTGAGGCGCTCGCGCAGGCCCGCGACGGCCGCCTGCACATCCTGGGCAAGATGGCCGAGGTGCTGGCCGCGCCCCGCGCGGAACTCAGCCCCACCGCGCCGCGCATCGTGAGCCTCAAGATCAACCCGGAACTGATCGGGAAGGTCATCGGGCCCGGCGGCAAGCAGATCCGCGAACTGGAGGCCATGGGCGCGCAGGTCACGGTCGAGGAAGACGGCACCGTGCGCATCTTCAGCGCCGACGGCAGCGCCGCCGAGGCCGTGAAAGCGAAGATCGAGAGCATCACCCGAGAGGCGAAAGTCGGCGAGGAATTCGACGGCACCGTCGTGAAGACCGCGCCGTTCGGAGCGTTCGTGAACCTGTACCCCGGCCAGGACGGCATGCTGCACATCAGCCAGATGAGCGAGGAACGCATCAACGCCGTCGAGGACGTCCTGAACGTCGGCGACAAACTGCGCGTGAAGATCGCCGGAATCGACGACCGGGGCAAGATCGACCTGATCCGCCCGGAACTCGAAGGCAAGATCGCGCCCCGCGAGGCCCGCGCGCCCCGCCCCGGCGGGGACCGTGGCGGCCGCCCGCCCCGCCGCGACTGAGGTTCACTGCGGTTCATGGTTGAAAGTTGATGGTTGATGGACGGGGGGCTGCGGCTCCCCGTTTCTTCTGTCGCAGCCGTGCGGTCTGCTTCAGCGTCTCAGTACGCGGCCCAGCACCAGCGCCGTGCCGGCCGAAGCGGCGATCATCACGATCAGCAGGGCGTACATCGGCGCGCCCTGGGTCAGCAGCACGCCCATCAGCGCGAAGGTCAGCAGTTCGCCGGCCACGCCGGGCCAGGACACGCGCGGCAGACTGCGGCCCAGCAGGGTCACGCTCCAGAAGGACAGGGCGGCGGCCAGCAGCGTGATCAGCCAGTGCAGGAGGCTCATGCGTCCAGTGTAGCGGGGTGGGGGGCTTCAGCGGATGGTGGTCTGAAAGCAGATGGTGACGGTCTCCCCGGCGGTCAGGACCCCCAGGTTCACGCTGAGCGCGCCGCTTCCGAAGGTGCCGCCCGAGTCGGTCAGGGTGGCCGCCACGCTGCTCAGGTAACTGGTCGAACCGCGCGTGAGCTTGACGCCGAAACCGGTCCCCGTGCCGGGCTCTTCGGCGTCGTAGGCGTTCAGGCGGGCGGTGACGTTGCCCGGCACGGCGTCCCTGACGACGTACCCGGTCGGGGCGCCCAGGTCCGCGCCGCCCAGGTTGTGGGTGATCAGGCAGTACTCCAGGATCTCGCCGGGTTTGCCGCCGCCGCTGGTGCCGAACGCCGTTCCCGCGCTGACGTTCCGCACCTCCTTGCGGACGCTGGTCAGGATCAGGCGGGTGTCGGTGGGGGCCGAGGTGTTGTTGCCCAGGGCCGTCTCGCCGGGCAGGGCGACGCTGGCCGTGTTCTGCACGCGGGTCAGGCCGCCCGTGACCTGCGCCTCGCTGGGCGCGGCAGCCGTGAGGGTCAGGGTCTGCGTGGCGTTCCCCGCCAGGGCCAGCAGCGTCCAGGTGACGGTGCGGGTGGCGCTGTCGTATGTGCCGCCGTGACTGGCGCTGACGAAGGTCAGGCCAGTGGGCAGCGTGTCGGTCACGGTGTACGCGGCGGCGGGCACGGCCGTGGTGTTCGTGACCGTGATGGTGAAGGTCAGGGCCTCGCCGGGCACGGCGTACGCGGGGCCGGTCTTGGTGACGCTCAGGTCCGTGATGGAGGACACGGGTACGGTGTACGTGGCGGGCGTGAGGTCGGTCGCGCCGTTGTTGTCGGTGGCCGTGAAGGTGAACGTGGCGTTCCCGGAAGATCCGGCGGTGGGCCGGAAGGTCAGCGTGGAGGCCTGCGCGGGCGTCAGGACGGCCCCGGCGGTCACGGGGGTCAGGCCGTCCGCGAACAGCAGCGTGCCCTGCGTCGCCAGGGGCAGCGTGGAGACCGTGAACGACTGGATGGTGCCGCCCGCGACGTCCGAGGCGCTCAGCGGGGCGATGCTGGCGGTGCCGGTGCCCGTGAGGGCCGCGTTCGTCACGTCGAGCGCCGTGGGCGGCACGTTGCAGCCCTTGGCTTTCAGCATGAAGTCGTCGAACAGGACCACGTCGCCCGGGTAGGGGGTGCCGTTGTCGTAGCCGGTCGCGCCGGGCGCGTACGGGTAGACGCGCACGTAGTAGGTGGTGGCGGGTTGCAGCGCGATCAGGTTGTCGGCGTTCCAGTGCAGGAACGTCTGCGCGTAGCTGCCCTGGTTCGAGTACGACGCGGCGTCGGCGGTACTGGCCAGTCCGTTGTCGAAGCTGATGGCGGCTCTGAACACCGTCGGGGACGTGAAGGCGGCGTTCGTGGCGACCTCCAGGCGGACGCGGTACGTGCCGGTCGCCTGCACGTTGCCGGGGCTGCTGTAGACCATGGCGCCCAGGCCGTACAGTTCGACGTGCTGCCCGCCGAAGCTGGAGTTGGTCGTGAAGGCGTACTGGAGGTACTTGCCGGTGTTCACGCCGGCGTCCAGGGTGCTGCGGCGCAGGTTCAGGTCGTAGGAGTTGATGGCGGCGGTGACGCCCGTGACGGCCTCGTTCGCGGCGGACGCGCCGACCGCGCCGGCCGGGTTGTTCGCGGCAGGTTCGATCGCGCCGGCCGGGCTGGTGCCGCCGCTGCCGTTGTGGTCCCAGCGGGCGAAGATGTCGGCGTAGGCGTTCGCGCCGGGGTTCGGGCGGCACAGGCTGGCCGGGAAGGGGTCGGTGGGCGTGGGGTTCACGGTGTTGGTGTCGGTGGCGCTGTTGTTGCCGGGGGTGGGGTCCACGGTTCCGCCGGGCGCGGTGATGGTGGCGACGTTCGAGACGCTGCCGGTGGCTGTCACGTTGGTGGTCAGGGTCAGCTCGTAGAACTGCCCGCTGTTCAGGGTGGGCAGCGCGTACCCGGCCTGCAACTGGGCGGTGGTGGGGCTGGACGCGCACTGGCCCGGCGTGCCGGAGCAGGTCAGGTTCAGGACCGTCAGGCCGCTGACGGCCGCGTCCCGCAGGACAGCGCCGGTCACGCTGCTGGGGCCGTTGTTCGTGACGCGGATGGTGTAACTGGTGGGGGTGTTCGCGTTCACGCTGGTCACGCCGTCGGTCTTGGTGACGCTCAGGTCGGCGGCGGGCGTGATGGTCAGGCGGGAGTCCTCGACCTCGCCGCTGTCCAGGCGGCCGGTGGGGCTCTGCACGCCGGTCGTGTCGTAACTGGCGCGCAGGCGCACGTAGTTCGTGCCGGCGCTCAGGCCGCTCAGGCCCGACCAGTTCAGGGTGACGCTGGTCGCGCCGGACGCGAACGCCGCGCAGGCCCGTTCGGACGCGACGTTCCCGAAGGTGCCGCCCCGGTCGAAGTCGATCCAGCCGCACACCTGCCCGGCGGCGCTGGCCCCGCTGACCGGGACGGTCAGGGCGTAACTGGTGGCGCTGGCGTTGATGGCCGGGAACGTCGTGACCGCGTCCTCGTCGGCCCCGTCGCCGCTTACGCCGGTGTTGTCCGCGCCGGGCGCCACGGCGCCGGGGCTGGGCGTGACGGCCGTCCCGCCGTTCAGGGTGCCGGTGTTGTCCGCGTCGGCGGCGCTGCCCAGCTTCAGGTCGCTCAGCACGTGGCTCGCGGCGGCGGTCGGATCGTAACTGGCGGGCGCGTCCCCGAAGTCCTCGGAGACGCTGACCGCGAAGTTGGTGGCGTCGGCGCCGATGCTCGCGTCACGGGTCGATCCGGCGGCCAGGCTGGTGTCGTACCCGGCGATGGGGTACACGCGGCTGGGCGTGCCGCTCAGGACGCGCACGATGGTCATGGACACGTCGAAGTTCAGCTGGCTGTACGTGCCGTTCACCTGCACGCTGCCGCACCCGGCGGGCAGTCCGGTGGCGGGCGTGCAGGTCCCCTGGATGTAGGCAGTGCCGGAGCGGAAGGCGGCGGCTCCCACTTGCGGTTGTCCTCCGACGGTGGTGATCGCCAGGTTGGCCGGTGTGCCGAGCAGCGTCATGCTGCCCCCGGCGTTCGTCAGGCGGAAGTTCGTGGCGATGCCCCAGGCGTCCACGGCGGGCGACCCGATGGCAGAGTTCCCGCCCAGGCCCGACAGGTGCAGCACGGGGTTGGTGACGGGCCGCGTGAACGTGACGGTCAGTTTTCCCCGGTCGCAGGTGGCGGCGCTGTCCAGCGCGCTGCTGCCGGGGTAGCAGGTCGTATCGGCGTAGAGGCGGATGAACTGCACCTGCGTGGTGTTGTTCGGGTTGGTGACGGAATACGTGGTGAACGATCCGTTCTGACGGGTGTCGCGGGTCAGCAGCGCCACGCCTTCCACGCTGCTGGTCGTGAAGCCCGGCGAGTACCCGGTGTACGTTCCGGCGCGCGCGTTCATCGCGGTTTTGATGGCACCCGCGCCGTCGTTCACGTACAGGGAGTTCTGGTTGGCGGCCGTATCCCTGGCAGCCGTGAAGGTGGTGCCCAGGCCCGAACGGAAGGTCGCGGAGGCCGTCCCACCGGCGTAGTTGCTGGCGGTCGTCTGGAAGGTGCCGGCCGTGCCGCTCCAGGTGGTGGGCGTGCCGCTCAGGTCGCCGACGATCTGGTACGCCCCGGCCGGGCCGGTCAGGGCGGCGGTGGCCAGCACGGCCCGCCAGGCGGCGCGCGACAGGGCGCGGGGGATCGTCGGTGTTGTCGTCTTCGTCACGGGCCACTTCCTTGCGTGCTGCGAATGTGAGGGTCACGGGGGGGGCGGTCGGGGCGGGTTACTGCACAGTTACCACGAAGTCGACCGTGAGGGTGCTGCCGGGCGCGACCGGGTCGGGCAGGTTGTTGCTGTCGGTGTCCGGGGCGATGTCGATGACGGTTCCGGCGGGCAGTCCGGCGGCGGGCGCCGTGGCCGTCCAGGTGCCGGTATTCCCGCCGACGCGGTAGATGGTGCGGGTGGGGAGCGGGTTGACGGTGAAGCTTTTCAGGATGGTGTTGGTGGGGACGGTGTCGCGCAGGAACATGGGGACGGGGGTGTTGTAGTTGTTCTTGGCGATGATGCGGTACGCGATGTCTTCCTGGGTGCGGGCGCCGGTCAGGCCGGTGGCGGTGTACCCGGCGGGGTTGTCGATGCCGTTGCGGGGGTCGCTGCCGGCCGTGACGCCGGTTTTCGCGGCGAATTTGGCGACGGCGACGTTCCCGGTGGGCGTGACGCGGATCAGGTCGTTGGGGTCGGTGACGCTGGTCTGGCTGTAGTTGCCGGTGGCGGTCTGGGTGACGGTGTAGTCGGCGGCGCGCGTGCCGGCGGGGATGGTCACGGCGGCCACGAAGGCGCTCTCGCTGCCGGCAGCCAGGACGGGCGTGATGAAGGTGTTGTAGTCGGGGCTGGCGGGGTTGGTGTTCAGGCGGGGCAGCAGGGTGGTGCCGTCGGCGGCGTAGTACTGGACAGGCAGGGTGGTCGTGGCGCCCGTGACGGCGTCGGTGACGGTCACGCTGCCGCTCAGGGCGTAGCTGTCGTTGTACTGGCCGTTGTTCACGACGTCCATGGGGAAGGCGGCGGTGGCGTCGGTGCTGACGCTGCTGCTGCCGTCGGTGGCGGCGCCGCTGGGGTCCACGGTCTGCACGGGGGTGGGGGCGGCGACCGCGCCGAGGGTGGGGGTGGTGTCTCCGAACTGCGCGGCGGGCGGCACGACCGTGTCGCGGGTGGAGTTGTTCGAGATCAGGTCGGCGTCGTTCAGGGAGTCCGCGCCGATCAGGACGCTGTACGAGGGGATGGCAGCGCTGTCGTCGGGGTCGGGGAAGGTGACCTCGGTGCGGTACACGGCCTGGGTGCCGCTGGGGACGATCAGGGTGGGGTACGTGGCGACCGTGGGGTTGGCCGGGTCGGTGGAGGGCCGGATGACGCTGCCCGTCACGGGGTCCAGGAAGCGGACGGTCACGCCGGTGGCCGTGTTCGTGAAGGTGCCGGTGGCGGCGTCGAAGGTGTAGGCGGGGTCGGCGGTGCCGTCGGCCAGCGCGGGGAACAGTTGCACGCGGTCGTCGAGGGTGCCGCCGTTCGAGAGGGTGTTCGTGAACACGGCCGTGTCGGCGGTGGTGTTGGTGTCGGCCTGCGGGTACGCGATCTGCTCGTCGCCGGAGATCCGGGCGATGGGCGTGCCGCCGGGGGTGGGGTCGGTGGTGGGCGTGCCGGGCGTCACGTAGCCGCTGCCAGTCACGACCGGATCGGGCGTCGCGCTTGTACCGGCCGCGACGGTGGGGACCGTGACGCTGGTGAGGGGTGGCAGCAGGGCCGGGTTGCTGATGGGCGTGCCGACCGAGTCGACGGGCGTCGTGGCGCCGCCGCCAGCGGTGTTGTCGAGGCTGGGGGTGTACACGGTGACGCGCGTGAATTGCAGGTCGGTGTCCACCGTCTTGCCTTCTTCCTGGTTGGTGGTGCCGCTGGCGTAGCCGTTGCCGGGCGTGACGAGCGGGTCGGCTCCGGCGGTGCCGAGGACGGTACCTTCGGGGGACGCGCCGAACACGCTGTCCTGGTTGATCTGAGTGGGGTTGGCGGGCAGGGTGATGACCTGCACGATCCGCACGGCACCCTCGTCGGTGCCGCTGGTGGCGGGGTCGTCGGCGGGGACGGTCACGGCGCTACCCAGGGTGATCTCGCTGCCGCGCGAGCCGTCCGTATTCAGGCGGTAGTACTGCACGGTCGCGCCGGAGTCGCTGCCGGTGGTGTCGGCGTTCAGGATGATGTCCAGCGTGACGTTCCCGTTGTTCAGCAGGGCGTAGCTGGTGGTGATGACCTGTCCGGGGACGGCGTTGGCGGTGACCACGGTGGTGGTGCCCAGCGCGGTCTGCGTGCCGCCGTCGGTGACGGCGCTCAGGTAGGTCACGTCGAAGTCGGGGGTGGGCAGCACGACGGTGGACACAGTGTTCGAGGCGGCACTCAGTTGCATGGCCGTGTCGCGGGGGTCCGGGAATTCGGCGCTGGCGGTGTTGGTGATGGTGGTGCCGGCCAGGGTGCCGGCGGCAGTGGCAGAACCGGTGGCCAGGGCGGCCAGCAGGGCAAGGATGCGGGGAGTGTGTTGCATGGGGGTTCCTCCGGTTCTGCGGGTGGGCGGGGCGTGGGGGTGGGCGGGGACTGGGGGCGGGCCGGATCGGGCCAGGGATCAGGACGGCAGCTGCCGGGAAGGGCAACTGCGATCTGAGGCGTCCGTACTGGGCGTCTCATGAAGGTTAGGCCAGTGGTTCTTACCTCTGGGTTGCTTGCCGGAAGGGCTTAAGGTCGCCGTTCCGGACACTCTCAGAACGATTCCACTGCGGCCTGAAGGGCTTCCACTGCCTTTATCCGGCCGCTGTAAGACGGCGTTATATCAACATGAAGACGGAATTCACTCCACGCTCACCAGACCGGATTCAGGCGTTCCGGAGCCGTTCAGCACGGCAAAAGGCCCACCTCGCATCAAACTGGCGAGGTGGGGGCTGGCGGTGAGAACAGGTCAGGCAGGGTGCGCCGGACGGGCCGAGCGTGACCGCACCACGGGGGGGAGGGGGCATCCGGGGGGATACCCGGAAGCGCCGTGCTACCGCCCCCGTCCGGGACCGTCACAGCGGGTTTCATACGGACTGCCGTCTGTTTCGTTAACAACTCGGAAGGGCACCGGGTTGCCAACTCCACGTCCGGAACCCGTGTTGTTCCCACTCTGCGGGGCAGCTCTACGAGTCGCATCCCCTCGGACCCAGCGGCTTTGCAAGCCATTCGATCGGAGTCCGTATCAGGACGGTCAGTTCAGCGGCTGAATCTCGTTCGGAGAGGGATCGGGGGTGACGGGCAGGGGCGGCAGCTCGTCCGGCTCCGGGAACTGCCCGTCGGGCAGGCCAGGGTCCGGCGTGACCGGGTCCGGAATCACGGGCTGCGGGTCGGTGCCGTCCGGTCCCGGTGGGGCCTCCGGCGGGGCGGGCGCCGGGACGCCCTGGCTGTCGTCCGGAACGCTGCTGGGGCCAGCATCGTCCGGCAGGGGGGCCGGGTCGGGAGCAGTGCCGGGCGGCTGGTTCTGCGTGGGGTCTGGGGTCTGGTCGTCCGGCCCGGCGCCGTCCAGGGTCTGATCGTCTGGCAGTGGGCTGTCCGGCGTCTGGGAGTCGGGAATCTGCGGGTCCGGTGCGGGGGGCGGGGTGGCCTGGGCGGGGTCGCTGCGGCGCTGGAAGAATCCGCCTGCGCCGCTGCGCGTCCCGCTGCCGTCACGCGCGACGGGTTCGTTGTCGGCTTCGCTTTCGCGGAAGGCCATGTTCACCTGCCGGACCACGCGGTACGTGATGCCCGGCGGTTCCGTGAAGCTGCTGGGGGTCTGCCCGGCCAGCGCCCCGGCGACCGCCCGCTGCCAGATGGGCGTGGGAATCTGACCGCTGAGCGCCCAGGACGGCAGCGAACCGCCCTCCTGCCGGCCCACCCAGACGGCCCCGGCGACGGTGGGGGTCACGCCGGCGAACCACAGGTCCTTGATGTCGTTGGTGGTGCCGGTCTTCCCGCCGACCGGCCAGCCGGGAATCTGCGCGCGGGTCGCCAGACCTCCCTGGGGGGCGGTCAGGTCGTTCACGACGCCGCGCAGCATGTCCAGGCCCAGCCAGGCGGTCTGGACGTCCCAGACGCGGCGGGGTCTGGGGGCGGGGCGGGTGTACAGGATCTCTCCGCGCGCCCCCTCGACCTTGCGGACCAGGGTGGGCGCGTAGTACAGGCCGCCGTTCGCGAAGGTGGCGTACGCGGCGGCCATCTGCAGGGGGCTGGCTTCCAGCGTGCCGATGGTCAGGGACAGGCCGCCGTCGGGGGGCGGCGTGAGGCCCAGGTCACGCAGTTTCGCCTCGAAGGTGGGAATGCCGAGTTCCTGCCCGATCCGCACGGTGGGCAGGTTCAGGCTGTGGTCCAGCGAGTAGCGCAGGGTCACGTACCGCCCGGTCCAGCGGCGGTCGTAGTTCATGGGCTGGTACGTGCCGCTGATGGGCGCGTCGAGCACGGTGTCGCTCTGCTTCCAGCCTTTTTCCAGGGCCAGGGTGTACAGCAGCGGCTTGATGGAACTGCCCACCTGCCGGCGGGCCTGCGTGGCGTTGTTCCAGTCGCTGGGGCGATCACCCGTGAGTTTCTGACCGACCAGGGCCAGCACCTCGCCGCTGTCGGGGCGGACCAGGGCGGCGCCCATGGTGGCGCCGTCGGGCAGGTCCGCGTCGCGGCTGGCCTGTTCGGCGGCGGCCTGCGCGGCGGCACTCATGCCGGTGTAGATCTTGCCGCCGCCGTACAGGGCCTTGGCTCCGATGATGGGCAGCAGTTCCTTCTCGACGGCCTGCAGGTAGAACTGGTTGGGGTAGAGGCGCGCGCCGCCCAGCAGGTTCAGGTTCTCGCCCAGCCGGGAGGGGCGTTCCAGCACGGCCGAGCGCAGCGTGCCGTCGTCGTTCCAGCCGATGCGCCAGCCTGCCGGGTAGATCGGGGTCTTCCAGGCGGCGTTCGCCTCGGCCTGCGTGACGTGACCGTCCTCGACCATCCGCGCGAGCAGGTCTTTCATCAGCGGCCGGAACGCCTGGAACTGCTTGTAACGCCGGTTCGGGGCGGGAATGATCGTGGCGAGGTACACGCTCTCGGCGAGGTTCAGGTCGGCGGCGTCCTTGCGGAAGTACGCGTTCGCGGCGCTGCCCGCCCCGATGATGTCGCGGCTCCCGCCGTCTCCCCAGTAGATGACGTTCAGGTACGCGTTCAGGATCTGGTCCTTGTTGAAGTTGCGTTCCAGCTGGAAGGCCAGGACGGCTTCCTTGAACTTGCGCTCGGCGGTGCGGGCGCCTTCCAGTTCGGCCAGCAGGGTGTTCTTCACGACCTGCTGCGTGATGGAGCTGCCGCCCTCCAGGTCGTTTTCCAGCACGCCCTTGACCAGACCGCGCGCAATGCCGATCACGTCCACGCCGCTGTGATTGTAGAAGCGGCGGTCCTCGCTGGTCACCACGGCCTTCTGCAACCACGGGCTGATCTGCGAGGCTTTCAGCAGGTCGCGGTTCACGCTGCCGCCGCTGCTGAGGCTGGGGGACAGCGTGCCCACCAGACTGCCGGCCCGGTCGTACACGCGGGTCTGACCGCTGTACTCCAGCACGTCCAGGTCCGAGACGCTGGGCAGGTCCCGCCCCCAGGCGTACCACGCGCCGCCCACTCCCGCCGCGACGACCAGCAGCGCGCCGCCCAGAACACCAGAGAACCTCATCCGGTTCACTGTATCGGGCAGACGGGGGCGCGCGCCGGAACGGCGTCACGGTCCGCCGGGACGGAACGCGCCGCGCCAGAGCACCCTGCGTCTGTGCGGGCCGGGGCGTGAGGGGAAGGCGTCATGCGGGGCAGTATGCCGCCCTTCAGCGCCGCGCGGCATCCCCCCAAAGCATGAGCGCCGCGTCAGGAAGGGCGGGTACGCCGACCAGCACGGACGCGGGCAGGCGCCGGGGAACACTTGACCCGCCGCGCAGCAGGTACCATCGTGGGCGCGCGCCATGAACCACACTCCCACCCCACCCGCACCCACCACCGATCCCGCCCGCCTGCTGGCCCCCATCGTCCGGGCGGCCGGGCAGGCCATCGGCGACTACCGCATGATCGAGAGCGGCGACCGCGTCATGGTCTGCCTGTCGGGCGGCAAGGACAGTTACACGCTGCTGGACGTGCTGCTGCACCTGCAACGCAAGGCCCCCATTCCATTCGAGATCATCGCCGTGAACCTCGATCAGGGCCAGCCGGGCTTCCCGACCGACGTGCTGCCCCGTTACCTGACCGAACTGGGCGTGCCGCACAGCCTGATCCGGCAGGACACGTACAGCGTGGTCCAGGAAAAGACGCGGCCCGGCAAGACCACCTGCGCGCTGTGCAGCCGCCTGCGCCGGGGCGCGCTGTACCGGCACGCCCGCGAGATCGGCGCCACGAAGATCGCGCTGGGCCACCACCGCGACGACATTCTGGAGACGCTGTTCATGAACCTGTTCTTCGGCGCGCGCCTGAAGGCCATGCCGCCCAAACTCCAGAGCGACGACGGCACGAACGTCGTGATCCGCCCCCTGGCGTACGTGCCCGAGGCGGACATCATCCGCTACGCGCAGGCCCGCGCCTTCCCGATCATTCCCTGCAACCTGTGCGGCAGCCAGGAGAACCTTCAGCGCAAGGTCGTCGGCGAGATGCTGCGGGGCTGGGAGCGCGAACATCCGGGCCGCCTGACGAACATCGCCCGCGCCCTGACCCGCGTGTCCCCCAGCCACCTGATGGACGCGGGCCTGTTCGACTTCGCGTCCCTGAGCGTCACGCCCGCCGAGGGCGACCGGGGGTTCGACCCCGACGACTACCCGCAGCGCGAATTCCTGAGCGGCGTGCAGGAACTGGAACTGCTGGGCTGAAGCCAGCCCCACCCGGCGTGAGCGCGGGGCCACGCACCCTTCAGTGCGTGGCCCCGTCCTGTGGTGTGGGCGTCAGGTCGTTTCGGTGTACGCGCCCAGGCGGCGGAAGCGCGCGGCGCGGCCGGATTTCAGGGTGGCGGGGTCCTGGGCGGCCAGTTCGCGCAGGTGCCGGGTGACGGCCTCGCCGACCGCGTGCGCGGCCTGCTGCGGGTTCAGGTGCGCGCCGCCGGCGGGTTCCGGGATGACTTCCTCGACGATCCCGAGTTCCAGCAGGTCCGGGGCGGTCAGGCGAAGCGCCTCGGCGGCCAGGGGGGCCTTGCTGGCGTCCTTCCAGATGATGCTGGCCGCACCCTCGGGCGAGATCACGGAGTACCACGCGTTCTCCTGAATCAGGACGCGGTTGCCCACGCCGATGGCCAGCGCGCCGCCCGAGCCGCCCTCGCCGATCACGACGTTCACGACCGGCACGCGCAGGTTCAGCATGCGGCGGATGCTCTCGGCGATGGCCCAGCCCTGGCCGCGCTCCTCGGCTTCCAGGCCGGGGTAGGCGCCCTGGGTGTCCACGAGCGCCACGACGGGCAGGCCGAACTTGTCGGCGAGGTCCATCAGGCGCACGGCCTTGCGGTAGCCTTCGGGGTTGGCGCTGCCGAAGCGGCGTTTGATCTTGCTTTTCGTGTCGCGGCCCTTCTGTTGCAGCAGCAGCATGACCGGCACGCCCTGCCAGCGGGCCGGGCCGCCGATCAGGGCAGGGTCGTCGCCGTAGCGGCGGTCGCCGTGCAGTTCCGTGAACTCGGTGCACAGGTGCTCCACGTAGTCCAGAGCCGTGGGGCGGCCGGGCGCGCGGGCCAGTTGCACCCGCTCCCAGCGGGTCGGGTCGGCCTTCGGAGCGGGCGGCTGCGCGGAAGTCTGGGCGGCGCGCAGGCGGTCCACCTCGGCGCGCAGCGGCGTGATGGCCGCGTCGAGGTTCTGCCCGGTGCGCTGCGCCGTGACTTCCAGGTCGTGCACGCGCGCCTCGAGTTCTTTCAGGGTGTCGAGACTGGTGGGGTTGGTGGTCATGCGCGGGCCTCTTGGCGGGTCAGCAGGCCCAGCAGGGACGCGAGGTACGCGCGCTGCTCGCGGCGGTCCACGACGGCGTCCACCATGCCGTGCGACAGCAGGAACTCGGCCCGCTGGAAACCGTCCGGGAGGCTCTGGCGGATGGTCTGCTGGATCACGCGGGGGCCTGCGAAGCCGATCAGGGCGCCGGGCTCGGCGACGATCACGTCGGCGATGGTGGCGAAACTGGCGGTCACGCCGCCGGTGGTCGGGTCGGTCAGGACGCTCACGTACGGCAGGCCCTGCTCGGCGAGCGTTTCGAGGGCGACGGTGGTCTTGGCCATCTGCATCAGCGAGAGCGCACTCTCCTGCATGCGGGCGCCGCCGCTGGCGGTCACGATGATCAGCGGCGTGCCGTGCCGGGCGGCGTGCTCGGCGGCGCGGGCGATTTCCTCACCGACGACGCTGCCCATGCTGCCGCCGCTGAAGGCGAAGTCCATGACGGCCAGCGTGACCGGCAGGCCCAGGATCGCGCCGGTGCCGGTCAGGATGGCGTCCGGGCGTCCGGTCTTCTTCTGGGCGCGTTTCAGGCGCTCGGGGTAACTCTCGGTGTCCTGGAAGTTCAGGGCGTCGGTGGGGTGCACCTGCCCGGACAGCTGCGTGAAGCTGCCCTCGTCGAGCAGGACCGCCACGCGCTGCGAGGCGTCCAGCCGCAGGTGATGCCCGCACTTGTGGCACACGAAGGCGTTCGTTTCGAGGTCGCGGTTGTACAGCCCCTCCTTGCACTTGGGGCACTGGGTCCAGAGATCGGGCATGTCCGCGCCACCCTGCTGCTGTGGGCGGCGGCGGCGGAAAAATCGGTCAAGCGCCATGTGGTGAGTCCTCCCGGATATGCATCCTTACCCGCGCATTCTAGTGGCCACCCGCACGGCAGTCTGCACCGGGTCCAATGCCGCCCCGGCCCTCAACCCAGCTTGCTTTTCAGGTAATCGTCCATCTGCGCGAGTTGCAGGTTCATATCCTTCTGCAAGGCGTCCACCCGCCCGGTCAGGGCCGAGACGTCCCCGGACCCGCCACGCGCGGCTTCCAGCACCCGGAACCGCTCGTCCAGGTGCGTCTGCAACTGCGCGAACCGGCTGCCTTCCTGCTGATCCAGACTGACGCGCAGCGCCTCCATATCCCGCAGCAGTTTGGCGCTGTCCGCCTGGGCGCGCAGCCCGGTGATGCCCGCCCAGAAGTAGAACACCAGGGTCAGCAGGGTCGCCACGACCAGCAGGATCAGCCCCATCGGCACGCCCCGGTACGTCACGAACCCCAGGCTCAGGGTGTGGGGGAACATCAGGGCGTTGGTGTTCAGCACGGCAAAGATCGCCAGGAGTACCAGCGCGATGATCAGGACAATGGTCCGCATACCCGCCAGCGTAACACCGCGCCTCTCATGAAGGCCCGCGCCGTCAGTTACGGGAACGTTCACGGTGTGGCCGCCGCGCCCCCCTCCCCCACCGCGCCGGGTGGTGCGGGGCGGTCGGGCGGGCGTATGCTGCGGGGGTATGTCACTCGTCGTTCTGGTCACACTTCCCCCCGAGCGGGCGCATGACCTGGCCCGCACCCTCGTCGCCGAGCACCTGGCCGGCTGCGTGAACATCGTGCCGGGCCTGCACAGCGTGTACCGCTGGCACGGCGAGGTCGCCGAGGACCCCGAGAGCCTGCTGCTGATCAAGACCAGCGGCGAGAAGTACCCGGACCTGGAGGCGCGCATCAAGGCGCTGCACCCCTACGAGGTGCCGGAAATCATCGCGTTGCAGTACGACCGCGCCCTACCGGAATTCCAGAGCTGGCTGCGCGAGGCCCTGAGCACCCCGCAGAAAGGCTGATACGGATTCCGTCTGTTTCGCTGACAACCCGGAACATCACCGGATTGCCAGCTCCACGCCCGGAACCCGTTTCTCTCCTACTCGCATCCGCTCGGATTGAACGGTCTTTGCAGCCCATTCAATCGGAGTCCGTATGACAGGCGCGGCAGGCGCCGCCCGGACAGTCCGGGCGGCGCCTGCCGGTGATGCCACGCTCAGCTGAAGTTCGACAGGATGACCTTCACGCCGCGCAGCTTGAAGGACATGGTGCAGCCCGCGAGGCTGTTCTGATCGGCGCTGATGGTGGCGTTCAGGCTGGCCTCGTTCGCGCCGCCCTCCGTGAGGGTGCGGATGAAGGCGTCCGTTTCCTGCGCGTCGGCTTTCAGGCTGACCTGATCGTCCGACACAGCGTACGTGACGCTGCCGCCCGCGACCGCGCCGCGGGTCAGGGTGAAGGTGACGTTTGGTTCGTCGCTGAAGCTGGCCTTGCCGGCGGCGTCCCGGACTTCCAGCGCCAGGGACTTGAGGGTCACGGCGACCGTGGCGGGCGCGGCGGCCACGCAGGCGCCCGTCACGACGGCCTCACTGAAGCCCGCCTGGAATTCCACGGCGCGCGGACGGATGCCGAACGGCACGTTGTCCGGGTACTCGATGTCGTCGAAGGTGCTGCCGGCCGTGCTGTAGCTGACGGTGCCGCGCACGGACTCGATGGTCAGCGGGGAGCTGGGGGCCAGGACCTTGCCGTCCAGCCCGGCCGGGTTCTCGACGGTCTGCGCGGGCACGAGGCTGCCGACGATCTTCCCGCAGCTGGCGAGGGTGGTGGCGAGGGTCAGGGCGGCGATCAGGGACAGGGTGCGCTTCATGGGGCTCCTTGAGAGGCAGGGCAGGGCGGGTAGGGGACGACTGAGCGGCGCGTGAGCGCAGGCCGGAACGCCTGGGCTGTCCGGCAGTGAAGGCAGTCTAGGGAGCCGGTCTGCCCCGGGCTGAGGAGCTTTTCACAGCCGACCTTCATGACGTGACCGTCCCGGCGCTGAAAGAGTCCTGTCAGGACACCGCCCGCGGCACGACAAACAAACACCCCCGCACGCGGCGGGGGCATTTCTGTGGCGGGCCCTGCAGGACTTGAACCTACGACCCTCGGTTTTGGAGACCGATGCTCTACCAACTGAGCTAAGGACCCTTGCTGACGTGCGTGGGGCACGGGCGCATGCAGAGTAGCAGAGCTTTACGGGGTGCGCAAGTGCGCGGGCGTGGATCAGATCAGGCCGCCGCCCAGCATCAGGCGCAACGCGCCGAGCAGCGCGACGACGGCGTTCAGGGTCACGGCACCCCGGTCGCGGGCGAGCGAACCGAAGATCAGGCCCAGCACGGCGGGCGGCAGCACGAACAGCCAGTTGAGCCAGCCGAGCAGCGGAAGGAAGCCCAGCACCAGGCCGATGGCGGCGAGGATGCCCAGGATCAGGGAGAGGGTTCTCATACCAGTCCATACGCGCTCTGACCGGCGGGGGTTGCGCGTCTGTTCCGCGCGGACGGGCGTGGGGGGTGGGGTGTAGCTTGGGCTGCGATGACTCTCAAACCTTCCAGATCGACTCCGGCGCGGTTGCCGGCAGGCGCGCGGGCGCGGGCGCCGCAGGTGCTGGGCGCGCTGGAGACGCTGTACCCGGACGCCCGCACGGAACTGGAGTTCCGCACGCCGTTCGAGCTGCTGGTGGCGACGGTCCTGAGCGCGCAGGCGACGGACGTGAGCGTGAACGCCGCGACGCCCGCGCTGTTCGGGGCGTACCCGGACGCGCACGCCATGAGCGCGGCGCAGCCGGAGGACATCGAGCCGTTCATCCGCCGGATCGGGCTGTTCCGGGGGAAGGCGCGGAACCTCGCGGCGCTGGCGCGGCTGCTGGTCGAGCGGCACGGGGGGGAGGTGCCGAACGATTTCGGGGCGGTCGTGGCGCTGCCCGGCGCGGGCCGCAAGACCGCGAACGTGGTCCTGAGTAACGCCTTCGGGTACCCGGCCATCGCGGTGGATACGCACGTGGGGCGGCTGGCGCGGCGGCTGGGCCTGAGCGTGCAGACCAACCCGGATAAGGTGGAAACGGACCTGCAGAAGCTGTTCCCGCGTGGGCGCTGGGTGTTCCTGCACCACGCCCTGATCCTGCACGGGCGGCGGGTCTGCACGGCGCGCGCACCGGCGTGCGGGGCGTGCGTGATGGCTGACTTCTGTCCGAAAGTGGGCGTGGAGTGAGCCAGCCGGAGCGCGGGCAGTCGTGGCGGTTCTCACGGCAGGTGTGGCTGTTCCTGGCGGCGGTGTTCTCGTTCGGGCTGTCGCAGGCGTTCACGAGTCTGTTCCTGAACTTCTACCTGCGGGCGCTGGGCCTGGGTCCCGAGTGGCAGGGCCTGATGAACGCCCTGCCCGCCGTCACGCTGGCCGCCCTGAGCCTGCCGGCGGTGGCACTGGCGCGGCGCATCAGCAACGCGCACACCCTGAAGGTCGGCGCGGTCCTGAGCCTCGTGGGGACCGTGCTGCTGGCCGTGGCGGGCGGGCCGGCCCTGGTGATCGCCGGGGCGCTGGTGCAGGGGGCGGGCGCGGCGCTGACGGTCGTGGCGTCCTCGCCGTTCATGGCGAACAACAGCGACGAACGCAACCGCGTGACGCTGTTCAGCGTGCAGAACGCCCTGATGACCGGCGCGGGCTTCCTGGGGAACCTGCTGGGCGGGCAGGTGCCGGGCCTGTACGCCGCCTGGACCGGCACGCCCGCCGACGGGCTGGGCGCGCTGCGCACGGCGCTGCTGGTCGCGGCGGCCCTGCAACTGGCCGGGCTGCTCCCGGTGCTGGGCCTGAAACCCAGCGGCAAGACCACCCGCGAGGGCCGCAGCTTCAGCATTCAGGACAAGGGCACCATGGCGCGGCTGGTCGCGCCGAACATCCTGGTGGGCCTGGGGGCCGGGGCGACCATTCCGTTCCTGAACGTGTTCATCGAGGGGAAATTCCAGATCAGTTACGCGGGCCTGGGCACCCTGTTCGCCTGGACGAGCCTCGCCACGGCCGCCACGGCGCTGCTGCAACCGCTGCTGGTGCGGCGCCTGGGGCCACTCCAGGCGGTGCTGGTCGTGCAGGCCAGTTCGCTGCCGTTCCTGGCGGTGCTGGGCTTCGCGCCGAGCCTGTGGCTGGTCACGGCGGCGCTGTTCACGCGCGGCGCCCTGATGAACGCCGCCGGGCCGGTGTACAGCGCGTACGCCATGAGCGCCCTGCCGGAACGCGACCGGCCCATGTACTCGGCCGTGAACGTGATCGCCTGGGACCTCGGGTGGGCGCTCAGCAGCGTCCTGTCGGGCGTGGTGCGCGGCGCGCTGCCGTTCACGCTGGCCTTCCAGGTCCTGTTCGCGTGGACGCTGCTGATGTACGCCGGGAGCGTGCTGGCCATCTACCTGGGCCTGTACCGCCACGCGAACCGCACCGCTTCCGCGCCCACCGCCTCACCGCCCGCGTGACCCCTTCACCCGGCCGGGGGGGTAGACTGCCAGTGATGAGTGACTCCTCCCCCCTTCGCCGCCTGCACCACGTTCAGGAACTGGATCTGAACCTTGATCGCCTGCGCGACGAGGAAAGCAACATTCCTGACGAGCTGCGCGCCGCCCGCGCCGAGCAGGAACGCCTGAACAACGAACTCGAGGACACCGAGATCACCCTCGAGGGCATCGACAAGCGCGTGCGCCAGCAGGAACTCGACCTGGCCGGCACCCGCGAGCAGATCGCCCGCGCCGAGGAAGAACAGGAGAAGAACGCCTTCGACGCCCGCGCGCAGTCCCAGTACGGCAGCCGCATCCAGATGCTCAGCGAACGCGCCGACGAGATGGAAGAGGACCTCGTGCCGCTGCGCGAGCGTCAGCGCGAACTGAACGAACGCGCCGCCGACCTGCGCGCCCAGCACCGCGCCCTGCGCCCCAACCTGAACACCCTGGAAGAACAGGACGACGCCCGCGTGCAGGACCTGCGCGCCCAGGGCGAAGCCGACCGTCAGGAACGCGCCCGCCTCGCCGGGGAACTCGACACCCGCACTGTGCGCGAGTACGACATGATCCGCCGCGCCAAGAAGGGACTGGGCGTCGTGGAGATCAAGGCCGGACGCTGCAGCGGCTGCAACGTCATGCTGCCCGTCAACGTGCAGCAGAAAGCCGCGCTGGGCAAACTGCCGCCCGTGAAGTGCCCCAGCTGCGGCCGCTTCCTGATCCGCCTCGACCTCGCGTAAGCCGGCCAGCATAGACCCCCACCCCGCCGCGTGGCCGGGTGGGGGTCTGCTTTGACTCCTCGCTGTGGCCCGGCACGCACGCCCCGGCGCACCACCTTCATACGGACTCCGATTGAATGGCTTACAAAGCCGTTCAATCCGAGCGGAGCGAGCAGGAGAGAAACGGGTTCCGGACGTGGAGTTAACAGATCGGAACGCCACCGATCTGTTAACGAAACAAACGGAATCCGTATCAGCAATGGTGCGGACAGGTTCATAATCATTGCAGACCAGCGATGAACACGCAGTGTTTACCCCTCCCCCTTGAGGGGGGAGGCTGGGAGGGGGTGAGCAGGAATGGCGTTACAGAAGACGTTTTCCCCGCTTGTCCTCTCTGGCGCTTGAACAGTGTCCGCACCACCTTCAGAACTCGTCGCGTTCGAACACCGCGCGGATCTGCTCTCGCGTCAGGCCCTGGCCCAGCAGGATCAGCAGCAGCAGCCGGGCCTTGTGGGCGTTCAGGAAACTGGCGGGAATCGCGCCGGCCTCCACCAGGGTCGCGCCGCCGCCCGCGTACCCGTACACGGGCAGGACCGGCCCGGCGTGCGTGCGGGTGGCGATGATCACGGGTTTGTCGGTCGCGTGGATCAGGGGCAGCAGTTCGGCCGGGAGGTTCCCGGTCCCCAGGGCCGCGATGACCAGTCCGTCGGCGCGCCCGGCGGCCTCGGCGTAGCCCTCGCCGGTCCAGCCGGCGTAGGCGTACAGGATTTCCACGCGGGCGTTCAGGTGCGCCGGGCGGTACGTGGCGCGGGGTTCGGGCCGCGCGAAGTAGTGCAGGCGGGGAGCGCGGCCCTCGCGGTCGATGCGGCCGATGGGGCCGGGGTAGCCGCCGAAGGCGTCCACGGCGGTCGTGTGGATCTTGGTGACGGTCCGCGCGTCGAAGATGTCCCCGCCGATCACGACGAGCGGCCCGCGCTCGCGGCTGCTGGGGTGCAGGGCGACGTGCGCGGCGTCCAGCAGGTTGGCGGGGCCGTCCCAGCTGACCTCCTCGGCGTGGCGCATGCTGCCGGTCAGGACGACCGGGACCGGCACGTTCAGGGTCAGGTGCAGCGCGAACGCCGTCTCCTCCAGGGTGTCAGTGCCGTGCGTGACGACAATCCCGTCGTGGTCCGGGGCGAGCGTCTCGATCAGCGCGGCCAGTTGCCCCATGTGCGCCGGGGTCATGTGCGGGCTGGGCAGGCTGAAGGGCTGCACGTCATGGACCTGCACGCCGTCCAGGCCGGGCACGCTGGGCGCCTGCTGCGGCGTCAGGCCGCGCCCGTCGGGACTGGGGCGGCTGGCGATGGTGCCGCCCGTGTGAATGACCGCGAGTCTGGGTGGGGTGGACATGCCCGTGATGCTAGAGCAACCGCGCTCCGCCGCTCCCCGGTCTGTCCGGACGGGGGCGGCGGGGCGCGGTCTGCGGGTCCGGAGGTCCGGGTCAGCGGCGGCGCAGTCTGGCCCACACGAACGCCAGCCCGAACACGACCAGCGTCAGGGGCAGTTCGGCGATCAGGGCGGCGTTCAGGGGCGTGCCGGCGGCCGTGCGCTGCCACAGACCGATGGCCAGCCACAGCAGCGCGGCGGCCAGGGCGATGGCCAGCGGGGGCAGGCGGTTCATGCCCCTCAGCTGCGCGCGGCGTCGATCAGGGCCTGGGCGCCCTGGGCGAGCATGTCGCCGGCCAGTTCGGCGCCCATGTCGGCGCACTCGCCGGGGTCGCCCTGCGTGGTGGCGCGGATGACCTGCGAGCCGTCCAGCGCCGCGACCCAGCCTTCCAGGGTCAGGATGCCGCCCTTGACGCTGGCGTGCGCGCCGACCGGGGCCATGCAGCCCGCGCCGAGGCCCGCGAGGAACTCGCGTTCGGCGGTGATGCGGTCGTCGGTGGTGTGGTCGTGAATGGCGTACGCGACCTCGATGGTCAGGTCGTCGTCCGAACGGGTCTCCAGGGCCAGGGCGCCCTGGCCGGGGGCGGGCAGCATGATGTCGGGTTCCACGAACTCGTCGATGCGGTGGCGCATCTCGGTGCGGATCAGCCCGGCGGCCGCGAGGATGATGGCGTCGTACTCGTCGCCGGCCAGCGCGGCGAGGCGCGTATCGATGTTGCCGCGCAGGTCGATCACCTGCAGGTCCGGGCGGTAGGCGCGCAGGAACGCCTTGCGGCGCACGCTGCTCGTGCCGATCCGGGCGCCCTGCGGGAGGTCCGCGAGGCGTTTCATGCCTTCCTTGCCGATCAGGACGTCACGGGCGTCCACGCGGCGCGGAATGGAGCTGACTTCCAGGCCTTCGGGCTGCTCGGTGGGCAGGTCCTTGAGAGAGTGAACGGCGATGTCGATGCGTTTCGACAGCAGCGCGTCCTCGATTTCCTTGACCCAGAAGCCCTTGTCGCCTTTCTGGGCCATGGCCTCGAGACTGCCGCGGTTGCGGTCGCCTTTCGTGCTGATGGTCTGAATGCGGAAGTCTGTGTCCGGCCATTCTTCCTTCAGGCGGCCAACCACCCACTGGGTCTGTGCGAGCGCGAGAGTACTGCCGCGCGTTCCTACCGTCACCATCCGCATAACCCGCACATTATACGGGTTGCGGGGTGCGAGGCGTCCCGGATGCGGCGGACATGAAGATACCCGCCGGACCCAGGCGGCCGGGGCCGGGGCTTTTCCGGCGCTGGGAGCGTGCAGAATGCAGGCATGACTTTCCCGGCAGGGTTCGTGTGGGGCGCGTCCACGGCGGCGTATCAGATCGAGGGTGGCGGCGAGACGGGCGGCGGCGGGGGCCGGGGGAGCGTGTGGGACCTGTTCAGCTGGGCGCGGGGCGTGCCGGGCGGCGAGGCGGCGGGCGGGCACGAGGGGCTCTGGCCGCGTGACCTGGACCTGCTGCGCGACCTGGGCGTGGGCGCGTACCGCTTCAGCGTGGCGTGGTCGCGGGTGCAGCCGGGCGGGCGCGGGCGGGCCAGTGTGCCGGGACTGGCCTTCTACGACCGCCTGACCGACGAGCTGCTGGGCCGGGGCGTGCAGCCGTGGGCGGCGCTGCACCACTGGGACCTGCCGCAGGCCCTTCAGGACGCGGGCGGGTGGCTGGCGCGCGACACGGCGTACCGGTTCGAGGAGTACGCCTCGCTGGTCGCCGAGCGCCTCGCTGACCGGGTGGCGGCGTTCGTGACGCTCACGGACCCGTTCACGGTGGTGGCGCAGGGGCACGTGCTGGGCACGCACGCGCCGGGGCTGCGGCTGGGCCTGGAGGCCTTCCCGGCCGCGCACCACGGGCTGCTGGCGCACGGGCTGGCGGTGCGGGCGCTGCGTGAGGCGGGCGCGCGGCAGGTGGGGCTGGCGAACGGGTACGCCCCGGCGTGGCCCGCCACGGACCGCGACGAACGGGCCGCAACCCTGATGAGCACCCTGCGCGGCGACCTGTTCACGGACCCGCTGCTGCGCGGCGGGTACCCGACCGCGCTGCTGAACCTGCTGTCCGAACGCGCGCCGCAGGTGCTGGAGGTCGTGCGGGCCGGCGATCACGCGGTCATGGCGGCGCCGCTGGATTTCCTGGGCGTGCACTACACCCAGCCGGACTGGGTGCGCAGCCGCAGCGGCAGCCGGCTGGGCCTGGAGGTCGGGACTGTCCCGGACCGCGAACGCACGGCGTCCGGCGCGTCGGTCGTGCCCGAGGGCCTGACGCAGACGCTGACCGGCCTGAAAGCCCGTTACGGCGACACCTGCCCGCCGCTGATCGTGACGGTCGGATCGGCCGGGGCCGCCGACACCGACACGCCGGACGAAGGGGGCCGCGTACGCGACGACGCCCGCATCCGCTACCTGGACCGGCACCTGGAGGCCGTGGCCGACGCGCTGACGCAGGGCGCCCCGGTGCGGGGCGTGTTCGTGCACAGCCTGCTGGACGGCTTCGAGTGGGACGCCGGGTACCGCCTGCGGACCGGGCTGGTCCACGTGGATTTCGGGACGCTGGAGCGCACGCCCAGGGACAGTTACCGCTGGCTGCGCGACCGGCTGCGCACACAGGGGTAGCCGGCCGGGGGAGTCGGCAGGGGGAGCCCGCCCGCCACCCCCGGGGTCCCGTCAGAACGGACATGCGCCACTCGGCGGATGCGCCGGCGCGGGCATCCGGCCTAGCCTGTCAGGATGACGGCGCCTGCTTCCTCCCCCTCCTCCCACCCGCCGGACGCGCCCTTACCGGGCAGGCCCTCGACGGCGCTGGGTGTGCTCGCCACGTACCTGGGCCCCCTGAAATGGCAGGTGATGGCGCTGGCGGCGCTGCTGCTGACCGGCACCGCCCTGAACCTGACCCTGCCGCAACTGCTGGCGCAGTTCGTGGATAACGCCCGGCTGGGCGCCGGGGCCGACCCGGCCCTGCTGGCGCGGCTGGCCGGCGTGTACATCGCGCTGGCGGTCGGCGTGCAGTTCATGACGGCCGGCGCGACGTACGTGGGCGCGCGGGTCGGCTGGACCGCCACGAACCGCCTGCGCGCCGACCTGATGGACCACCTGCTGTCCCTGGACATGCGCGA
Organism: Deinococcus sp. LM3; assembly: GCF_002017875.1. Taxonomy (NCBI): domain Bacteria; kingdom Thermotogati; phylum Deinococcota; class Deinococci; order Deinococcales; family Deinococcaceae; genus Deinococcus; species Deinococcus sp. LM3. Next base: position 1,840,691 of record NZ_MUFV01000001.1, on the reverse strand, counting down.
ACACAAGGAACGCACGCCGGGCGAGATGATCGAACGCATCGACGGGGACGTGACGGCCCTCAGTAACTTCTTCTCGCAGTTCGCGGTGCGGGTGTTCGGGGCGGCGCTGCTGCTGACCGGCGCGCTCGTCATGTTCTTCCGCGAGGACTGGCGCGTGGGCCTGGGCGTCACGACGTTCACGCTGCTCACCCTGTACGTCATGAACCGCGTGCGGAAACTGGGTGTGGAACCCACCCGCCTGGAACGCGAGAGCAGCGCCCGCCTGTTCGGGTTCGTGGAGGAACGCCTGACCGGCCTGGAGGACATCCGCAGCCTGGGCGCCGGCGGCCACCACCTGAACCGCTTCCTGCGGGTGCAGCGCGAGTTCTTCACGCGCTCCATCAATTCCTGGCGGCGGCGCAGCGTGGTGTGGCAGCTGAGCATGCTGCTGTTCGCCATCGGGTACGTGGGGGTGCTGAGTACCGCCATCGGCCTGTACGCCGCCGGGAGCATCACGCTCGGCACGGCGTTCCTGCTGTACCAGTACATGACCCTGGTCGAGGAACCCATCGATCAGCTCACGCAGCAGCTTCAGGACCTCCAGAAGGCCGGGGCGAGCATCGGGCGCGTGTCGGAACTGCTCGCGCTGCGCACCGCCGTCACGGGCGGCGACACGCCGCTGCCCGCCGGGCCACTGGCCCTGGACTTCCGGGACGTGTCGTTCACGTACGCGCCCGAGGACCCCGAGGCGCGCGGCGTGCTGAGCGGCGTGACCTTCCACCTGCCCGCCGGGCAGACCGTGGGCCTGCTGGGCCGCACCGGCAGCGGCAAGACCACCCTGACCCGCCTGATCTCGCGCCTGTACGACGCCACGGCCGGAGAGATCACGCTGGGCGGCGTGAACATCACCCACACGCCCCTGAAGGACCTGCGCCGCCGCGTGGCCGTCGTCACGCAGGACGTGCAGCTGTTCCAGGCGAGCGTGCGCGACAACCTGAGTTTCTTCGACCCGACCGTCACGGACGCGCAGGTCGAGGCGGCCCTGCACGAGGTCGGCCTGGGCCTGTGGCTCTCGCGGCTGGAACAGGGCGTGCGCACCCCGCTGCCCACCGGCAGCCTCTCGGCCGGCGAGGCGCAACTGCTGGCGTTCGCGCGCGTCATGCTGCGCGACCCGAGCGTCATCATCCTCGACGAACCCAGCAGCCGCCTCGACCCCGCCACCGAGGCCCTGCTGACCGCCGCCATGACCCGCCTGCTGAGCGGCCGCACCGCCATCATCATCGCGCACCGCCTGGACACCGTCGCCCGCGCCGACCGCATCCTGGTCCTCGGCGGCGGCGAGGTGCTGGAAGACGGCCCCCGCGCCGACCTGGCCCGCGACCCGCACAGCCACTACGCCGCCCTGCTGCGCGCCGGAACGCTGGACGAGAACGCGCCGGAAGGAGTGCTGGCATGACGGGCCGCACGGCCTGCCCACTGCCCGCCCCCCGCGCGCCGCGCACCCCCTGGAGTCCCGCATGACCACCTCTCCCCTGCCGCCCGCCGCGCCCGCGAAGGAACGCACGTTCGCGCTGTCACGGGAACTGTTCCGCTACAAACCCGGCCTGTTCGCGTTCAACCTGCTGATGTGGGGCATGGTGCACGCCAGCCCCGCCCTGCTGACCCTGGCCGTCAGCGGCGTGTTCCGCCACCTGGAGGAGGCGGACGCCCTGAAGACCGGCGGGCAACCCCTGAATCCCGCCATCGCCGCCGCGTGGGTGGCGCTCGGGTGGTTCGCGTTCGTGCGCCTCAGCCGCTTCGGGATCTTCTACGGCGCGTTCCGCGCGTGGATCGAGCTGTGGTACACGCTGGACGCCCTGGTGCGCCGCAACCTGCTGGGCTACCTGCTCACCGCCCGCCGCTCCCGCCGCCTGCCCGACACGCCCGCCGAGGCCGTCAGCCGCTTCCGCGACGACGTGGACGACGTGGCCGGGTACACGGAAGTCTGGGTGGACGGCGCGGGCTTCGTCGCGTACTCCCTGATCGCCATCACCCTGATGGCCCGCGTGGACCCCCTGATCACGCTGCTCGTGTGCGCGCCGCTGCTGCTGATGATCGCGTTCGTGCAGCGCCTCTCCCCCACCATCCGCACGTACCGCCGCCGCATGCGCGAGGCGACCGCCCGCGTCACGGACTTCATCGGCGAGACGTTCGGAGCGGTCAGCGCCGTGAAACTCGCCGCGCAGGAAGACCGCATGGTCGGCCACCTGCGCGCCCTGGGAGAAACGCGCCGCCACGCCGCCCTGCGCGATGTCCTGCTGACCGAACTGATCCGCGGCGTGAACACCAACATGGTCAACCTCGCCGTGGGCCTCGTGCTGCTGCTCGGCGCGAACAAGGTCCGGGGCGGCGCGCTCGACGTGGCCGACTTCGTGCTGTTCATCGGCCTGCTCCCCCGCCTGACCGGAAGCATGGGCTTCTTCGGGGACGCCATCGCCCGCCACCGCCGCACCGGCGTCAGCTACGACCGCATGACCCGCCTGCTGCAGGACGCACCCGACACCACCATCGTCGCCCACCACGACGTGCACCTGACCGCCGACCCGCCCGCCCCCGACCCCGCCCCCACCCCGATCCCCCTGCAGGAACTGCGCGTGGAAGGCCTGAGCGCCACGCACGCCAGCGGCCTCGGCGTGCACGACATCAGCTTCAGCGTGGCGCGCGGCGAGTTCATTGTCATCACCGGCCGCATCGGCAGCGGCAAAAGTACCCTGCTACGCGCCCTGCTCGGCCTGATCCCCACCCAGAGCGGCCACACCTACTGGAACGGCCAGCCCATCGACGACCCCGCCACCTTCCTCGTGCCGCCCCGCAGTGCCTACACCGCCCAGATTCCCAACCTGTTCAGCGACACCCTCCAGGAAAACATCACCAGCGGCAGCCCCGACACCAACCTCAGCCGCGCCGTGAAACTCGCCGTCCTCGAACCCGACCTCGACAGCCTCGGCAGCGGCCTCACCACCCCCGTCGGCGCGCGCGGCGTGAAACTCAGCGGCGGACAGATCCAGCGCGCCGCCGTCGCCCGCATGCTCGCCCGCGACGCCGACCTCCTCGTCTTCGACGACGTCAGCAGCGCCCTGGACGCCCGCACCGAAGCGCAACTCTGGCAGGGCCTCGCCAACACCGACGCCACCTGCCTCGTCGTCAGCCACCGCCGCGCCGCCCTCCTGCGCGCCGACCGCATCCTCATCCTCCAGAACGGCACCCTCACCGACCACGGCACCCTCCCCGAACTCCTCGAGCGCAACGAAGAAATGCGCGCCCTCTGGCACGACGACGCGGTAGAGGGAGAGTAGGAAGGGCGACCCCTCAGTCAGCTTCGCTGACAGCTCCCCTCAAGGGGAGCCTGGGGACTGACTGACGTAATCTTCGTAGCCACCGAGCCCGTCGTGCGCGCAGCGCGCGGGGCGCACGCGGCGGGGGCGGACTCGCAGAGCTGCGCAGCAGAGGATGGCGTGTGAGGCGTGGCCGTCCCCGCCCAATCCCCACCACGAACCCCCGAGAAATACCTGCCCAGTGCCAACGAAAGCCCCCCCTGCCCCCCTGGGGTACTCGTATGAGCCGCTTGCGGAGGGGGCTGGGGGGTGGGGCAGCCCGCCGCAGGCAGCCCCGCAACAAGGCCCCCAGGAAACTTCAGATCTCCTGCAAGGGAATGGCCGCCAGCCACGCGGGCACCTCGTCCGGAGCGTACGTGTCGAACACGAGCCGCGTGAGGGACACGAGCGGGTAGCCCTCCAGATCGCCCTCGACGGGGCGGCGGTCGACGATGCAGGCGATGGCGGCGCAGTGGCCTCCGGCGGCTTCGGCGGCGCGGACGGCTTTGAGGACGCTGCCGCCGGTGGTGAGGACGTCTTCGACGGCGATGAAGGTTTCGCCGGGCTTGATGGTGAAGGCTTCGCGGATTTTCATGCCGCCGTGGCCGTCTTTCTCGGCGAAGATGGCGCGGGTGCCGTAGTGGCGGGCGGTTTCGTAGGCGAGGACGACGCCGCCCATGGCGGGGCCGATGAGCAGGTCGGCGTGGACGCCTGTTTCTTTGAGGCGCTGGGCGAGGGCCTGTCCGATCTGTTCGGTGAGGTGGGGGTGCTGGAGGAGGGTGGTGCTCTGGAGGAATTTGGGGCTGTGGCGGCCGGAGGCAAGGAGGAAGTGGCCTTCGTGGTACGCGCCGGCCTGCTGGTAGAGATCCAGGACGTTCATGGGGGTCAGTATTTCATCCTGGGCGGCCGGGGCGGTTGGGGGCCGGTTGGGGGGCTGGGTTCCATTGCGTGGGGGTGGGGTGGGGGCATGATGGTGCATGGATTCGGTGACTTTTCCGGGGGCGGTAGCGGTGGGGGCGCGGCGGCGTCTGCTGGGAATCTCGCTGGTGGCGTTGGCGCGGGAGGTGGGCGTGTCGCCGGAGGTGCTGCGGTTGCTGGAGGCCGGTGAGTACGATCCGCGCAGTCTGCATGTGGCGGCGCGGCGGGTGCTGGCGCGGCGGCTGGACATCACGCTGGAGTGACTGGCGGGGTGGGGTGCGTAGGCGTGCTGGCCGATGCGCCGCACCTGCGCGGCGCGGTTGAATGGCGTGTGAAGGAAACGTGGGGCGCAGGCGGGGCATTCGCCGTGAAGAATGACGGTCAGCGCGCGGTGCGTGTGGGGGGTGGTGCGGCGTGAATCAGGCGTTCGTGGATGCCAGCTGGAACGAGGGACCGGACGCCGAGGGGCGGCTGGTGGGCGTGGGCGGCTGGGGGCTGGTGCTGATCGTGCCGGGGCAACTGCCGGCGCGGTTTCAGGGGCAGCTGCGCGCCCCGGACAACAACGCGGCCGAGGTGCGCGCGGTGCTGGAGGCCGTGCGGGCCGCGCCGCCCGGCGAGGCGCTGACGGTGCATACGGATAACGAGGCGGTGATCGCGTCGGTCGGGCGCGGGCGGGGGCCGGAGGTGCTGACGGACGCGGCCCGCGAGGTACTGGAGGAGGTCGCGGCGCGGCGCGTGGGGCTGCGCGTGCGGTACGCGCCGCGCACGCGGCGGCACATGCTCACGGCGCACGAGCTGGCGAACGACGCGCGGCGGGGCCTGGGCACGCCGGGCCTGACGGCCACCCGGTCGGACGTGCTGATCGAGCAACGCGCCGCCGGCGACGAGGCCCGCGTGAGCCTGCGCCGCGCCGGGGAGCGCGTGACGGCGCACGTGTCGCTGGACGTGATGTCCGAGGTCCCGCCGAGCGCGCAGGCGCTGCTGGCCGCGGTGGGGCTGGCCCTGCCGGGCGAGGTGCTGGTGGTGCGGCGCGCCAGCCGGGTCGCGCAGGCCCTGTGGCACCGGCCCGAGCGGGCGCTACGGGCGGGCGCGCAGGCGACGCTGCAACTCGCGCGCCGCGCCGCCGACGAGAACGGCGTGCAGGTCGAATTCCTGGGCGTAGGCTGAGGGGACCGGTGAAAGTTGATGGTTGAAGGTTGATAGTCGATGGAGCCGCGCTTCTTCTGACTGTCAACCATCAACTTTCAACCATTGACTCCTGTCGCGCTACGCTGGGTCCATCATGAGATTCTCTTCGTTCGCGGTGGAAAGTGGTGGGGTGGCGGCGGCTGGCGGGCAGGGGTCCGAGGTGCGCGTGTGGGGCGAGTCGGACGTGCTGGTGGTGTCGGCGCCGTTGCCGGGGGTGCTGCGGGTGCGGTTGCTGCCGGAGGCGCGGGCGAACTCGCTGGGGTTTCCGCGCGTGCCGGTCAAGCAGAGTTTCGCGGTGCGGCCGGACCTGCCGGGGGGCCTGAGCCTGAATGCGGCGGACCTGGAGGACGAGCTGCTGGTGATCGGGGGCGGGTTGTCGTTCCGGCTGAACCGCGTGTCGGGGGCGTGGCAGGTGCTGACGGGGAGTGGGTCGTCGGCGCGGGTGCTGGTGTCGGCCCCCGTGTGGGGCGGCGAGGCGCCCACGCAGCGGCCGGCGCTGGATGCCGAGCGCTTCAACCTGCGCCGCTCGCGCCTGAGCCTGGACGCGCCGGAGGGCGCGGCGTTCCTGGGGTTCGGGGAGCGGGTCGGGCCGATCGACAAGCGTGGCATGCACCTGACCTTCTGGAACACGGACTGCTTCCCGCACCACACGGAGACGGACCCGCTGTACGTGTCGGTGCCGTTCACGACGGTGCTGCATGGGGGCCGGGCACACGGGGTGTTCGTGGACGAGCCGTGGCGGATGGAGGCGGACGTGGCGCGCGCGCATCCGCACGAGTTGCGGTGGGCGTCGGCGGGGCCGGAGCTGGACGTGTACGTGCTGTCCGGGCCGCGTCCGGCGGATGTGCTGCGGCGGTACGCGGACCTGACGGGGTACGCGCCGATGCCGCCGCTGTGGGCGCTGGGGGCCGGTCAGAGCCGCTGGGGGTACCGCACGGCGCAGGACCTGCGGGACGTGATTCAGGGGTACCGGGACCGGGGGCTGCCGCTGGACAGCGTGTACGTGGACATCGATTACATGGATGCGTACAAGGTGTGGACGGTGCAGCGCGCGAACTTCCCGGACCTGCGGGCGTTCGTGCGGGAGGCGGGGGCGCAGGGCGTGAAACTCGTGCCGATCATCGATCCGGGCGTGAAGGTGGAGGCCGGGTACGACGTGTACGAGGAGGCCGTGCGTGGGGATCATCTGGTCCGCACGGCGCGCGGGGACGTGCTGGTCGGCGAGGTCTGGCCGGACCCGGCGGTGTTCCCGGATTTCACGCGGCCCGAGGTGGTGAACTGGTGGGCAGGGCGGCACAAGTTCTTCGCGGACGCCGGGATTCAGGGCCAGTGGAACGACATGAACGAGCCCGCGTGCTTCAGCCTGCGCGAGCCGCGTGAAACCGAGGGCAAGACCCTGCCGTACGACGCGCGGCACGGGAACCGCCCGCACCTGGAGGTGCACAACGCGTATGCGAACGGCATGAGCGAGGCGAGCCGCGCCGGGTACGCGAAGTTCAGTCCGCAGGTGCGCCCGTGGATTCTCACGCGGGCCGGGTACGCGGGCATTCAGCGGCACGCGACCGTCTGGACCGGGGACAACACAGCCACGTGGTCGCACCTGTCCCTGAGCCTCCCCATGATCCAGGGCCTGGGCCTGAGCGGCATTCCGTTCGCGGGGGCCGACGTGGGCGGCTTCGGCGGGGACACGACCGGGGAGCTACTGGCCCGCTGGTACCAGGCGGCGGTCGGGTACGCGTTCCTGCGCAACCACTCGGCGCTGGGCACGGCCGATCAGGAACCCTGGCGGTTCGGGGACACCTTCACGGACGTGATCCGCGCGGCGCTGGAACTGCGCTACCGGCTGCTGCCACACCTGTATACCCTGGCGCAGGCGGCGACCCGCACGGCCCTGCCGGTCATGCGCCCGCTGGCGCTGCACTGGCCGGCCGACGAGGACGCCGTGCGCGAGGACACGCAGTACCTGCTGGGCGAGGGCCTGATGGTCGCGCCGGTCCTGCGGGCCGGGCACCGCCGCCGACTGGTGTACCTCCCGGCGGGCCGCTGGGCGGAAGTGTTCAACCTCTCGGAGTTCGGGGCCGTCCATGCGGGCGCGCAGCACGTCGTGGCGAACGCGCCGCTGCACACGCTGCCCATGTACCTGCGGGCCGGCGAGGCCATCCCGGTCACGGAACCCGCGCTGCACACCACCTCGGCGCGCTGGGAACGGCTGTCGTGGCTGGTGCACGCGGGCCCGGCGGGCTTCATCGGGCAGCTGTTCGAGGACGCCGGGGACGGCCCGGCCGGGGGGCGCCTGACCCGACTGGTCGGCGAGCGGCAGGGCACGCGCCTCGTCATCCGCCGCGAGGCCGAGGGTGACGCGCCCCCCTTCGAGCAGCGCGAGGCCCTGCACATCCTGGGTCTGTCGCACGTGCGTGAGGTGCAGGGCGCGGCCAGTTTCGCCTACGAGGACGGCGTGCTGCGCCTGACCCTCCCGGCCCGCTGGCAGACCGTGACGCTGAACCTGGACGAGGACGACGACGACACGGCGCCAACCGACGCGCTGCCCATCGACTGATACGGACTGCCGTCTGTTTCGTTGACGACCCGGAAGGACACCGGGTCGTCAACTCCACGCCCGGAACCCGCCCAGCTCCTCCTCTGCGGGGCCGCTCTACGAGTCGCGGCCGCTCGGGCCCAGCGGCTTTGCAAGCCATTCAATCGGTGTCTGGGTCAGGTGGCGGCGCGCGCGGCCCGGCGGATGCGGAACGCGAACAGCGCGGCGATCAGGTACTTGATCACGATGTCCGCGAAGATGATCTGCGCGATCTGCGAGGCGGGCATGTCGCCCCAGAAGGCCAGCAGGTTGAACAGCACGCTGTCCAGCGGGACGCTCACGGCGTTGCTGGCCAGGACCCGCGTCCACCAGTTGCGCTGGATCAGGCGCTGGTACACGGCGGTGTCGGCCAGTTCTCCGGCCAGGATCGCCAGGAAACTCGCGCCGATGAACCGCCAGGGCGTGCCGGTCAGCAGGGCGACGACGGTGTTCACGATCAGCGCGGCGGCAATGGCCACGTACACGGCGTTCAGGCCGCCCGCACGGTGAATGCGGTCACGCAGCGTGAACACGGCCGCGAAGAAGATGGTCCCCACGCTGAGCAGGCCGTACAGCGGCAGCGGCACGAAGGTGTTCAGCGTCAGGTTGGCGAGCAGGATGCTCAGGGCGTACAGGGCGATCAGCAGCAGGGGCAGCGGGGCGAGCAGGCTCCGCGCGGGGGTGGGTTTCATAGGGGTGACCTCCGGCCGCAGCGACAGCACAGGTCACGGGCCGCCCACGAGCTTAACCCATGACGGCTTTCAGAGGGGCGGGAGCTGGCGGGGGCCGCAGGGGGGGGTCAGCGGCGGCGGCCGAAACGCAGGCGGGACGGCGCGGGTTCCGGTGTGCTGGCCGGGGAATTCACGGTTTCCAGTTCGCGGACGGCACTCTGGAGCCATTCGGGGTACGCGCCCGCTTCGAGGATCTCGCTGCGGGGAATCCAGTCGGCGGCGCTGACCTGTTCGGGGTTCGGGTCGAGAATCCCGGCGCTGTACTCGGTGCCGAAGATCAGGTTCAGCCGGGCGTCCGCGCCGCTGTCCTGCGGGCTGCGCGAGGCGTGCGACCCGACGAGTTTCAGGTCGCTGACCACCAGTTTCACCTGCTCGCGGACCACGCGGCGCAGGTTCATCTCGACGAGGTTCAGGCCGCTGCTGGCACCCAGCAGCAGGCCGGGCAGGCCCTGGCGTCCGCCGGGCAGCAGCGGCTGACGCGGCTGAATGATCAGGTAGGCGTCCCGGTTGCGGATCAGGGCGAACACGCCGACCTGGTAGGTGGCGGGAAGGGTCTGTTCATCGGTGTGAATACTGGTCACGTCGGCTCCTGATCGCGCGGAAACGCAGGTGGGGGACTGCTGCGGGTTCCTCTACCCCGTCATTGTAGGCGTTGCCGCTGCGGGCCGCTTGCAAGGATGCAGGCCAACCTGTCGGGGGAATACCCGGTCAGGGTCGGGCCAGCGGCGGCACGATGGGGGCGGCCCGCAGGTCGGCGGCCAGCGACAGGAAGGCCGCGTCGTGCGCGGGGTTCGTCCAGGCGGGCGACTGCACCAGCAGCAGGCTGGTCACCCGCGCCGGGTCCGGCAGACCCGCGCCGGGTCGCGCCTGCCGGGTCAGGGTCACGCGGTCCAGCAGCGCGGGGGGCAGCAGGTCGCGGATCTCGCCGCGCGTGCGGTCCAGGTCGTGCCCCTCCGCGACGGGCAGGTCCGCGTGCCAGTCGGGGTACAGGGTGGTGACGTGACCGATCAGTCCACGCGCCAGTCCCAGGCCCGCCCAGTTGCCGGGCCGCACCCGCGCGGGGTCACCGCTGCGGCTGCCCAGGTCGTGGTGGGAATCGACGTTCAGCACGTCCAGGCCGGGGTGCGTTTCCAGCCACGTCCAGGCGTCCGCGTGGCTGAGCGTCACGAAGGCCGGCACGCCCGCGTAGGCGCGCAGGGCCTCCCAGCCGGGATACAGCGGAAAGTCGGCGTCCAGCGCCGCCCAGGTGCCGCCGCGTCTGCGGGCACGCGCAGTCCAGGCGTCCAGGCGGTCCTCCTCGCGGTCACGGGTGCCCCAGATGGGCGCGTCGAACACCAGTTCCCGCGTTCCCGAGAAAGCGTCCCAGTCGATACTCAGCAGCACGGACACAGCTTACGCGGATGGCGGATGGCGGATGGCAGATGGCAGATGGCAGATGGCAGCGTGTGCGCGGCCTGCCCGCCCATGTCAAGACCACCCACTGCCCACTCCCCTGCTTCACCCGAAGCGGATCACGTAGGACACGCTGGCGGGGTCGCGCACGAAGTCCAGGCGGTCGTTGATGGCGAGCATGGGGGCGTTATCGCTGGCGTTGTCGGTGCGGATGGTGGGGGCGCCCAGGGTGCGGGCGGCGCGGATCGCGGCGAGTTTCAGGGCGGTGGCGACGCCCTGGCCGCGCCAGGGGCGGGTCACGCCGGTCAGGCCAGTCAGGAGGTCGGGGCTGGCGTCGCTGCGGAACAGGACCGTCTGACCGATCCACTGCCCGCCGGCCTCGGCGATCAGGTACGCGTCGGGGAGCAGGCCGGGCTCGCCGAGGATGGCGTCCTCGAACACCTGCCGGGTCAGGGGCGTGGCGGGTTCGGCGCGGGGCACGTCCTGCCGCACGTCGTTCATCAGGGCGTGCAGGCGGCCCACGAGGTCCGGAGTGCCCGCCGCGCGCAGGTCGGCCAGGCTGCGGATGCGGACGCCGCGCGCCTGCACGCGATCTTCCAGCGCGGCGTACGGGGCAGGGTCGAAGTCCGGGACGTGCAGGGTGGACATGAAGTACCGCTTGCTACCCGTAAAGCCCCGGCGGGTCAGGAAGTCCGGCGCGACCGGGTGGTCCTCGCGGGCCAGGATGCGGGCAGATTCGGCGTGCCGGGCGCGCAGGTCGGCGGCCAGGGTGTCCCAGAGGGCCGCGCCGACCCCACGTCCCTGGGCGTCCGGCGCGACGGCAAGGTCCAGGTCGTAGCGGTGCGGGTGGAACGCGCCGGGGTTCTGGTGGTACCCGGCGACGCCCACCACCCCTGTGGCGTCGCGGGCCACCAGGACGGCCCAGCCGTGCCCCCAGTCCTGCTGATCGCGCATCTGGTGGCGGTACTCCTCGCCGGTCAGGGGGTCGTGCGGATTCGCGCTGGTCAGGATGGCGGCCGCCGCGTCCCACTCGTGCCCGGCGATGGGGGTCACGGTGGTCATCCGTCCACCCGGCCGCGCTGCATCTCGACCCACGCGACGCGCGGCCGGAAGCCCAGGCGCTCGTTCAGGGCCAGCATGGGGGCGTTGGTGGTGGCGTTCCCGGTCCAGACCTCGCGGGCACCCAGGTCGCGGGCGAGGTCCAGGGCGCGGAGTTTCAGCGCCAGCGCCAGCCCCTGCCGCCGCCAGGCGCGGGCGGTGCCGGTCAGGCCGGTGTTCAGGCGGTGCGGGTCGCCGTCCTCGAGTTCCAGTTCGGACAGCGCCGCGACCTCGCCGCCTTCGGTGACGGCCAGCAGCACGCCGCCCGGCAGGAAATGCGGGGCCTGCAGGCGCTGGCGGAAGTCCTCGGGCGTGACGGGCGTGGCGGGGGCGGTGCGGGGCACGTCGGCCCGCGCCTGCTGGAACCCCCGGTAGTACGCGTCACGGGCGGCGTCCTCGCCCAGCTGGGCGCACAGGTCGGCGTACGTGACGGCCCGCACCCCGGCCGGCAGGGCGCGCTGGGCGGCCCAGGCGTCCGGGTCGAAGTCCGCGAGGGTCAGGACGTTGTCGAAAAAGCGCATGACTTCCCGGAAGTCCCGGCGGTTCAGGAACGCCAGCGAGTCCGGGTCGTCCTCGTACGCGCCGGCCAGGACCTCGCGTGCGCCTCGCCCGCGCAGGTGGTCTTCCAGCGTGGCGGCCAGCGCCCGCCCGACGCCCTGCCCGCGCGCGGCGGGGTGCACGCCCACCTCGGCGTGGTAGCGGTCCGGGTGGTACATGCCCGCGAACTGCATGACGGACGCCACGCCCAGCAGCGCCGGCTGGCCGTCGCGGGTGGTTTCGGCGGTCCAGAGGGCCACGTGCAGGCCCAGCGGGTGCCCGCGCAGGGTGTCCAGGTGGTGGTCGAGCGCGGCCGCGCTCAGGGGGTGGCGGGGATTCACGGCTGTCATCAGGTCGGCCAGCGCGGCGTGGTCGGCGTCCGTGGCGGGGCGCAGCGTGAAGGGCGCGGTCATGCGGGGTCCTGAAGCGCTGCGATGGGGCGGCGCTCGCCGGTCACGGGGTCCAGGTGCAGTTCGTAGCGGCTGTGGGTGGGGCCGCGCTGGAACCCCAGCGCCCGGTTCATGTTCAGCATGGCCCGGTTGGGCGGGTCGTTGAAGGTGCGGATCTCGCCGCCCCCGGCGGCGACCAGGGCGCGCATCGCGGCGACCTTCAGGGCTTTGGCCACGCCGCGCCCCCGCTCCTCGCGGCGCACGCCGGTCATGCCGATCACGTAGAAGCCCGCCGGGTTGCTCATCAGGGTGCTGTAGCCCACGTACGGGCCGGTCAGGGGGTCGTTCAGTTCCGGGCGTACCGCCACGAAGGACAGCTCGTGGCTGAAGGTCGGGTCGTGCAGTTCCTGTTTCAGCCACGCGTCCAGGGGCCGCCGGGTCAGGGTCTGTCCCATCGGCACGTCCTGGAACAGTTGCCAGTCGAGTTCCCACAGGCGGCGGTCACGTTCGGGGTCACCGGCGAGGTCCGCGACGGAGCGCAGCTGCACGCCGCCTGCCGCCACGGCGTCCATCAGGTCGTCGAAGGCGTCCAGGTCGGCCCCGGCGATGTTCAGGCGGGACTCGAAGCGGTCCCAGGTGCGCGTGAAGCCCCGCGCGGCCAGGAACGCCCGGCCCGGCGCGTCGCGGTCCTGGTCGCTGAGCATGGTGCGGATGTCCTGCGCGCCCCGTTCCCGCGCCCGGTCCATCAGCGCGCCGTACAGCGCCGACCCGACGCCACGCCGCCGCGCGTCCGGATGCACGGTCACGCCGCCGAAGTACCGCCACTCCTCGAACGCGAAGTCGTCGTGACCCACGTGGCCCACGCCCACGATCCGCCCCGACTGTTCGGCCACCAGTTCAAGGCGGTACAGCGCCGGGTCGTGCGCGGCGTCCCAGACGGCCAGCAGGTCCGGCGTGACCGGCCAGTCGGGGTCGGCGGCGCTCAGCAGGGCCGCGATCTGGGCGAAATCGTCGGGTTTGCGCGGCTCGCGCAGCGTGAAGGTGGGCAGGGCAGTCATGCGTCCATCATGCGGGTCGCCCGGCCGGGGCCGCATCTGCCAGCACGCCTACGCGGCCCCGGCGGCGTGCCCCACGCGGTGACGCGCATGCGGGCCTATGCTGGGCGGATGAGCAAGGAACTGAACAGGACTCCGGTGGAATGGCTGGTCAAGGCCATTCCATCCGAGCGGATGCGAGTGGGAGAAGAGTGGGCTCCGGGCGCGGAGTGGGCAGAGCGGCGTCCTTCCGATCTGACCACGCAGCAGACGGAGTCCGCATGAAACTGCTGCTGATCGTGCCGCACCCGGACGACGAGGTGTACGGCGCTTCGGGGACGCTGATGGGCCACCTGGAAGCCGGGGAGGCCTGCGGGCTGGTGACGCTGACGCGCGGCGAGGCGGGCCGCACGCTGGGCCTGTGCGACACGCCGCAGGAACTCGCGCGGATGCGGGAAGTGGAACTCGCCGCGTGCCTGGACGTGATCGGCCTGACCACCCCCGAAGCGGTGGCGGGCGGCAGCGTGTTCGAACATCACCGCTTTCCGGACAAGTACCTGAAAGACGAGCCGCTGGAAGCCCTGGTGGAAGTGGCGAGCGAGGCCATGACCCGCCTGCGCCCGGAGATCGTGCTGACCTTCCCGCCGAACGGCAGTAACGGCCACCCGGACCACGTGACCACGCACCGCGCCGTGAAGGCCGCCTGGGACGCCCTGCCGCCCGGCGAGCGGCCCCGCCTGTGGTACTACGCCAGCGACGTGCCGCCGGAGAACGAGGCGCTGCGGGCCGAGTGGCTGCCGCCGAACGTCCGCCATGACGTGACGCGCTTCATCGTGCGCAAACTGCAGGCCATCGCCTGCCACCGCACGCAGGCGCTGAGCACCGTGGATTTCATCCGCAAGTACCCGGACCGCGTGACCCAGGAGACCTTCCACGAGGTGAGGTGAGCGGCGCGGGAAGAGGGCGTGAGAGGCGGGAACAGCCTCCCGCGTCCCTATTCCCAGTCGCTGACGGGAATGAAGTCCACGTTCTCGCCGTCGGTGGCGGTGACGCGGTAGTGGCGGTCGAAGCGCACGAGCAGTTCGCCCCGGTCGAAGTGCTGCGGGCTGACGACCGGTTTGCGGAACAGGTACGTGCCGTCGTCGTCGATGCCGATGTGGGCGCCCTTGGTGAAGCGGAACTCGACGACCTCGGCGTGCGGGCGGGTGCGGACGCGCACGCGGAACGTCTGCGGGTCGTCCTGCTTGACGTGCGGGTTGGCGGGCGGCTTCTTGCTGAACAGGTTGAACATCGTTCCCGCAGCATATCGGTTGCCGGGGCAGCCTCCCCGGCGGGCGTTGATCCGGCCGGTTCGTATGAAAACTGTGTGGAAACGGTTCATACACTGAACCCATATGCGCCGCACCGCCCCCTCCCCTGCCGCGCCGCTGCCAGAGACCTGGCGGCTGTCGATGCTGGTGGTCCTGCCGGTCCTCGTGCTGTTCATCGGGGCGTTGCAGGTGTTCTCCCGGCAGGACGCCTGGGACCGGACCTACGACCTGCCGCTGAACCTGATGCTCCTGACCCTGCTCAGCGGAATCTGGCTGGCCACCGCGCGCCGCTGGGCCACCCAGACCACGCTGGCGCTGACGCTGCTGCTCAGCTGCGCCGCGTTTCTGACCGTGAAACTGGCGCTGCTGGCAGCCGTGGTCCACGAGCCGGCGGTGCTGGTGCCGGAACTGATCGAGACGATGGTGTGGCTCCCCACGCTGTTCCTGTGGCGGCTGGTGGCCGACACGCCCCGGTCCATGATCAACGTCCTGAACGCCCTGCTGGCCGGCGTCGCCACCCTGAGCGGCGTGATCCTGCTCGCGCCGCTGCTGCGCGGAGAGCCGCTGCAACCGGACGTGATCCGGGCGCTGCTGCACCTGAACCTCTCGGCCGCCGTGACGCTGCACCTCACGTCGCTGTTCATGCAGCGGCACGAGGACCTGGGGCAGCGGCGCGGCGAGCAGAACGCCCTGCGCGCCCTCAGCAGCACCGACCTGCTGACCGGCCTGCCGGGCCGGACGCGCCTGCAGGAGGACCTGCGCCGCATGACGCAGCCCGGCTCGGCGTCGTTCGCGCTGCTGCACGTGGACGTGGACGGCTTCAAGATCGTGAACGCCACGCTGGGACACCCGGCGGGCGACACGCTGCTGTGCATCCTGGCGCGCGAACTGGAACGCCTGAGCGGCCCGGACGCCCAGGTGTACCGCCTGAGCGGCGACGAGTTCGTGGTCCTGCTGCCCGGCGTGACGCCCGAACAGGCGGACTGGACCGGGCAGACGCTCCTGCACGAGGCGGCCATCGAACCGAGCGCGCAGGTGGGCGTGGAAACCACCCTGAGCATCGGCCTGACCCTGTACCCACACGATTCCAGCGACCCGGACGAACTGCTGCGGCACGCCGACAGCGCCCTGTTCGCCGTGAAACGCGCCGGACGCCGCCGCCTGCGCCGCTACCACCCGGAACAGGACGCCCTGACCGAACGTTCGCAACTGCTGGCGCGGGAACTGGGCGGCGCCCTGCCCCGCCAGGAGCTGACGCTGGTATTCCAGCCGGTGTACCGACTGGCGGACCACCGGATCGTGAAGGCCGAGGCGCTGCTGCGCTGGACGCACCCCACCCTGGGCCGCGTATCACCGGCCGAGTTCATTCCGGTCGCCGAGCGCAGCGGCCTGATCACGCCCATCGGCACCTGGGTCCTGAACGAGGCGTGCCGCGCCGCGCTGGCCTGGCCGGACCTGACCATCAGCGTGAACGTCAGCGCCGTACAGCTGCTGCAGTTCGAGTTCCGCGCGACCGTGCAGGCCGCCCTGACCCGCAGCGGCCTGCCCCCGGCCCGCCTGGAACTGGAACTGACGGAAACCGCCGTGCTGTACGAGGACGCCCGCACCGCCCGCACCCTGCATGAACTGCGCGAGATGGGCGTGCAGATCAGCATCGACGATTTCGGGTCCGGGTACTCGAACCTGATGCGCCTGCGGACCCTGCCGATCACCGGCGTGAAACTCGACCGTTCCATCACGGCCGACCTGACCGACCCGGCCGCCGCGCAGTTCGCGCAGGCCCTCACGCAGGCCGTGACCGGCATCGCCCGCAACCTGGGTGCCGACGTGACCGCCGAGGGCATCGAGACGCCCGCACACCTGAGCGCCGTCCGGACGCTGCGCTGCCAGCTGGGACAGGGGTACGGTCTGGCCCTGCCCATGAACAGCACCGAACTGACCGAACGCCTGCTCCAGCAGCCCGCCCAGCCTGCCGAAACGCCGCAGCCGGGCCGCCTGATTCACTGATACGGACTCCGATTGAATGGGCTGCAAAGCCCATTCAATCCGAGCGAAGCGAGAAGGAGAGAAACGGGTTCCGGACGTGGAGCTGGCAATCCGGTGAAGTTCCGGAGTGTCGGCGAAACAAACGGAATCCGTATGACCGGACGGGCACCGGGTCGTCAACGAACCGGACGGACGTTCAGACTTCGCGCAGCAGGCGGGTCAGCAGGCGCACGTGGTCGGGCCAGCGGTCCAGGCGGACGTGCTCGTGCGCGGCGTGCGCTCCGTCGCCGGGGGCGCCCAGGCCGTCCAGGGTAGGGATGATCGGCGCGGTGAAGTTTCCGTCGCTGCCGCCACCCACGACGGCGCTGGGCAGGTCGAAGCCCAGCTCCAGGGCGATGTCGCGCGCCTGCGCGTACAGGGCCAGCGTCCCTTCGCTCTGCTCGAAGGGCGGGCGGTTCAGGCCGCCGGCGACCTGCACGGTCACGCGCGGGTCGCGGGGCGTCCAGGCGCGCACGGCGGCGTCCACCCGTTCGGCCTCCGCGAGGGTACTGACCCGCAGGTCCAGGTGCAGCGTGCAGTGGGCGGGAATGACGTTCACGGCGCTGCCGCCGCTGATCAGGCCCACGCTGACGGTCGTGCCGACGTCCGGCCGGGCGAGTGCCTGCAGGTCCAGCACGGCCTGCGCGGCGGCCGTGACCGCGCTCGCGCCGTCCTCCGGGCGGTTCCCGGCGTGACTGGCGACGCCGGTCAGGGTGAGGCTGAAGTCGCCGGTGCCCTTGCGTCCGGTTTTCAGGGCGTGGGTGTCCGCGACGGGCGGCTCGACGACCAGCGCGACCCGCGCCTCGTGGGCGGCGCGTTCGATGTGGGCGCGGCTGCCGGGACTGCCGATCTCCTCGTCCGGGGACAGCAGGACCGTGATGCCCCCGCGCGGCCAGTGGCCGTCCAGGGCGCGCAGCGCGTGGAACAGGCCCACGATGCCGGCCTTCATGTCGTACGTGCCGGGGCCGTACAGGCGCTCGCCGTCCACGCGCAGCGGCATGTGTTCCAGCGTGCCGTGCGGCCAGACGGTGTCGGCGTGCGTGAGGACCAGCACGGGACGGTCCGGCTGCCCCGCCTGCACGCCGAAGCGGAAGACGCGGGTGCCGCCGCCCAGGGCGTGCGTTTCGGCTCCCAGGTCACGCGCCCAGTCCTCCACGACGTCCATGACCCGCTGCACGGCGACCGGGTCACCGGACGGACTCTCGATGCTGGCCAGGGTGCGCAGGTCGGCCTGCATGGCGTTCAGGTCCGGAGTATCGAATTCAGGCATGAGCCGCATGCTACGCCTCTGCTGACCCGGCGGGCCCGCACGCCTGACAGCGGCGTTCAGCGGCACAGGATTCAGCGGCACAGGGGAACCAGAGAGCCGCCGTCAGGTCTGGCCTGCGGCGGCTCTCTGGTCGGACCTATGGATACCCCGGCGGGGCAACTCTACGGGTCGCGTCCGCTCGGACCGAACGGTTCTTGCAGACCCTTCAGCCGGAGGCCGTATCAGCTCAGCAGGGCGATCTCGCGGGCGTCCACTTTCAGGCGGGCGCTGCCCTTGAGGTACAGGTCATGCAGCGCCTGTTTCCCGAACAGCCGGGCGAGGCGGGTGGCGGTCATCTCGACGGTGCGACCGGCGAACTTCAGGCGAACGATATCGAAGGTTCCAGGAACCCAGGTGCAGGACAGTTCTTGCATGACAGACCTCCAGTAGGACGGGTAGGACGTGACGGACACCAGGGGCGCCGCCGGAGAGAAAAGAAGCAGGTCCGGCTCGATCAAGAAACGGGTCGGTTGGTCAGGTCTGGCCGTGTGAGGCGCAGTCCGGTGAACCCGGCGGTTCACCGACACTGGACTGCTCCTCTGGCCTGTTGGGCCGGTACGTTCAGACTAGCCGCCACCTGTATAGAAATAGGAAGGAAAAACTCTATCCACGTTGAGCAAGCCATCATGAATCCGGCGTTCATGCCACGCGGACACGCGCGCTGCCTCTGCGCCGGCGTACAGGGCGCCCGTGTGATTGACTGAACGCCATGAATTCATCCACCCCCGGCCCGGAAAGTCTGCTTTCGCTGGTGTTCCCGTCAGATCCGCAGGTCAGCCCGGACGGACGGCAGGCGGCGTTCGTGCTGACCCGCATCGAGGAGGACAACCCCCGCAAGCCCGACGCGGACTTCCCGCAACCGCGTTACCGCTCGCAGGTCTGGCTGACCGACGGCACGCACACCCGCGCCCTGACGCACGGCGAGGACCGCGACGGCACCCCCCGCTGGTCCCCGGACGGGCAGACGCTGGCCTTTACCCGCAAGGGCGCGGAGGGCGGTCCGCAACTGCACCTGCTGCCCCTGACGGGCGGCGAGGCGCGGCGCGTGACGACCCTGCGCGGCGGCGTGAGCGCCCCCCTCTGGAGCCCGGACGGGCAGTTCATCGCTTTCACGAGTACCGGCGACGACGAGGACAGACGCGACGAGCGTGGCGAGGCCCGCGTGATCACCAGACCCCGCTACCGCTTCAACGGCCGCGACTGGCTGCCCGAAACGCCCGCCCGCCTGTACCGCCTGCATGTCGCCAGCGGCGAACTGAGCGTCTGGCACGCCCCGGAGGTGGAAATCAGCGACGTGGCGTGGCTCCCGGACAGCAGCGGCGTACTGTTCGTGGCCGCCACCGACGAACTGGCGGGCGCGCAGTGGCAGCAGGAAGTCTGGCACCTGCCGCTGGACGGCGAGCTGCGGCAGGTCACGCGCTGGGCGTCCGCCGTGAGCGCCGTGATCCCGCACCCGGACGGCCAGCGGTTCGCGCTGCTGGGCCGCCCCGCCGGGCAGGGCAACACCGAACACACCCACCTGTACCTGCTGCCCCTGCACAGCGATCTGGACAGCCGCGACCTGCACAGCCGCGAGTCTGCCCCCGTCCGCCTGGACGCCGGGCACGACCACCCGGTCGGCAACGGCGTGGGCGGTGACTGCCACGTGGGCGCCCTACCCGAACGACCCGTGTGGCTGGACGACCACACCCTGCTGTTTTCCGCGACCGTGCGCGGCAGCTGCGGCCTGTTCACCGCCACCCTGGGCGAAGGCGACCAGCCCGGAACGGTCCAGGCCCACACCCACGACCCACAGGCCGTCATTCCGGCCTTCACCGCGCGCGGCGGCGGCCTCGCCCACATCAGCGAACGCGCCGACCGCTTCCCCGAAATCATCCTGAACGGCACCCAGGTCACCCACCTACACGCGAACCTCCCCTTCCCGGCCCGCACCCCTACCCGCGTGCCCTTCCCCACCGACCTCGGCGAGGGCGAAGGCTGGATCCTGCTGCCCGACGGGACCGACACCGTGCCCGCCCTGCTCAGCATTCACGGCGGCCCGCACACCGATTACGGGCACGCCTTCACGCACGAATTCCAGCTGTACGCCGCGCGCGGACAGGCCATCTGCTACAGCAACCCGCGCGGCAGCCTCGGCTACGGACAGGCCTGGGTGGATGTCATCCACGGCCGCTGGGGCACCGTCGACGCCAGCGACATCCTGACCTTCTTCGACACCTGCCTGGACACCCACCCCCGCCTCGACCGCACGCGCACCGCCGTCATGGGCGGCAGTTACGGCGGCTTCATGACCAACTGGCTCACCGCGCACACCACCCGCTTCCAGGCCGCCATCACCGACCGCAGCATCTGCAACCTCCTGTCCTTCGGCGGGACCAGCGACATCGGCCTGCGCTTCTGGGACGACGAACTCGGCCTGAACTTCCACCGCCGCGCCGACACCCTGAAACTCTGGGACATGAGCCCCCTCCAGTACGTCGAGAACGTGAAGACCCCCACCCTGATCGTCCACTCGGTCCTCGACCACCGCTGCCCCATCGAACAGGCCGAACAGTGGTACGCCGCCCTCACCCTCCACGGCGTGCCCACGCGCTTCGTGCGCTTCCCCGGCGAGGACCACGAACTGTCCCGCTCCGGCCGCCCGGACCGCCGCCTCACCCGCCTGACCGAATACCTGAACTGGCTCGACCGGTACCTCGCGCCCAGCACCGCACCCGCCGAAACAGCCACCGCCTGACCCAGGCAGCAGAGCGGGGCGGAGGTTCACGGCGAACCTCCGCCCCGTGTCATGGCACTCAGGGCACGTTGTACACGTTGTCCGGGTTGTTCCCCGACACACTCCCGCCCGTCTGCGAGTACAGCCCGATCCGCGTGTTGTACACCCCCGCCCCCACACGCGCCGTGTTGCCCGTCACGCTGCCCGCCGTGATGCTCAACGACCCGTCATTCCAGAAGCCACCCGCCACGTTGTTGTCATCCGCCCGGTTCCCACTGACCGTCGCGCCAGACAGCACGAACGTCGACCGCCCCGACTGCTGGTACGGACCGTCCAGCTTCACCCCACTGCCATACCACGCCACGTTGTTGCTGATCGTCCCGCCACTGGCCGTCATGCTGGCCCCCGCGTACAACCGCACGCCCCCACCACTGCCATCCCTGGCATCAATCCGGTTGGTCACGGTGTTGCCCGTGATGCTGCCACCGGTCATGTTGACGGTGCCGTTCACGGTGATCCCGCCGCCGGTCTTCACGGCGGTGTTGTTCCTGATCTCCCCACCCGCGAGGTTGAACGTGCTTCCTGTGGTCACGCGGACGCCTCCCCCCCCATCCGTATCGCCCGTCACCACGTTTCCGCTGATGCTGCCGCCGTCCATCGTCACCTGCGAGGCTCGGCCCACCTGAATGCCACCGCCATTCGTGACCGCCGTATTGCCATCAATCCGGGCAGAACCCCCGATATGGAAGACTCGGTCCTTGTTCACGAACAGGACGCCGCCCCCAGCGAACCGCACCCTGTTACTCGATATCTGCCCCCCCGTGATGTCGGTATCGAACCAGGTATTCACGCCACCGCCGTAATCCGCCGTGTTGCCTTTCACCATCCCGCCAGTGATCGCGGTTCTGCCTGAAGTCCAGATACCGCCACCGCCCCCTCTGCCACTGCTGTCGGTCTGCTCGTTGTTCTCGATGACTCCGCCTGAAATGTTCAGGACGGGACGGTTCCTGGCGGTGCATTCAGCGTCGATGCAGGAGTCCTGCACCGTGATGCCCCCGCCGAAGTAGGCGGTTTTGTTCCCACTGACACTGCCTCCTGAGACTGTCAGGTCACCGAGGGTGTAGATGCCGCCCCCGGCACTTCCCGAAGTGTCATTGGCACTGACCGTGACGGGATAGGTCGTCTCGTTGGCATCAATCCTGCCGCCGCTGACCGTGGTTCGACTGCCCACACCACCACTGAGGCCAGCTCCGTTGTACGCGGCTATGTTGCCGCTGATACTCCCGTCAATGAGGTTGACAACACCCTTATTGAAGATGCCGCCGCCATACCCCTGCTCGAGTGTGGCGTCGGCAGGTGCGGCCAGGGTGGCCTCGTTGCCGGTGACGTTCGTGCTGCCCTTCAACGTCAGAGTCGCGCCTTCCATGTTGTAGATGCCACCGCCTATGTTCGCCTTGCCGCCAGTGACGATCACGCCGTCCAGGGTCAGGGTTCCGGCGTTGCTCAGGACACCGCCGTACGTCACGGTGACGGCCTGGGTGTTCAGGTTGGCCGACTGGAGGCGGGCTACACCGTCCAGACTGGGGCGGCCGGTCGGTTCACTCAGTGCTGCACGGCGAAGACTCGCAGGCAGCACCCCTCCGGTGCCCCCTTTCAGCGTCCCGCCCTGCATGGTGACGGTGGCACCCTTGGCGACGTCCAGCGCGCGGCCTTTCCCGGCGGCGTCGATGGTCACGCCGGTCGCGATGATCGTCACGTCCCTGTCGATGGTCAGTGGGCTGGCGAGGGTCAGGGTGCCGGTGCTGGTCAGGCGCAGGGTATCGCCACTCTTGGCGGCGGCGAGGGTGTCCCGCAGGCTCCCCGCGCCGCTGTCCGCGAGGTTCGTCACGGGCGTTCCGACAGGCGTGGGCGTTCCTGTTCCACCTCCTCCGCAGGCGGCCAGGGTCAGGGTCAGCAGGATCAGGGCGGGCATCCGGGCATTCATGGTCATGGTCTTCCCTCCATCCCCCCAGGGCGGCCGGGCGGAGGGAATGGGGCCCGCCCGCGCGCTGAAGGTGAACGGAGTGTGCTGGGCGGGCAGTGACCGCACCGTGACCGCCTGCATGGGGTGGGGTACAGGAAAAGGGCCGGACGCTGTGGTCCGGCCCCCTTCTGTCAGTGGGTGTTACTCGTCGTCGCGGCGGTTGTTCCAGCCGCGGTCCGCGCGGGCGCGGGGGCGGTCGGGGGTCGCGTCGGGCGCGGCGCTTTCGCGGGGGCGGAAGCCGCCTTCGCTGGGGCCGCGGTCGTCGCGGGGACGGAAGGTGGGACGGTCGCCGCCACGGTCGTCACGGGGGCGGAAGCCGCCGCGGTCGCCGCCGCTCTGGAAGCCACCACGGTCGCCGCCGCGGTCGTCACGGGGACGGAAGCCACCACGGTCGCCGCCGCCCTGGAAGCCGCCACGGTCGTCACGGGGACGGAAGCCGCCACGATCGCCGCCGCCCTGGTAACCACCACGGTCGCCGCCGCGATCTTCGCGGGGACGGAAGCCACCACGGTCGCCGCCGCCCTGGTAGCCGCCACGGTCTTCGCGGGGACGGAAGCCGCCGCGGTCGCCGCCACCCTGGTAGCCGCCGCGGTCTTCACGGGGACGGAAGCCGCCACGGTCGCCGCCGCCCTGGTAGCCGCCGCGGTCTTCGCGGGGGCGGGCGCGGGGCGCTGCTCGCCGCTGCGCAGGCCACCCTGGCCCTGGGCTTCGCGCATTTCGCGCATCTCGCGGCGCAGGCCACGGATTTCCTTGCCCTGGGCTTCGAGCATTTCTTTCAGTTCGGCCAGGACGCCCAGCAGTTCGTCGGCGTCGATGTACTCTTCTTCCTCTTCGCCTTCGGCCCCGTCAGCGCTGATGCCACCTTCGGTTTCAGCTTCGGCTTCCTGAGCGTCCAGCACGGCGTCCTCGTCGGGTTCGCCTTCCAGCTGGGGGATAATGTCGCGCAGTTCTTCTGGCGTCTGCTCACCGGGGCGCAGCTCGTTGTTGTCCGTCATCTGATTGCTCCTTTTTCCTGCATCTGGCCCGCCTTACGGGCGCTGCTCCGGACACCGGTGGGGGTCACCGTGTGCGGGCGTGCCCCCGAGTGTAGCACCCGCGTGGGCCAGGTCCCTTCCGCGGGCGTTCACCGTTCGGGGGGCGGGCGGTCTGTTCAGCGGCGCAGCAGGGACCGCAGCAGCCGGAAAGACGCGGCCCACACGAGCACGCCGGTCAGCGCGGCGGCCAGCAGGGCCAGCAGCGGGTGCCACGCCGCGCCCAGCCACAGGGCCATCAGGCTGAACATGGCCGCGCCCACCGCGATCAGGGTGGCAAGGCGGCGGGCGTTGTCCACGGGCGTCCAGGATTCCAGGTCCATACGCGCAGCATGCCACGGCAGGGCGGGCGCAGATGCCCCGGCGCGGCGGGCGGCAGGAGTCACAGACGCGTCATGCGGGCCGCCTATACTCGTTCTCATGAAACGCGCCTTCCTTCTGCTGGGCCTGCTGGCGACCTCCGCGTCCGCGCAGCGCACCGTGAACATCGGCCTGGGGTACAACCCGGACGTGCAGTTCACGCCGTTCTACGTGGCCGACAAGCTCGGGTACTTCGGGGCGGAGGGCCTGAAGGTCAACTACCAGCACGGGTACGTGTCGCAGCTGCTGCCGCTGCTGCTGCAGGGCAAACTGGATTTCGTGGTGGGTGACCCCGAGGACGCCATCTTCGCCCGCAACCAGGGCGCGGACGTGCGGTACGTGATGACCATGTACCAGAAGAACCCGGTCACGGTGTTCAGCCTCTCGCCCCTGAACGGCGCGGCCAGCCTGAAGGGCAAGTCGGTGGGCATTCCGGGGCCGTTCGGCAGTTCGTACCACGCCATTCAGGCGCTGCTGGACAGCGCGGACCTGAGCGAGGGCCGGGACGTGCGCCTGAACTCGATCGGGTTCACGCAGGTGGACGCCGTGCGCGCCGGACGGGTGGACGCCGCCGTGGGCTACTCGAACAACGACGTGCTGCAACTGGCCCGCACGAGCGGCAAGCGCGTGTACACCCTGGACATCAGCGGCGCGTACCCGATGGTCGGCGTGGGCCTGATCGGCACCGGCAAGAGCCTGAGCGGCGACCTGGCGAAGAAGGTCGTGCGGGCCAGTCAGCGCGGCCTGAAATTCACGGTCGCGGACCCCGCCCGCGCATTCAAGCTCGCGCAGCCGGTGTTCGGCGCGAGCGGCAACCTGGACGTCCTGAAGGCCAGCACGCCCCTGATGACCGGCGCGTACAGCCGCGCCAACGGCATCGGCGCCATGGACTCGGCCGCGTGGACGAAAGCGGTCGCGGCCCTCGTGAAGCAGGGCAAACTGCCGGCCGGGGCGAAAGCCACCGATTACTACACGAACGCATTCATCAGCAAGACGCTGAAGTAAGGGCGCGGGCAGCGGGAGGCGGGGCGCAGTCACCGGGCGCCCCGCCTCTCTTTTTTGTCGTGTTCGAGCTGGGCCGCCGCATCGGCCGGGTGTGCTAGGCGTGATGGCCTACCGCGACCGGAGTTCGTGACACGCGCCGCTTTTGGCTGCTACGCTGAGTGTCAATCACCGAAAGGAGGTGCCTGTTATGACCAACATCACTGATGTCCAGACCGCCGCACACGGAGTCTTCGTTCCTGCAACCTGGAGTGATTTTGACGCACCAACACCGGCCACCTCTGCCTTCGGGCTGGCCTCCCTGCACTGACCGGACGGGGCGCCCATGAGCGCCCGCACCCACACCGACTGGTCCGACGACGACTGGACTGACACATCCTGGGACGACGAACGCTGGGATACCCCGCCGCGCCGCCGCGAGAAACGCAGCCCGGTCGGACGGCGCCACCTGGCCCACCTGACCGCCAGCGACCCCGAGGACGTGCAGGACGACGTGATCCGCCGCCTGACCGACCGTGGGTACATCACCGAGATCGTCGCGGAACTCAAGAGCGGCAAGGAAGCCACCGCGTACGTCGCGCGCGGCCCGCGCGGCAGTGTCCTCGTGAAGCTCTACCGCGACCTTCAGGCCCGGTCGTTCCAGAACGATCAGGTGTACCGCGAGGGGCAGGTCATCCTCGACGTCCGCGCCGCCAAGGCCATGCAGAAACGCACCCGCCTGGGCCTGGAGATGCTCCAGCAGGACTGGGTCCTGAGCGAGTACGCGCACCTGTGGACCCTCTGGAAGGCCGGACTGAACGTCCCCGAACCCCTCGCCGGGCCGCACCCGACCGCCTACGCCGAAACCGTTCCCGCCGTGGTCATGCGCCTGATCGGCACCGAGGATCACGTCGCCCCGCGCCTCAGCGACGCCGCCCTGAGCCCCGCGCAGGCCCAGCGCGCCTGGGAGCAGAGCCTTCAGGGCCTGGCTGACCTGCTCCGGCTCGGGTACGCACACGGCGACTACAGCACCTACAACCTTCTCTGGTGGGAGGACACCGTGACCATCATCGACTTTCCGCAACTCTCGACCCGTCAGAACCCCAACTTCCAGACCCTGCTGGCCCGCGACGCGCAGAGCCTCGCCACCAGCTTCCGCAAGCACGGTATCCAGACCGACGGGCAGAGCGTCCTGCGGGACGTGCAACGCCGCGCCCTGGGTCCCGCCCCGGAACCCCGCCTGCTGCTGCCGTAGGCTGCGGCCATGCGGATCCTGGAAACCTGCCTGTACGTGGACGACCTCGACCGGGCCGAGCAGTTCTACACCCAGGTGCTCGGCCTGACCCTGCACAGCCGCGTGCCGGGCCGACACCTGTTCTACCGGCTGGACGGCAGCATGCTCCTGATCTTCGACCCGCGCGCCAGCGCCCAGCCGGGCGACGTACCCCCGCACGCCGGAGCGCCCGGCGCGCACGCCTGCCTGACCCTCGACCCCACCCAGACGGACGCCTGGGAAACCCGGCTGCGCGCCGCCGGCCTGACCGTCACCCGCTACGCCTGGGGCGACCGGGGTGAGAGCCTGTACTTCCACGACCCGGCCGGAAACGTGCTGGAACTCGCCCCGCCCCGCATCTGGGGCCTCGATGCGCCCGGCGTATTACCGTGAACGCATGACCCACACCCTGCCCCGCGCGCTGCGCTTCCTCGCGGCGCTGCTCCCGCTGCTGCTCGCCACCAGCGCCGCCCGCACCCGCACCCCCAGGCGGCCCGCATGAACCCGCTGCGCTCCGGGCTGCCCCTGCGCTCCGTACTGTACGTGCCGGGCGACAAACCGCGCGCCATCGAGAAAGCCCGCACCCTGCGCCCCGACGCGGTCATCCTCGACCTCGAAGACGCCGTCGCCCCCGAACACAAAGCCCAGGCCCGCGAACACGTCCGGGACGCCCTGCGCACCCCCTGGCCCGTCCCGGTCCTGATCCGCGTCAACGGCCTGAACACCCCCTGGGAACACGACGACCGCGAACTCACCCTCACCGCAGGCGCAAGCGGCATCGTCCTGCCCAAAGTCGAAGACGCCCGCACCGCACGCGACCTCAGCCTCAGCCTGCCCCTCTGGGCCATGATCGAAACGCCCCAGGGCGTCCTGAACGCCCCCCACATCGCCGCCCTGCCCGGCGTGACCGCCCTCCTCGTCGGCACGAACGACCTCGCCCGCGCCCTGCGCACCCGCCCCCACCCTGACCGCACGCCGCTCCTGCACGCCCTCAGCAGCGTCGTCCTCGCCGCCCGCGCCCACGGTAAAACCCCCCTCGACGCCGTCTACAACGACATCCGCGACCCCCAAGGCTTCCAGCGCGAATGCCAGCAGGGCCGCACCCTCGGCTTCACCGGCAAGACCGTCATCCACCCCGACCAGATCGAAGGCGCCAACACCACCTTCGGCGTCACCGCCCAGGAAGCCGAAGAGGCGCGGGAGCTGATCGGCGCGTGGGAACAGGCCCGCCGCGAAGGCAAAAGCGTCGCCACGCACCGGGGCGCACTCGTCGAGCAGATGCACGTGGACGAGGCGCAGGAGGTTCTGGCGCTGTGGGGGGTGACGGAGGGGTAGGTGGGCGGCGGGGTTTCAGTGTGCGGCCCCACCCCCCAGCCCCCTACCCCAGAGGGGCAGGGGGAGCAGCGTTGCACTTGGCAAGAGGTTCTACCTATGCGGCGAAGTTGCAGTGGGCGCTGACGTGTCCGGCTTCGACGCCATCCTTCGCCCCCCTCAAAGGCCCGCGCGCTGCGCGCACGACGGCCGGTGGCAGTCTGCGGTCAGGTGATGGGTGGAACGCTTCGCGCCGCTGATCTACTTTGAAAACCCGGCTTTGGCAACAGCCCACAAAGTAGAACCTTCCAGCACGCACCAAGTGGGCTGGCCCGCCCGGCGTCGTGGCAACGCGGCCCGTCGTGCGCGCAGCGCGCGGGGCGAACGCCGCGAAGCCGGAGGCATGCAGCCCCATACGTGGCCGTTCCCGCATCATGCCCGCCGACCACCTCGGCGAAATACCTGCCCAGTGCCAACGCAAGCTCCCCCTGCCCCCCTGGGGTAGGGGGCTGGGGGGTGGGGCCGCACCGAAAAAGCCCACCCACACCCCAGACCCACCCACCTTGATTAATCACAGAAAGCGCCTTTATCATAGAAAGCAGATGCCCCTGACCGACACCGAATCCGCCCTCCTTGCCCTGATCCGCGAGACACCCCTGGCGACGCCGGAGGAACTGGCCCGCCGCCTGGGTTCCACGCGGGCGTCCGTGAATGTGCATGTGC
This sequence comes from Deinococcus sp. LM3, assembly GCF_002017875.1. Lineage (NCBI taxonomy): Bacteria > Thermotogati > Deinococcota > Deinococci > Deinococcales > Deinococcaceae > Deinococcus > Deinococcus sp. LM3. The sequence goes on along the minus strand of NZ_MUFV01000001.1, from coordinate 1,812,435 downwards.
GTAATCTGGTGAAGAAGGGCGCGCTGCTGGGGCGCGGCTACCTGCTGCCCGAGCAGGACGGGCCGGGCCGCGTGGTGGTGGTGGGCGGCGCGAACGTGGACGTGAAGGCACGCACCATCCAGACAGCGGTGCCCGGGACGAGTAATCCGGGCGTGTCGGCGCAGGCGCCGGGGGGTGTGGCGCGGAATGTCGCGGAGAATCTGGCGCGGCTGGGCGTGCCCGTGTCGCTGGTGAGTGTGGTGGGCCGGGACGGGCTGGGCGACTGGCTCCTGCGGGAGACGGAGGCGGCGGGCGTGGATGTGCGGCCGGTGCTGCGCGCGCCGGACGTGTCGACGGGGACGTACACGGCGGTGCTGGATGCGAGTGGGGAGTTGCTGGTGGCGGTGGCGGCGATGGCGGCGGTGGAGGCGCTGACTCCGGCGGCGTTGCAGGAGCGGCGGGGGGTGCTGCGGGGTGCGGCGTGGGTGGTGGCGGACGGGAACCTGCCGGAGGGGTCGCTGGCGCATCTGCTGTCCCTGGCGGCGGAGGCGGGCGCGGCGGTGGTGTTCGAGCCGGTGAGCGTGCCGAAGGCGGCGCGGTTGCGCCCGGCGTTGGCGGCGGGGCTGGTGCCGCAGGTGGTGACGCCGAACGTGCCGGAACTGGGCGCGCTGCTGGGCCGGGACGTGCCGGACGAGCCGGGGGCGTTGCGGGCGGCGGCCGCTGAACTGCACGCGCAGGGTGTGCGGTTGGTGTGGGTGCGGCGGGGCGCGGCGGGCAGCCTGCTGAGTGGCCCGGACGGCGTGACCGAACTGGCGGCCCTGCCGGCGGTGGTGCGGGACGTGACGGGCGCGGGGGACGCGATGCTCGCGGCGTTCCTGGCGGCGCTCGCGTCGGGGCTGTCTCCGGCGGACGCGGCGCGGCATGGTCACGCGGCGGCGGCGATCACGGTGGAAAGTGACCACGCGGTGTCGCCGCTGCTGACGCCCACCGCGATTCAGGCCCGCCTGATGGGGGTCGCCACGCCGAGCTAGCCGCACTGCCCAGCCGTTTCTTTCCGTTTCCGCTCTTCATTCCGGGCTGACTGCCCTTCCCGAGGTTTCTCATGACTCACGACATCAACCCGACCGTTGCCGCCTACCTGGACATTCACCCCGAAGTCGCCGCCGCCCTGGCCGAGGGCCGCGCGGTGGTGGCGCTGGAGAGCACGATCATCAGTCACGGCATGCCGTTCCCGCAGAACGTGGAGATGGCGCGCGGCGTGGAGGACGTGGTGCGCGCACACGGCGCGGTGCCCGCGACCATCGCGGTGCTGGGCGGGCGCCTGAAGGTGGGCCTCACGCCCGAGGAACTGCACCTGCTGGCGACCGACAAGGGCGTGGAGAAGATCAGCACCCGCGACCTGCCGGTGACGGTGGCACTCGGGAAGCACGGCGCGACGACCGTGGCGAGCACCATGCGCGTGGCGGCACTGGCAGGCATCCGCGTGTTCGCCACGGGCGGCACCGGCGGCGTGCACCGGGGCGCCGAGCGCAGCATGGACGTCAGCGCGGACCTGCTGGAGCTGGCGCAGACGGACGTGTGCGTGGTCAGCGCGGGCGTGAAGAGCATCCTGGATATCGGCCTGACGCTGGAGGTCCTGGAAACGCACGGCATTCCGGCCCTGACGCTGGGCAGCGAGGAGTTCCCGGCGTTCTACTCCCGCCAGAGCGGCTTCAGGGCGCCCCTGACGGTCGCCACGCCCGAGGAGGCCGCGCGGGTGCTGAAGGCGAAGTGGGATCTGGGCGTGTCGGGCGGCGTGATGCTCGCCAACCCCATCCCCGCCGAGGCCGAGATTCCCGCCGGGGAGATCAACCCGCAGATCGAGCAGGCGCTGCGCGACATGGACGCCCTGGGCCTGACCGGCAAGGACACCACCCCGTACCTGCTGGGCCGCATGGTGGAAATCACCGGCGGCCGCAGCCTCGCGGCGAACATCGCCCTGGTACGCCACAACGCCATGGTGGCCGCGCAGGTGGCCGTGGCGTACGCACAGTTGGGCTGATGGCTCAAGGCAGATGGCAGATGGACGCGCCCTGGCCATCTGCCATCTGCCATCTGCGTCCTTCCCTTACGCCGGTTGTGCGCTGCCCAGTTTGCGGCCTTCGCCGCGCTCTTCGGCCTGCACGTCGGCGTTCACGGGGGGGAGTTGTTCGCCGTTCAGGACGCGGGTGAGGCGGTCCATGTCGAGTTCCTTCTCGCTGCGGGCGACGACGAGGGTGGCGACGCCGTTGCCGATGATGTTGGTGATGGCGCGGCCCTCACTCATGAAGCGGTCGATGCCGAGGATCAGGGCGAGGCCCGCGACGGGGACGGTGCCGAGGGCGGCCAGGGTGCCGGCCAGGACCACGAAGCCGCTGCCGGTGACGCCGGCGGCGCCCTTGCTGGTCAGCAGGAGGATGCCCAGCAGCGCGACTTCCTGCGCGAAACTGAGGTTGGTGTTGGTGGCCTGCGCGATGAACACGGCGGCCATGGTCAGGTAGATGCTGGTGCCGTCGAGGTTGAAGGAGTACCCGGTGGGGACGACCAGTCCGACGACGCTCTTGTTCGCGCCAGCGTTTTCGAGTTTGGTCATCAGGCGCGGCAGGGCGCTCTCGCTGGAGCTGGTGCCCAGCACGAGCAGCAGCTCTTCCCTGATGTAACGCAGGAACTTCCAGAGGCTGAACCCGGCGAGCCCCGCGATGATGTTCAGCAGGACGAACACGAACAGGGCGCAGGTGACGTAGAAGGTGCCCATCAGGTACGCGAGTTGCTGGAGGCTGCCGACGCCGTACTTGCCGATCGTGAAGGCCATCGCGCCGAACGCGCCGATCGGGGCGAGTTTCATGATGAAGCCCAGGATGTTGAACACCATGACGCTGACCGCGTCGATGCCTTTCAGGATGCGCTGGCCGGGGTCGCCCATGCGGATCAGGGCGAACCCGCTGAGCAGCGCGATCAGCAGCACCTGTAGCAGGTCACCCTCGGTGAACGCGCTGACGAAGGTGGTGGGGATGACGTGCAGGATGAAGTCCGCGACGGTCTGCTCGCCGGCGGCGTCGGTGTACTTGGCGACGGCGCTGGTATCCAGGGTGGCGGGGTTGATGTTCATGCCGCGTCCGGGGCCGACGAGGTTCACGACGACCAGCCCGATCAGCAGCGCGGCGGTCGTGACGACCTCGAAGTACAGCAGGGCCTTGCCGCCCACCCGGCCGATCTTCTTGGTGTCGCGCATGCTGGCGACGCCGCTGACGACCGTGCAGAAGATGATCGGGCCGATGACGACCTTGATCAGTTTGATGAATCCGTCCCCGAGGGGTTTGAGTCCCTCCCCGACGGTGGGGAAGAAGTGCCCGACGGCGACGCCGATGACGATGGCGGTCAGAACCTGGGCGTACAGACTGCGGAAGATCTTGGGCATGGGTGAAGCCTCCTGGGGTGGTGGGCGGCTGGAGCGGCCAGCTGCGCTGAGGGCGGGCCGGGTCCAGGCGGAATGACGGTGACCCTGCGGCGGTGCAGGGGCGGTGCGGGTGGGGGTTGCGTTGCGTGTCAGGATGCGCGGTCCGGGGGGCGCCCCGTGAGCGGCGCGGCGCACCGCGTCTAGGGTGGGCCTGCTGCGCGCCGTCCTGGTGGCCGCGCACGCCCCTGCGGGCAGCGGTGGGTATCGTGCATGGCGTGAACACAAGGCCCACCCTGGCTGGGTATGCGTGCCGGGCGCGGGGGCTGTGGCAGACTGCCGGTACGTTGCCTGTCCGCCTGCCCGTTTCCAGTTCCGCGCGCCTGACGGCCCTGGCGCGCGAGGTGGCGCTGCCGCACACGCCGAGGCTGCTGCGGGTCGCGCCCCGGCTGTTCCTGACGACGCTGGGCGCGTTCCTGCTGCTGGCGTTGCCGCTGGCGGGGCTGGTCAGTCAGGGCGTGTACGGCGGGATTCACCGGTCGTTCGCGGAGCGGTCGTTGCGGGAGTCGCGGCTGGTGGCGGCGCTGCCGCCGGTCGTGGCGGCCCTGTCGGGCAACGCGGCCGAGCGGGCGAACCTGAACACCCTCATGAACCGTTACCGGGTGGTGCTGGGCGCGGATTACGTGGTGGTCACGGACCGCGCGGCGCGGCGCGTCACGCACCCGGACGCCGCGCGGATCGGGGAGCACATGGCAGGCGGGGATTTCACGGCGTTCCTGCGGGGCCGCAGCGTCACGGAGACGGTGCAGGGCACGCTGGGGCCGTCCGTGCGGGCCAAGGTGCCGGTCGTGGACGGGCAGGGGCGGGTGCTGGGGCTGGCCAGCGTGGGCTTCCTGCTGCCCCGCTTGCAGGACGTGTTCCGGGAGGTGCTGCGCGCCGCGCTGCCCTGGTACCTGGGCGCGCTGGCACTGGCACTGGCGCTGGCACTGGGCGTGGCGCGGCGGGTGAAGACCGAGATGCTGGGCCTGGAACCCGAGCAGATCGCCGGGGGCCTGCGGCAGTACCGGGCGGTCCTGAACACCCTGGAGGAGGGCGTGCTGGTCACGCGGGCCGGGCAGGTGTTCGTGATGAACCCGCAGGCGCGGTCGCTGCTGGGCGTGGCCGGGGGCACGCTGCCGCTGCCGTGGCCGCCGGGCCTGCCGCTGCCCGCGCCGGGGGCCGGGCCGGTCACGGCGGACGTGGCGGGCCGCCCGGTGCTGCTGGCGGCGCAGGACGCCGGGGACGGCGCGGTGGTGGTGACGCTGCGGGACCTGGCGCGCGTGCGGGCGCTGGCGGACGAGCTGACGCAGTCGCAGCGTTACGCGGAGCTGCTGCGCGCGCAGACGCACGAGTTCACGAACCGCCTGCACACCCTGGCGGGCCTGTTGCACCTGGGCGAGACGCGCGAGGCGCTGGCCCTGATTCACGAGCAGTCGGCGCGGCACGGCGCGCACGCGGACGCGGTGCGCTCGCTGCGGCACCTGCGGCTGTCGGCGCTGCTGCTGGGCAAGTTCGACCGGGCGGCCGAGCGGCGCGTCACCCTGACCCTGGACCCCCTGTCGGGCCTGCCGCCCCGGTTGCCGCCGGGCGTGCTGGACCTGCTGGAACTCGCCAGCGGGAACCTGATCGAGAACGCCCTGGAGGCGGCGAGCGGCACGCCGGACGCGCAGGTGCGGGTCCTGATCGCCGCCGACCCGGAGGGTGTGGTGCTGGAGGTCCGGGACAGCGGGCCGGGCGTCCCGCCGGAACTGACGGACTCGCTGACCCGCCGGGGCGTGAGCAGCAAGGGGGCCGCGCCGGACGGAACGCCGCGCGGGGTGGGCCTGGCACTCGTCGTGGACCGCGCGCAGGCGCTGGGAGCCACCCTCACGCACGACCGGGTCACGGACGCGGCCCGCACCTGGACGCGCTTCACGCTGGACGTGCCCCTGCCGGGAGGCGAAGAATGAGCGGCGTGACCTCTCCCCCACCGCTGCGCGTGCTGATCGTCGAGGACGACCCGCAGATCGCGTCGCTGCACTGGCGGCTGCTGGAACGCGCCGGGGGCTTCACGGTCCTCGGGCAGGCCGAGACGCTGGGCGTGGCGCGGGCCATGCTGCGCACCCTGCGCCCGGACCTGCTGCTGCTGGACGTGCACCTGCCCGACGGGCGCGGCCTGGACCTGCTGCGCGAGGCGCGCATGGACGGCGCGCGCGTGGACGCCATTCTGGTCACGGCCGCCAGCGACGCGCCCAGCGTGCAGGACGCGCTGCTGCACGGCGCGGCGGATTACCTCGTGAAGCCCGTGACGCCGGGGCGGTTCACGCTGGCGCTGGAACGCGTGCGGGAACGCGCGGCGCTGTGGGCGCAGGGGGACGTGCGCCAGGGGCAGCTGGACGCCCTGTTCACGCCTGCCCCCGCCGACGCGGCCGGCCTGGACCCGGACACGCTGCGCCGCGTCCGCACGGCCCTGCGCGAGGGCGGCCCGGTCAGCGCCGCCGAACTCGGCCTGAGCCTGAGCCTGAGCCGCGTGACCGCGTGGCGGTACCTCGAACACCTCGTCGAATCCGGCGAGGCCAGCGTCAGCACCGACGCCCGCACGGGCGGAAGGCCCGCCAAACGCTACCGCCGGGCGTGAGGATGGGCCATGGGTGATGGGTGATAGACCAGCTTCCGCTCAGGCCCATGCCAGAGCTTCCATCAACCATCCTCCATCACCTATCGACATCCCCTGTCCCTGACGGGGGAACGGGTCACCCTGGGCGTTTCGGGGGGGTGGTACGCTGCAAGGTGCTATGGATTCTTTCGACGTACTGGTGATTGGTGGGGGCCCCGCGGGTTACGTGGCGGCCATTCGTGCGGCCCAGCTGGGCTTCAAGACGGCCTGCGTGGACGCCTTCGAGCGGAACGGCAAGGCCAGCCTGGGGGGCACCTGCCTGAACGTGGGCTGCATTCCCAGCAAGGCGATGCTGGACAGCAGCGAGAAGTTCGAGGTCATGCAGCATGACTTCGCCGAGCACGGCATCAACGTGCAGGGCGCGTCCCTGGACATCGCGAAGATGCTGGGCCGCAAGAACGGCGTGGTGGACAAGCTGACGGGCGGCGTGGCGTACCTGTTCAAGAAGAACAAGATCACGTCGTTCTTCGGGCTGGGCAAACTGGTCCGCGCGGACGGTGACGGCTGGATCGTGGACGCCGCCGGTACCGAGGTCCGCGCCGCGCGCGTGATCGTCGCGACCGGCAGCAGCCCCCGCGCCCTGCCGCTCGCGCCGTTTGGCGGGCACATCGTGGAGAACAGCGGCGCGCTGGAATTCACGGCTGTCCCGGAGAAACTCGGCGTGATCGGCGCGGGCGTCATCGGCCTGGAACTCGGCAGCGTCTGGCGCCGCCTGGGCGCCGACGTGACGGTGCTGGAAGCCATGCCCGGCTTCCTGATGGCCGCCGACGACGCGATTGCCAAGGAGGGCCTGAAGCTCTTCAAGAAGCAGGGCCTGGACTTCCACTTCGGCGTGAACATCACCGCCGTCGAGCAGGACGACAGCGGCGTGAGCGTCACGTACACCGAGCAGGACAGGGAAGTCACCGCCCGTTTCGACAAGCTGATCGTGTCCATCGGCCGCGTGCCGCACACGCAGGGCCTCGGGGCCGACGCGGTGGGCCTCGCCCTGGATGAACGCGGCTTCGTGAAAGTCGACCAGCACTACCGCACCAACCTCCAGAACGTGTATGCCATCGGCGACGTGATCGGCGGCGCCATGCTCGCCCACAAGGCCGAGGAGGAGGGCGTAGCCCTCGCCGAGATGCTGGCCGGGCAGGCCGGGCACGTGAACTACGACGTGATCCCCTGGGTGATCTACACCAGCCCCGAAATCGCCTGGGCCGGCCTGACCGAGAAGCAGGCCAAAGACAGGGGCCTGAGCATCAAGACCGGGCAGTTCCCGTTCAGCGCCAACGGACGCGCCCTCGGCCACGGCGACACGCGCGGCTTCGTGAAGATCATCGCGGACGCCCAGACCGACAAGCTGCTGGGCGTGCACATGATCGGCGGCGGCGTCAGCGAACTGATCGGCGAGGTCGTGGCAATCATGGAGTTCGGCGGCAGCAGCGAGGACCTCGCCCGCACCGTCCACGCCCACCCCACCCTCAGCGAAGTCGTCAAGGAAGCCGCCCTGGCCGCCGATAAACGCGCGCTGCACATGTAAAAACCGCACTCCGGGCGGGGCGTGACCAGCGAAGTCCGCCCCGCCTTTCGTATGCGCCACGCAGACCACTTGACGAATTCACGCCAACCCTGTATCTTTCTGTGCGTGCCGGAAACGGCGCCCCTTGAAAGGCAGAAAGCGAAGGCGAAAGCCAACGACAACTGAAGTGGTGTGGCCCCATCGTCTAACGGTTAGGACACTACCCTTTCAAGGTAGCGATACGGGTTCGAATCCCGTTGGGGTCACCAAACAGCAAGCGCCTCTGCGAAAGCAGGGGCGTTTCTGATATTGCCCCCGCCGTCTGTGATTAGCAATTGTGTCTCCTGTCAAGAGGACAAGGCCGGGGACAGGCTTTTATCTTGACGCGAGTTCAGGAATAATACGGACTCCGATTAAGTAGATTATAATCGTTGCATCAAACAGATACCTCTGACCGCTCCTCTCGCGCATGACGCTGACACCTTCTGGAATCTCTACCGGGCCAGTACCTGTGCCGTCGAACGACGCAGAGCTCAATTCTTCGCACTCCTCGCAGAAGGCCGCCCCGTGCCAGAGATCCTTCAAGTGACCCGGTACAACCGGGTCACGGTCTACGGACTGGTCAAGCGCTACCGCGAACAGGGACTCGCCGGCCTCCGTGACGCGCGCCACGCCAACCAGGGCGCCCCCCGCCTCCTGACGGCCGAGCGACAACAGACCCTGGCCGCCCGACTGCACGCCGACTTCGAGCAGGGCGTCGTCTGGTGCGGTAACAAGAGTTTCCACAGGCGAGAGAACAGCGACCAGCACGAAGGCCCAGGAGGCAGGAGCTTGAAATTCCCCGGTCTCATGGGCCTTTATGCGAAGTGACTATGCCTCGCATCCCCAACCTACCGCAAAGCATCATCACCGCTCAGCTGAACCGGGTCACCAGCCTCAGTGGCCTCGTCCCCTACAGCACCCTGCGTAAAAGTGCCATCTCCAAAGAGATGGCGCGGGACACCTTTGCCTCCACGGAGGACTTCAAGCGTCGAGCCAGGAACGCGCCGGAGGGCGCGTTCCTGGCCATTGATTTCGTCATGGTGCCCCACGCCGGACGGACGATGGAAGGCGTGAACTACCACTACAGCGGTCAGGCCCAGACCCGCCTCGGTCATCAGTTCCTCAGTACCCGACACTTTCCCGGGGGCTTGAAAAAGTTCGGTTGAGACGCGACAACAGAACGCGTCTCCCGATGTCCTGGCCAAGCTGACCCACTGCTTCACCGCGCACTTCCCGGAGTTCCGCAAGAACCAGGTCGAGTTGCTCTCCCTCATGGTGCTCGCCCTCCTCAAGGGGAAAGACGTCCGGCATGCCGAACTCGCCTCGCGCTTCCCTGGAAGCGCGCACAACGCCTCCGTCATCCGCCGTGTGGAGCGCTTTTTTGACCGGCATCCCATCCAGCCGGCCGACGTCGCCCGGGTGGTCCTGACGCTCCTTCCCTCCGCACAACCACGCGAATTCATCCTCGACCGGACGTTCTTGGGCAGAACGGACGCCCATGAGGACGCCTGCCCGCAACTGGAAGTATGGCCAGACGGACGTGAACGTCCTGCTCCTGGCTGTCATCTGGCGGGGCGTCGCGATCCCCCTCCTCTACGAGCTGCTGCCCCATGGGGGCGGCAGCCATACGGAGATCCGGCACACCCTCATGGACGATGCCCTCTGCCTGCTCTCCGTAGCGGACATTCGGGTTCTGTACGCCGATCGCGAATTCGTCGGCTACAACTGGATTCAGGGATTGGCCTGCCTTGGGATTCCTATCTGCGTGCGCCTGCGGAGCGACACGCTCATGGACGACTGGACCGCCAAGGACTGGCTGAGTCGCTTGCAGACCGGCACAGCCGGTCTGCTGGTCGAGGACACGCTGGTGTACGGGCAACCGATGAACGTGGTTCTGACGCACACCCGAGACGGCGAGGCCCTGATCATCGCCAGTAACGCCGGAGCGGTGACGACGATCCAGAAGCGATATCGCCGGAGATTCTTGATTGAGACGGGCCAACACGATTACGGTGATACATCTCGAACCTTCTGCGTGTTCATCATTGAAGTGGCTTTGTCGATCCACCGCTGGTGGTATCGAGCACCCACAGGTCCAGCCCTCAAGGCTTGGAGTCGACGGACCTCAGCATCATCGGCCCAGAGGCACCAGCTCCCACCTCGTTTCGATTGCTTACCGTTCACGACGCCCCGGCGCAGCCATGTGTATAACGTCACGGCTGGCATCTCCAGTGCCTGAGCCAGTCCAGGCAGTGTCCACCAATCCCCCGCTCGAGGAGGAAGCCTTGAACGGACAGCACGCCCATCCGTCCCCTTTGAAAACTGGAGACCCAGACGCTGGGCGAGGCCTCGGACTTGAGTCACATTCCAAGTGGCCCGACGCTTTGGTGGACGCCAGCCGGCCGCATTCAGTTCGTCAGCGACTTCCAGCGCCGTTTTGCCTTCCCGTACCCCAGCTTCCACCCGTTGGCACACCTCCTGGTAGGTACTGACCTGATCGCACCGGGCGACTGGTCGGATCACGTGACCTTCAGTCACGTGATCACCCTGCCATTCGATGCACACGTCCATGTGTTCGTTCTTCGCGTCCCCCCAGACGGTGACCCGCTGGATCACCAATCGCAGGATCTCCTTGCGGTCCTGCATGGTCGTCATCGATGCTGACCACAATGCGGGGAGGGCCGTTGAAATCAGCTGCACCTGACGGATCTCCTCAGTGGTCAGCTGCCGAGGTTGCCGTTGTACGTGGCGATCGTACTCCTCTTTCAGGGCTCGTTCTGCCTCTAGCGCCTCCTCCCAAGCACGTTCCAAGGAACGTGCGACAAGGCGGTGCTCCGGCTCCACTCCCTGATACTGTCGAGCCGCACGAGCGGCCTCATACTGTGCCCGCTCCAGACGAGCGTGCCAGTGCCGGTCCAGCGCTTCACGGTCCCGATTCAAGCTGGACTGCGCTTCGAGCGACAACGCCACGCCGGCGGGCGTCAATGCCTCCAGCAATTGAGTGACGACCCAGCGGTCCACGGCCGTCCCCGCACAGCTGAAGCAGGGTGAACCCCCGTAATCCGTGACGTCTCGCGTGCAGCTGTAACGTACAGCTGGTCCTGTCGAGAGCTGATGGTAAGACGCAACCATCCGGTGTCCACAGCGCCCGCAGATCAGCAGTCCGCTGAGGAGCCCGGTGCCCCGTTTCGGGGCACCCGACCACGAACCGACATTCCGATTGGCCGCCAGGCGGGCGACATGTTCCTGGTACTGGTCCCAGGTGATGTAAGCCGGAAGATGATCTTTCAGCAGGACATGCCACTGGTCGGGCGGAAGCGACACCCGTCCTGTCGAGCTGTACCCAGCCAGCTTTTTCCTGGGGTCAACCTGTCGCCGACCGTATGCGTAGACCCCGGCGTATTGATCTGTCAAGGGTTTGGTGGAGCCTCAGTTCAGGATGGGGGCCTGCTCCTCGAAGGCCGTCGGTGACCGATAGCCCAACGACGAGTGACGACGACGACGGTTATCTGACATCTTTCAGTTTTAAGCCGCATGCTGGCGAGTGCCGTCCCAGACGACTAAAATCCGTTCCATTTCTCTTTCCAGCTCAAAAAGCCTTACCCAGCCGACACATTTCATCCTGACCTGATCAGCCAGTGCACCCCAGTCGGGCCAAGAGGAGACCTCTTGGCCCGACGCTGTTTGGTCAAGGTGCTCAACATGGCAGAGGAAGAAGCAGGCCACACTCAGGCACAGATAGCGTAAGACGCCCAGTTTGGTCTTCTGCCCGAATTTGCCGAAGGCAAATCGGCTCTTCAGTGGTAACTGCTCAGCAGGGCGAGCTCAGGGGTTGAAGTTGGGCATGAGCACGTCACCAGTAAACACGCTGACCAGGCCCTCCCAGACGCTGAGACCCTGCTTCTGCAACGTGGAGATATAGCTCCTGATCCGAGCGAAATTCTGCCCGCCCTCTGCGGACCGGAATCCCCCAGACACCTTGCGTTTCACGCACCAGGACCGCACGTCCCGTTCCGCCTGATTGTTGTCGAACGGTACCCGGCGATCATGCAGGAACAGCAGCACCGCTGCGCGGTGCTGCTGGCACCGTAACGCCAGATTCCGCCCGTGTGACTGCTTCGTCGGGCCGCGCCGCCCGTTCCAGGGCGACGCGGCCGGGTTGGCCAGTAAGCCCTCCTCAAGCAGTTCATCAAATCGCCGTTCAAACGCCGTGCGGGCCTCTGGGCTTAGCGTCCCAGCTTTGAGCTCGTGATACACCGTCCTCAGCGCTTCCCGAAGGTCCCCAGCCCAGACCTGCCCATGGTGTTCGGCCAATCCCCGCAGTTCCCGCAGCAGATGAGCACCGCACAGCGCATGCTGTGCCGGGAGTTTGAAGTATGAGCTCCAGGCGTCGTGGACCAGGATGCCCTTGTACTTCGGCAGGATCTTCATGTCCTCCAGCGCCGCGAGGCCGCGCCGGGCATGCTGGCCGTAGAACGTGAGCTGCGCGCAGCTCACGACATGCATCCATTGCAGCTTCCCGTTCACTCGGCTGCCGGTCTCATCTGCATGCAGCACCGGTTGCTGCGTCAGTGCCGTTCGGAGGTGCGACTCAAAGTCCTGCAGCCGATCGGCCGCGAGGTTGAGGTTAAGGGCGATGGTGCCATCACTGGGTCGCGCCCCGCAGAGAGCCTGCAGAATCTCACTGGTGCGTTCGAGGGGCACGAAGTGCGCCACGTTCAGATATACCGTCAAGGCGTGGACCCGTGGGCCGTATTGCACCTGACCCGTGACGTGCGTCGGGAAGGGTGCTCGTTGCCGGTGATGACAGCCAGGACAGATTTTGACGTCGGCGCGGTATTCGGTGACCTGAAGTTGCCACGCTGGGAGGTCATGGACCTGCCGAGTGACCTGAGTTTCGACTGGAACGTCCTCCCAGACCTGTCCGCAGCCGCAGTGTCCCGTGACAGGGAGGTGGACCGTGTGGTCGGGATGCGCTGACATCTTGAGGGTCGTGCCGGGGTGATCTGGCTGAGCGCCAGAAGACCGGCCGGTCTTCTGGCGCTCACTCTTGGGCTGCCAGGGTTTGTCCTGACTGGGTGGCTGATTGGATGTGTGGCTGGTCTTGGCCTGACGTCCTTCAAGCTCTTGAAGGCGTTTCAGGAGGGCCGCAATCTGCGCTTCGAGTTCACGGATACGTGCCTCGAGTCGTTCACAGTTTGGGCAGGGAGTCTCGTTGATGGTCCACCTTACCCAATCGACTCCCGGAAGTCACCCTGCTGAGCAGTTACCTTCAGTGTTTTGAACAGCGCTTCAATCTTCCAGCGACGTCGACCGGTCTGCCGGGCCGTCTGAGGCGTTCGTTGCCTGGAGGACACGATGAACCGCTGTTCCCGCTTCTCTCCTTTCTTGGCGGGCAACCAGACCCAGTACAGCCACAACTAGAGGTCAGGCAGGCCAGCAAGCATGACTGGGCACTGTTGGCGGGTGATGTCTTTCAGACGGTGCCCCTCTGTGGTCCTGCGATCCGCTCGCATCCCAATGGTGAAGTCCAGGCCCAGGTTCCGAACACCGTGCATGAAGGCCTGGCTGCTGAACCCTGCATCTGCAAGCAGATGCACGTGTTTGGTGCGTGTGCACACCTCAGATGGGAGCTGTCGGACCAAGAGTTTCCATTTCACTGCCGATGACGTGTCACGCGGCCTCAGGCAGGGGTCCATCCTGCTCAAGGCCGGTCAGGACGTACTTTTCTGCATTCAGAGCCGCCTGCTGTTGTGCGGCCCTCCACGTCACTCCTGGTACTTCCCGACGCACCCGTAACACCGCGTGAAAGGCCTCCACCACGCACCACACCCAGTTCTCCTGCGCCTGGATCGTCCGGCAATGACAACGTCCCAGCCCCAGGTTCTGCTTGAAGAACCGGTGAATCACCTCGATTCCCCAGCGGGCCTTCCAGGCCCGCAGCAGCGAGCGAACCGTGACGTCACCACCAAACGTGCTGAACAGGAAAAAGCGCGTCCACTCACCGTGCACTTTGCGCCACACGATCAGGACATCGAACCCACCGACCTCACGGGCGACCGGCAAGCGGCGGACACGCCATCCGAACTCCGCGTACAGGTGGCAGCGGTCCGGAGGGAATTGTTTGCTCAGCGCATTGAGGGTGAGGGACTCACCCTCGAACTGCACCGTCATATTGGCTTTGGCACGGATCAGGACCGGAATCTGATGCTGGCGACTGAAGGTCATGGCTGCATCCCTCCCGAACTCTCCATCCAACAGAAGACCCGCCATGGGGATGCCGGCCGTGAGGCAATCCTGGACGACGTGGATCATTTCCTGAGTCGCTGTACGGTACGGATAGCGCTCTGTATGCAGGGCCTGTGACACTTTGAATCGCTCCAGGAGTGGAACTGGATCTTCACCGAACCTGACCAGAGCAGCGGAGGTGAACTGATGACCGAGACGGGTCTGGGCCTGACCACTGTAGTGGTAGTTGACGCCTTCCATCGTCCGTCCAGCGTGGGGCACCATGACGAAATCAATGGCCAGGAACGCGCCGTCCGGCGCGTTCCTGGCGCGGCGCTGGAGGTCTTCTGTCGATTCGAAGGAGTTCCGCGCCATCTCCTGGGAGATGGCGCTTTTGCGCAAGGTGCTGTAGGGAACGAGACCGCTGAGGCTGGTGACTCGGTTCAGCTGAGCGGTGATGATGCTTTGCGGTAGGCTGGGTGTGCGAGGCATAGTCACTTCGCATAAAGGCCCATGAGACCGGGGAATTTCAAGCCCCTGCCTCCTGGGCCTTCGTGCTGGTCGCTATTCCCTCGCCTGTGGAAACTCTTGGTCGGACAAGCCGGAGCGCCAGGTCTGTCGGTGAAGGCGAGCCTTTCCCGCGCCAGATCTTGAAGCCCCAGGGGAGGCGAAGGTCACCACAGCAGACGTAGAGCATGACGACATGGAGGCCACGAACACTGTTCAGGGTGTGGATCCAGCCATCCAGTTCAGCGAACGCGCCCTCCTTTGAGATGGAGGTCGTGTCAACGATGATCTCGATGAGCGGTGGACGCCCCCGGCGTCCACGGAGGGAGTCCTGGAAGGTTCGCAGGGCGTGCTGGCGGATGGTTCGAATGAGGGTGCGCAACGACCAGTTCTGGTGGTTGAGGAATCGGCTGATGGCGCCCGGGGACTTGGCGGTGGACGCATGGAAGCGGGATATCCCAAGGGCTTCGAGGAAGCAGCTGAGCACCACCTGCATGTTGTCTCGATGCTGCTTTCGGGGGCAGGCAGTCAACATGTCAGAATAAAGCTGTCCAGCACGGTTGATCTTCTGTTTCACACCCTCATTCTGAGGTCAGAAGCCGTACTGGACGTCCTTTTCTAAAACTGAAAGATGTCAGTCTATCTAATACGACCAAATTTATTCTCTGGGATCACCAGTGCCAGGAGTTCGCGCACAGCTTCAGGGTCGTTGTTCTGCGCAGCTACTTGCAGAGAATAGAGCTGTGACGCAATTTGCCGTGCGTCAACTTGGGCCAATCGGGCAATGGATATCTTTGCATGAGTGGTAGCCTCAGCATCCTCGGTTGAGGTCAGCAATTCCTCATAAAGTTTTTCTCCCGGTCGAACACCGGTATACACAACATCTACATTGCGGGCGCCGCTTAGTCGAATCACATCATGAGCCAGATCGGATATGCGGACTGGTTCACCCATGTTTAGCACATATACACTTCCGTTATTGGCGAGTCCGCCCGCTTGTAAAACCAAGCGCGCCGCTTCAGGAATAGTCATAAAATACCGCACCATCTCAGGGTGAGTTACCGTGATTGGCCCACCTGATCGAATCTGGGCCATGAATGTAGGAACCACACTTCCACGGCTCCCCAGAACGTTCCCAAAACGTACAGACATGAACGCCTGCATAGGCTGAGCCTTCGCTGCTCCTGCGGAAACAACCATCTCGGCGACTCGTTTGGAGGCACCCATAACACTGGTCGGATTCACGGCCTTATCCGTTGAAACATTCACTAGCCTCTCTACACCAAACTCTAGGCAGAGATTTACGACGTTCTGCGTCCCAACAACGTTGTTCAAGATAGCTTCGGATGGCGCCTCCTCCATCAGCGGTACGTGCTTGTGCGCGGCCGCATGGAACACTACGTCTGGACGGTGTTGCTCAAACACTGCTCTCAGTCGTGGGAGGTCGCGCACATCTCCTATCAGACCCACTTGTTTTATTCCTGGCCATTCTCGCAACAACTCCTGCTGAACCGAGAATATGCTGTTCTCACCTCTTCCGAATAGTAGGAGGGTGGCAGGTTCATAGGACGCAATTTGCCGCACTATTTCTGAACCAATACTGCCTCCTGCACCTGTTACCAGCATTGTCCGGCCTTTAAGGTATCCCGCAATTTCAGAAGTATTCAGTTCTACAGGTGGGCGGCGCAGGAGGTCTTCTAGATTGACATCCCGAATCTGATTGATACTCACGTTGCCACTGAGAATCTCGAATACACCTGGAATAATCCGGTATCGCAGATCAGCACTTTGGGCCAGATCCATCACGCGCCGCACGAACTGACCTTCCGCAGAAGGAACAGCAATAAGGACCTCCTGTGCCCGTTCGCGGGCTGCTACCTCAGGTAGAGCGTCTACAGAGCCAAACACAGGTAAACCTACGACGCGACTGCGCAGCTTACTTGGCTCATCATCCAAGAAGCCGATAGGGTCCAGACCAGCTTCTGGGTGCCGCTGCATTTCACGGGCGATCAGACTGCCCGCATTCCCAGCTCCAACAATCAGCACCCGCCGCCGCTGCGCTGTACCTTGTGATCGCACGCGTTCACTCAGGAGACGGGCAATGAGCCGCACACCACCCATGGCCATGAAGCCCAATACACCCGCCAGAACCGGCACACTGCGTGGCAGTTGCAACCAGCCTTGCAGAACGAACCCCAGAGCGAACATAACTAGGGTCGCTAAAGCGGCGGCTCGCGCGAGAAGCTGCAAGTCACCCAGTCCGACCCGCTGCCACTTCTGACGGTGCAGAGCATAGTACGTTTCCATAGTGCCCATCACACCTGTACTGAGCAATAGGTATCCCCAGACGTTCACAGGCACCCCTTGATGCACAAGGTCTGGCTTTCGAAAAGCGTACGCCAAAAGACCAGCGACGGCCCACAGCCCTAAATCAATCAAGAATTTCCGCGCGACGGAGTTCATTTGTTCCCTGTGCCTTGTAGTACGGATCGGATCGTCAGGCGCGCTACGGCCAAGTCCATACCGAAGCTCAGTCGTTGTAAGTATGTAGTGTCACGGTGCACCTTCTCCTCATCCGGAAGATCGTCGCGTCCAGTCACCTGCGCGTACCCGGTGATTCCTGGACGCAAGCGGTCGACTCCACTGGCTGCTCGTAACTGCAGCACGGGTGTTTGGGTCAGTAGAGCTGGACGTGGGCCGATCAGGGACATTTCCCCTTTCACGACATTCAAAAGCTGCGGCAATTCATCCAAGCTAGTGCGTCTCAGGATGGCTCCAATGGGCGTGATTGAATTCATACCAGATTTGACCATGTCTTCGGTTGACAGGTTGGGCGTGCCTGCTCGCATGGTGCGGAACTTATAGATGGTAAATGGTCGGTGTCCTCTTCCAGCCCGCTGCTGCCTGAAAAGCACTGGCCCAGGAGAATCAAAGTGCACCAGTAGCGTGATCATAAAGAGGAGTGGGGCTATTGCCATCAGCAGTACTAAGGCTGCCAGTCGTTCTAGTGGTGTACGGAGCCATAGATAAAAGCGCTGAGTGCTCTTTAGACGGAAAGGTTGTGGCGTTTCCAACTGTTGCAAACTGCGCCCCGTGCGCGCCAGTGCCTGCCAGATCGGGTACGGTGGCGCCCAGTCAAGCTGTTCGCGTGCCTTGCTACTATCCACCTCCAGTGATCCCAGTAGTCGGGACAGCATGTTTGATCGCCCCACCATTCTGCCCAGCCCCCAGAGCAAATGTGTAGGCACTGCTACCAGCCAAGCCCGGCGTCCTTGCGCCTCTGCTAATTGGCGGGTCAGATCAGCTGTGGAGAGGTCTTCAGCATCGGATGCCAAGAACACTTGGCCCGGTGCGGCTGGATGTTGTAGAACCACAGCGACAAGGTCCGCAAGATTCTCGACATAAATCAGACTGCGCCGATTGCGTACGGCCCCCAGTGGCAGCGGCCATCCGCGCCCAGCCAGCCGGGCAAGTGCCATGAAGTTCGCCTTTACTCCAGGGCCATACACTAGGGGAGGTCTCAGGACGACAACCTCCAGCTTGCTGAGTTGTCCGAGTTCAAGCAGACCCTGCTCGGCTTCAAATTTGCTGATGCTGTAGGGGTCCGTAGGTGCGGGAATATTTTGTTCTGTGAAGGGTTGGCCGATTTCAGTAGCTTCCCCGTTGACTTTAATGGAACTGAGATATACAAATCGGCCGACGCCCGCCTGGGCAGCGGCCTGCGCGAGGGCCAGAGGCGCATCCCGATTCACTGCGCGGTAGGCCGTGAGAGGATCAGGATGAGTGTCGTTCATGACATGCACGCGGGCAGCCAAATAGACGACCGCCTGTACATCGCGTACCAGCGGTAGCCAATCGGTCTCTGCATCTGTTAGGTCGGGAAGGGCAACGTGTTCACTGCCCGCGGGTAAATCCTGACTGCGCCGAGCGGCAGCCCGTACCCGATACCCTCGCCGAAGTAGATCCTTACAGACGGCCTGGCCCACGAAACCGCTGGCACCTACGACAAGCACAATTTCCTTCACACTCTTCCTCCAACCTGCTTAAGCGTCCGTTCCAGATCATTCAGCAGGCTTTCACGCTCAAAATGCGCTTCGAAATACGCTCGACCTCGGAGTCCCATGGCATCTCGCTGATCCTGAGACAGCTGCCGAAGTACCAGTACTGCTTCGGCGAGCCCCTGCGCGTTCTGGGGTTCACAGGTGACCCCCGCCCCAGCCTCTCTGACGATCTCAGCGCCTTCACCCAGCAGGGAGGCGAGAATTGGTCGACCACAAGCCAAATACGACTGCAACTTTGCGGGAACGGTCAACGCGAACAGTTCATCACTGGTCAAGGACACCAACAGAGCGTCCGCCTGTGCGAAGAACCGCGGCATCTCGCTGGCTGGACGACTGCCTAAAAATCGCGCGCTGGTCAAGTTCCGCTTATACGCTTCAGATTCTAGTTCAGTACGCATACTGCCATCACCCAGGAAAATCCAGTTGATTGTCTCCTCCCGTAGGATCTCAGCCGCTTCCAGAACCGTCATGAGATCCTGGGCAGTACCCATGTTGCCAGCGAACATGACTGTGAATCCTTCGGGTAACCCCTGTTGCCTGGCCCAGTCGGGTTCGGGAGCGAGGGGCCGGTAAAGGCTCTCTGCATACTGCGGAAAGTAACTGATGCGATCAGGTGAGACGCCCAGGCGCTGAACTCTTGGAATAAAGGCTCGTGAGGTGACCAGAATCCGGTCACAGGCTTTATAAATGCCCTTAACCATCCATTCCACGACTTTCAAGGCTGCCGTGTGGGTGACGAAGCCGGTGGCAGCGAGACTTTCAGGCCACAGGTCCTGCACATAGAACACAATAGGTTGACCCGTCAACCATTTCATGACCATGGCCGGATACCCCACTGTCATGGGCGAAGGCTCGTACACAAAGATGACGTCATATCGGCCACGGGCCACCATAGGGCCTAGGACACTCCCCATCAGAGCAAATGACATGTAATTCATCAGCAACCGCGCGCCACTGCGCTGGCCACGGGCCAGCATTGGGACCCGCAACACCCGGATGCTACTGAACTGTTCTATCTGTACCTGCCGACCTGTGTACCCATGTGTGAACTGCCCTGATGGATAGTTCGGGTGCCCAGTCAGGACCGTGACTTGGTGACCGCGTTGATGCAGGCCTGTGACGATGTCATTGATTCTGAAGTTCTCAGGCCAGAAATACTGGGTGACCACCAAAATGTGCATCTGGCCAGCTTACCCCTTCCGCCACACCACGCGGTTCACGTAATCCGTATAGCTCAGGATTAGACGGACTACCTTGTGGGAGACGTTGGGCATGGAGTAATCATCCACGAGCCGCAACAGCCGTTGCTCCCCCCGGGGCTGAGTGTCCAGCAACGCGAGGCCCTGCATCACCCTGGTCACCTCTAGGCCCGTCATCATCACTGCGGCTTCTTCCATGCCTTCCGGGCGCTCGTGTGCCTCCCGGATGTTCAGGGCCGGGAAGTTGAGAATGCTGGACTCCTCAGTGATGGTCCCTGAATCTGAGAGGACGGCCCGGGCGTGCATCTGCAGATGCACATAGTCGTGAAACCCCATAGGTTTGAGAAGTTCTACGTTGGAGTGGAACTGCAGTCCGGCTGCATCGATGCGTTTCTGGGTTCGCGGATGCGTGGAAACGATCACGCGTTGCCCGAATTGGGTAGCCAGTGCGTTCAGGGTCTGATGTAACTTGCCCAGGTTTATGTCAGACTCTACGTTCTCTTCTCGATGTGCACTGACCACAAAATAGTTGTGGCGCTTTAGTGCGAGCCGGGTCAGAATGTCAGAGGCATCAATCTGAGGTCGGTAGTGCTGCAATACTTCGAACATCGGACTGCCAGTCTTGATAACACGGGCCGGGTCTAGCCCTTCACGCAGAAGGTATTCCCGTGCAATCGTGGAATACGTGAGGTTCACGTCGCTGGTATGATCCACAATTCTGCGGTTGGTTTCCTCAGGCACCCGCTGATCGAAGCAACGGTTACCGGCCTCCATGTGGAATATGGGAATTTTGCGGCGCTTGGCGTTAATCGCCGCTAGGCAACTGTTGGTATCTCCGAGAATAAGGAGAGCGTCGGGGCGCTCTTGCTCCAGAATGGGGTCGAGACGGATCAAAATCTGACCGATGGTCTCAGCCGCCCCAGCACCCGCGGCTTCCAAGAAGTGATCTGGAGAGCGCACACCGAGGTCCTGGAAGAACACGCCGTTGAGTTCGTAGTCGTAGTTCTGCCCAGTGTGGACAAGAACATGCTCAGTGTATTCGTCTAGCCTTGCCATGACTCGCGAGAGCCGAATAATTTCAGGTCGGGTGCCGACCACGGTCATGATCTTCATACGGCGGGTAGGTTGCTCATTCATGTTTTTCCACCAAGGCGAGATAGGTGTCGGGATTTTCTGGATCGTAAAGCTCATGGGTCCAGAACAGCGTCGTGAGCGCGCCTCTACCCACGTTCGTGATGTTATGCGTATGTAGCGTTGGAATGTCCACGTAAGAGGGCACACTGCCACTCACCCGAAAAGTTTTCACATCGCGTCCCGTGACGTGCCGCACCTTGATCTCAGCGTCACCCCCAGTGACCAAGAAACGCTCAATCTTTCGGGTGTGGTAATGATTACCGCGTGTAACGCCCGGGTGTGTAGTTGATAGGAAGACCTGTCCACCGTTGGGGCTCTTGATTGCTTCGAACAGAGTGCCTCTCTCATCGCTGTGCAGAGTTAGAGGTACTGGATAGCGGCCAGGGTATAAGTATGAGCGGAAGGTATTGAAAAGGTCACGATCAAAGGCGTCGCGCACATCAGGAATGATGTGCTGGTCATAGAGCATATGAAATGCACGCAGACGGTCAAGGATATCCCCTACTGTCAGTATCTGGCCCTGTATTCGACGATCACCGGTTTCCCCTTGGATAATGAAGGCCTGGAACTGGCGCGCTACTTCCTGTGCGTGAACCTGTTCGACTTGTGCATCAGCGTTCACGTCGGGTGTCTCTCCCTGAGCTAATTGCGCGCAAAAGGTCGACACCACCGAGTTATAAAACGGTTTGCCACCTTCACCAAAGACGCCGGGGAGAATCACGTTGGTGAATCGGGCACCACTGCGCTCAGCCCACCGCCGCAGCAGTTCGGCTGACTGCCGCTTTGAGGTACCGTAGGCCGTATCCCGCTCAATGTGTGTAGACGAGGAGAACAGCAGGTGCGGTCGGGCCTGCGTGGCCTCCAGGGCCGCTACCAGTTGCTCACACAGATGTATGTTGGTGGCGGCCACGTCGGCATCATTGCCACGATTCATTCCGGCAAGGTGAATCACCGCATCACAGTTTCCAACGAACGCCTGCGTGGCTGCTGGGGAACTGAATACCTCACGGTTCGTAGCGATCACAGTCGTATCAGGCTGCCCACACAGGTACGCGTGAATGTGCGTACCGAGTAGGCCGCGCGCGCCAGTGATGCCGATTCTCACGACTGACCGCGTTGGTGGGCCAGCAGTTCCCGCTCAAACGCAGGCAGCGAGCGCAGAAGGACTTCAATCTGCGCGACAGTCAGACGCTCGGTGTTATGTGAGGTGTAGTCCTCCACGAGAGACTCTTCGGGATCGCCCTCCGTGAAGTATTTAGCGTAGTTCAAGTCGCGGTCATCCATGACGATCCGTAGGTATTCACCCATATCTTCCGCACTGACCAGCTCGCCAGATGTTGCGAGAGTCTCGAATAATTTCTCAGCATGACGGGTGCCGATGATATCAATTGGGGCGTCAGCCTGGAAAAGATTACTGACTGCCTGAGCCAGATCTGCCACAGTAGAGGCCGGCGCCTTCCGAACAAAAATATCACCCTGTCGAGCATGCTCAAAAGCGAATAAAACAAGATCAATTGCACTTCTAAGTGATAGTAGGAAGCGAGTCATGTTGGGCTCAGTTACTGTGAGTGGACGGCCTTGCCTGATTTGTTCGACAAAGAGAGGAATAACTGAACCACGCGAATACATGACATTGCCATATCGCACGGTCGAGATGGTAGTAGGACTACCATCACCCAGGCGTCTCGCGGCGGCCGTGGCCACTTTTTCCATTAACCCCTTGGTCATTCCCATCGCATTGACCGGAAAAACAGCTTTATCAGTACCCAGACATACAACTGATCCAACCCTATGAGCAATAGCAGATTCGATAACATTATGACTACCCACGACATTCGTCATAACCGCCTGCATCGGAAAGAACTCGCAGGAAGGCACTTGCTTGAGAGCCGCAGCATGAAATACCAGATCCACGCCTTCCATGGCCTGGTCGACACTCTGGCGATCTCGGATATCACCTATGTGAAATTTAATTTTAGGATTCTTCATCCGCACACGCATGTGCTCCTGCTTCAATTCATCGCGACTGAACACACGGACCTCGGCAATATCTGAGTCTTTAACAAGCTGCAAAAGCTCGTTCCCAAAGGACCCCGTGCCGCCAGTAATCAAGACAACCTTATCAGACAGCTTATTTCCGGCCATATTCATATTTTTCCTCCTACCTGTCTACGATCCTGCATCTTCAGTTTTAGAGCTACCATCACCCTTAGCATGTGTGAGGCAAGCAAAGCCCTTCTCTTAACTATATCTAGAATTCCAAATCTGTGCATTTGACTTACATTTTTATCATGCCTTCTGTACTTTAAGAGAATTTTGTCGAGGAATACCACGTCCCCCATCATATTTGCTACTATACCTATCCATCCATCGTGAGTCCTGACACCGACTGGAATCTTTAGTGCGAACTCCAGCACATCTCGACGGAACGCAAGACAGCAACCAAGATATGAATTTTTGTGGAAGTTTTTTAAAACTCCAGCGCCACTATTATTTAGAGCAAAATATGAACTATGAATAACGGCACCACTATTATCGATAATTTCGGCGTTTGTTACAACCGCCATGGTTCTAGGATTACAGAATTCAGACATCACATTACTCACTTTACCATCAATCCATACATCATCTTGATCCGACAAAAATATAATATCTCCCCTCGCTCTTTTAAGGCATCTCTCGAATGTCGGTATAACTCCAAGATTACTTTTATTGATCTCGATTATTATCCTATCATCTTTTAAGCTCTTCAAGTATTCGATTGTTTCATCAGATGAACAGTCGTCCTGTATCAATATTTCGTCTCCTGAATCTATCTGCCCCAGGATACTATTAATCTGCGCGGGTATGTATTCGAAACCGTTATAAGTGGCCATACAGACAGAAATCATTGAGTTCTCCTTTTTAGATTCAGACTAAGTCTGAAGTAAATCGTTAAGTAGAATAGCAATATAAGAGCATGAAGCGCGGTTATGGAAACCAGAACCCCGCCTATTGAGTTTAGGGGTATAAGGACCACGCCAATCAGGATAGCAGCCACCACTGAGCAACCTTGCACAGCCGTCCTGATGTCTTGCCGTCCCATTCCAGTAATGGCATCAGCAAACGGAATCTGATACACTTGCAGGACTATTGGTATAGATAAATATCTTAAGTATGTACTAGAGTCTTCATATCCTTTACCCAACACATCATTCACAAACAATGAGAGACAATAAACCGCTATAGATATAATTAGACTGTACACACTAGATATCAGCAGAACGCGTTTCAGCAATGAGGTTGTTTCTTTATATTTTTCGCCGGCCTGAATAAATCTAGGATAGAAAATAGAATATATCGCACCGATCGGTATCAGCGCAACTGATGCAATTCTACTCGAGATACCATATGCTCCAACTACGGCCGGGTCATAAGTACGAGCAAGTATAATTTTATCCATATCTTGATAGCTATACTGAAAGGCACTGCCGAGGCTGAAGACTAAACCGTCTTTTAATCTTCTGGGCGAGATATTACTCTTTTCTAGAATTTTAAATTCTCTGTTTAAGTATATCAAAGACACTAAAGAAAAAACCGTCCCAGACAGAGCATACAGAAGCGCCCATTCATTTAATCTAATTCCTCTAAGGATTCCGTAGATTCCTAACAGTGTCATAGAAATAGCGGATACTGACTCCAAAAAAAGAAATGGGACTCTTGATTCTGTCGTAGTCTGGATTGACGACATTACTAAAGATAACCTACTGGTTAGCAGGTAGCCAATTCCAACAAACAAGCCGATCCACAAATTTTCAGTCCCATACGCTAGGTAGAATAAGATAAGTGCGACCAAAATACCGACTGGCATAAGCAAAAAAACCATCTTAATATTTTCGGCTACGACCTTCTCAGGGTTTCTTCCCAAAGAAATATCCCTTGATATGATAGAATATGCGCCTAAATCGACAAATGGCGATAAAGGCCCCAAGATTGCAAGCATTCCGATCACATACCCGAAATCGTTCGCACCTAACGCCTTTGCAAATAGAAAGAAGGAAAGCCCTTGGCCCGCTAGGCGAAGTCCGTACGCTAAAAATATTTTGGTTATCTGCTTACTCGATCGTGGCAAGCCGACACTGGATGTAATTTTTTTGTCAGCTTGGCTAGGCACTAGAAAGATTCCTCCTGATTAGCGCGCCCATCGCCAAGCACCAATAATATAGGCCAAGGCTATTTAACCATAAAGCCTTAGCTCTTCAAATACTCAAAAATCCGTAGTAAACTCACGACGACATGATCACACATCCGAGAAGAAGGTACACGATAGGAATCACCAGATGAATCATCCCAGAGAGACGTACACTCAATTCCAAAATATCCTCATCACTGGTGGCTGCGGCTTCATAGGTAGCAATTTCGTGCGGTACTGGCTAGCACAGCACCCTGAAAGCCGAGTAACAGTGTACGACAAGTTGACGTACGCGGGCCGCCAGGAGAACCTGCATGACCTGTGGGACAGCGCGAACGTCTCGTTGGTGGTGGGGGATATCGGGGATCAGGATCTGGTGCGCCGCACCTGTCAGGACGAGGGCATCGATCTGATCGTGAACTTCGCCGCCGAAACACACGTGGATCAGAGCATCCTGGGGCCGCTGGTGTTCACGGACACGAACGTGCGCGGCACGCACGTCCTGCTGGAAGTAGCGCGTGAACTGGGAATCCGCCTGCATCACATCAGCACCGACGAGGTGTACGGCCACATCAAGGACAACCACCAGAGCGTGGAGACGGATGAACTGGCCCCGCGCAGCCCGTACGCGGCCAGTAAGGCGGCCGCCGATCAGCTGGTGCAGGCGTACGCGATCACGTACGGCATTCCGGTGACGATCACGCGCGGCGCGAACAACGTCGGGCCGTACCAGTACCCGGAGAAGGCCGTGCCGTTGTTCAGCACGAACGCGATCCTGGGCGAGCCGCTGCCGGTGTACGGTGACGGGCTCCAGATGCGCGATTACGCGCACGTCTACGATCACTGCACGGGCATCGAGGCGGTGCTGCTCCGGGGCGAGATCGGCGAGGTGTACAACGTCGGCACCGGGCGCGAGATGACGAACCTGGAGATGGTGGACATCGTGCTGGAGACTCTCGGGAAGGATCACAGCCTCGTGAAGCACGTGACGGACCGCCCCGGCCATGACCGCCGGTACTCCATGAATGTGGACAAGCTGCGCACGCTGGGCTGGGAGCCGAAGTACGACCCCAGACAGGCGGTCGCGGAAGCTGCGAAATGGTACGTGGACAACCGCTGGTGGTGGGAGCCGATCCGCAGTGGCGAGTTCCGTGAGTACTACGACCGTCAGTACGCTGAGCGTCTCGCGGGCACCGAGGCGAAGTGACGGCGTTCACCACGTCCCGTCGGGGCATCATCCTGGCGGGCGGGTCCGGCACGCGCCTGTACCCGGCGACCATCGCGGTCAGCAAGCAATTGCTGCCCATCTACGACAAGCCGATGATCTACTACCCGCTGACCACGCTGATGCTGGGCGGCATGCAGGACATCCTGATCATCAGCACGCCCGAGGACACCCCCCGCTTCAAACAGCTGCTGGGGGACGGGTCGCAGTGGGGCATTCGCCTGGAATACGCGGTGCAGCCGAAACCGGAAGGACTGGCGCAGGCCTTCCTGATCGGTGAGGACTTCATCGCCGGGAATCCTAGTGCGCTGGTGCTGGGCGACAACATCTTCTACGGGAACGACCTGTCGGACCTGATGCAGGCGGCCAACGGTCGCGCCGAGGGCGCGACCGTCTTCGCGTACCAGGTGAGCGACCCGGAACGGTACGGCGTCGTGGACTTCGATGACAGCGGGAAAGCCCTGTCGATCGAGGAGAAGCCGACCGAACCGAAATCCGACTTCGCGGTCACGGGTCTGTACTTCTACGATGAGCGCGTGGTCGAGATTGCCCGCAGCATCAAGCCGTCGCCGCGCGGGGAGCTGGAGATCACGGATGTGAACAGCACCTACCTGAATGAGGGGCTGCTGGACGTGCAACTCATGCGCCGGGGTTTTGCGTGGCTGGATACCGGCACGCACGAGAGCATGCTGGAAGCCAGCCTGTTCGTGCAGGCCATCGAGCACCGCCAGGGCCTGAAGATCGCCTCGCCCGAGGAGATCGCGTGGCGGAACGGCTGGATCAGCACGGAGATGCTGCTGGAGCAGGCGCAGAAACTCGCCAAGAACGGGTACGGGAAGTACCTGCTGAAACTGAGCAAGGAGAAACGCCATGCCTGAACAGACCGCGGAGCACACCATCAAGCTGGCGCCCGAGTACGCGCGGGAACTGAAATTCGAGGCCTACCCGGCCGCCCCGCAGATCGAAGGCGTGTGGTTCCACGCGTTGAAGAAGAACCGCAGTGAGAACGGCGCGTTCATGGAGTACGTCCGCCTGGACGAGCAGGGCGTGCAGGGCCTGCCGGGCCAACTGACACCCCGGCAGATCAGCGTGTCGTGGGCGGCACCGAAACGCATCAATGCGTTTCACATTCACGTCAAGCAGGAGCAGAACGAGATCTGGTGCGTGTTGCAGGGTCAGTTGATGATCTGGCTGGTGGACTGCCGCGCCGGGAGCCCCACCCTGGGCGTGAAACGCAAACTGGTGTTCAGCGGCGAGCAGCCCATGATGGTGTACATTCCCAGCGGCGTCGCGCACGGCTACCAGGCGGGCGAGCAGGGTGCCACGTTGCTGTACACCATGGACGCCCAGTTCGACATCAGCGACCCAAACGAGGGTCGCCTGCCCTGGAATCACTTCGGTGACGACCTGTGGGCCGAGGACATGGGATGAAGATCCTGCTGACCGGCGGCGGCGGCCGCCTGGGCACCGAACTGCGTGCCCTGCTGCCCGGTATCGTGGCCCCCACGTCGGCAGAAATGAACATCACGGACGCCGCGCAGGTGCTGGACGTGGCACGCCGCGAGCAGCCCGATCTGATCGTGCACGCCGCCGCGTACACCGACGTGGGCGGCGCCGAGAAGGACCGCGACGCCTGCTGGAACGCCAACGTGGTCGGCACCCGCACCATGGCCGCCGCCGCGAACGCCGTGAACGCCAAACTGATTCACATCAGCACCGACTACGTGTTCAGCGGCGACACCGGTGGTTACCGCGAGGACGACACGCTCGGCCCGGTCGTCAACTACTACGCGCTGACCAAACTGGTCGCCGAGGAAGCAGCCCGCGCCGCGCGTGACCACCTGATCATCCGGACCAGTTTCCGACCGCGTGAGTTCGTTCATCCGGTTGCCTTCAGTGATGTGTATACCAGCCAGGACTACGTGGACGTACTGGCGCCCCAGATCGCGCAGGCCATCACGCACGCCCACGAGATCTCGCACACCCTGCTGCACATCGCTACCGAGCGCAAGAGCGTACTTGAACTGGCTCGTCGCCGCAAACCAGACGTGCGAGAAGGTAATAGATCGCAGGCATCTGTATCATTGCCGCAAGACGTTAGTCTGAACACTACACTCTGGCAATCGCAAAGCTTTTTCGAATCGTGCTTAGACACATCTAAACAATAAGGTTGAAGATGATATTTATCTGATTAGATACTCAGATTCTAATTTCGATTTAAATTCGCAATCTCTTAATAATTGGGGAAATTAATTATGAGTTCTCTAAATACTCTATTCAGCTCCGAGCTATGCAGACAAACCATAGAAGCTTCATTCGGGGATACGCGAAAGGAAATCCATGGAAAGGCCGTCATTCTATAAGATTTTATCCGATAGCTTAAGTTTTTTATGCATACTCATTCTCGCATTCGGCTTTGGCTCGAGTCAGTTAATTGGAGGAATTGATAATAATTATATTTTATTCATTGCAATGATGCCATTTTATTTAGTTTCATCCGTCGGCCTTGCTAGGTCTTGGAGGAAAATCTCCAGCTCAGCAGTAATAGCAATTGTAATATCACTTACAATGGTTTTTTTATGGGCCTATTCAGTTATGATGGGGATTATTAATGGGAATAATCTTTTTTTTATTATTCAAAATAATGCAGGTGTAATTGGCTATCTTATTCTGATTCCGCTTATATTCGCCAAGACCGATATGAAGATAGTGAGCATCCTACGCCTTTCTGGAATCATAGTTATGCTCACGACTATACTTTTAAAACTGCTGTCTAGCTTTGCAGGTTGGGATGTAACGAGCAATTTATCTCAAACTATTTTTGGACCATTCGTTGGGGATGGCGGCGTACGCTGGGGAAGAATTTTCACATACGCGCAATATCTAGTGTGTGTGCCTGTCATGTATTATTTAGTGGAGATATTTACATCAAAAGACGTAAATTATTTTAGAAGAGTAGTTCAAATTTTGACCATATTTTTGGGACTATACGTTATATTTTCAATTAGCATGAGTAAGGGTATGCAATTGGCCATTATTTTCTCTGCCTTATTAACATTTCTGGCATACTTAAGAAGCTCGAGATTCGGCTGGAAGCTAGCAATTCTCGCAATTCTATTCTCCTCAGCGTGTTTATCTGTATACTTGTCTGCTTTTCCAAGCAATATTATAAGTGAGAACTTTTTTTCAGAAGAAGACATATCAAACGTAGCTCGTTACGAGCAGCTAAGATATATCATAGATGACATAAAGCTGTTCGGAAATGGCTCTGGTGCAACAATTCTAAATTATTCGCGCGCGGAGGGTCAAGACTACGGCTTTGAGTTATCTTACATTGCTTTATTTCATAAATTTGGTATATTAGGGGTGATACCAATCATACTTTACGTAGTTACAATTCTATCTATAATACATCTTTGTGATACGACTTCGAAATTAAGTAATTCGGCCGCCCTAATATCGGCTATGTCCTTTCTAATGCCGGCAATAGGCAACCCAGGTCTATTTAGCTTACAAGAGACCATCACCCACTCAATGGTAATTACGGCAGTTTTTAAATACCGAAGCCTATCATTAATAGCAGTTGATTGAAATCTTTGATGACAGCAAACGGCTGACCGGGTAGGTCTGTGAGTCTGTGATTAGCAATTGTGTCTCCTGTCAAGCGGTCAAGGCCGGGGGGCGGCCCGTGGTTGAAGGGGAGACTAGCCGCAGGTCCGGCATTCAGGCGACCGATTGCACCTGCCAGGGAGCCTGATCCCGCACCATGGCGTTCAGATAGACCAGCAGTTTGCGCATGCAGGCCACCAGCGCGACCTTCGTCGGTTTGCCATTCCCGATCAGATGCTGATACACCGCTTTCAGCGTGGGATTCCACCGGACTCCTGACACCGCTGACATGTACAGCACCTGACGTACCGACGCACGGCCCCCCCAGATACTGCGGTGACCACGCACGGTCCCACTATCCCGATTGAGTGGCGCAACCCCGACCAGATTGGCAATCTTCTGCCTGGAGAGCTGGCCCAACTCAGGGAGTTGGGCCAGCAACGTCCACGCCATCACCGGGCCGACACCCGGAGTTGACGTCAACACGTCATAGGTCGCTTGGAACTTCGGATTCTGCTGAATCGCATCCCGGAGAGCTTGATCGAGCTGCTCACGACGCTCCTCGAGGTAGTGGATGACCTCACGAAGGTCCTGCTGGACGTAGGCATCCTGGCTGCTATTGAGCCTGTTGCGCTCCATGTTGAGCAGCTCGACCACCTGACGTCGGCGCGTCAGGATCGCCTCCAGCGACCGCTGCAACGCATTCGAGTGCACCTGCGCTTCCGGTTGCATCGTCTGCGCAAACCTGGCCAGGACCATCGCGTCGATCCGGTCAGTCTTCGCACGTTGGCCCAGTGCACGCGAGAAATGACGCACCCGGCGTGGATTCAACACCGTTGCCGGCCAGCCCGCTTCATACAGAGCCAGCACTGCGGCCCGTTCCAGGCCACCGGTCGATTCCAGGACGACCAAGTGCGGCTGAGCCTCAGACAGGCGAATCAAGAGTTCGGTGAGTCCAGACGCCGTGTTGTCCACGGCGAAGATCTCACCGCTTGGCAAGATCGCGACATCCAGCCGGGCTTTCGAGACATCGATGCCTACGAACGTCTCACCTGACATACTGCACCACATCCATCAGTGTGTGGGACAGCATTCCGGCCCGCGCCAGGCTTGCTCATGCGAACTCCAGGGTTCAAGCAATTGTTCGGCCTCTCAGTCGGAATGGGCGGCGACTCGGCGATCAATGCTAATCAACGGTCTTGCTGACCAAGCGCGATTTGCGCTCTACCGAGTCTCAGTCCCGCATCCAAGATACAAGCGCGCTTTCGAGTGCCCGGCCGGAAGCCGGGCACCCGAGCGACCGCTAATCACAGACGTTGTACCGAACCTTGCAGGACAGTCACGTGGGCGGCCCCATCCCAGCCCCCCTGACCGCCTGACAGAAATTATGAGAAAGCGTCCCCGATAGGGGACACTTTCTGTTTGTGAAGACCGAAAATGCCACCGGGGATGCCTCACGACTCTACCAAGCCATCCTCCCTCATCTCCAGGGTGCCCTGTGGAATGACGTCCGCAACGTCCATACCCTCGCCTGGATGGTCACGGGAATGCTGCTCTCTAGGCGCAGCACATCCTCCTTCTGGCTCCCTCACGTCCACTCCCGTGCGGAGCAGCGAACGCCGCTTTCGGCGCTGGTTGCGTAATAAGCACCTTCACGCGAGCCTGCTCTACGGCGAGGTCATCACTCGCGCACTCCGCGAGTGGGGCCAGGACACCCTGGTCCTCGCTCTGGATACCAGCGTCCTGTTCGAGAAATTCTGCCTCATCCGGGTCTCCGTTCTCTTCCGTGGGCGGGCCGTTCCACTGGTGTCCCGGGTCATAGAGCATTCCAGTGCCCAAGTCGATACGGACGAATTGCTCCCTGTGCTCGCAGAAGCCAAAGGCCTCCTGGACTTCGTGGGCATTCGTCAGGTCCGCCTGCTGGCGGACCGGGGTTTCTGCGACACCGACCTGATGGCATGGCTCCAGCACTGCGATTGGACCTACCGCATCCGTATCAAATCCACCCTGATCCTCAGCACGCCAGACGGGCAGCGCCTCTGCAAGATCAGCGACGTGAAGCTCCAACCGAGGGAAACGGCCTGCTTCCACCATGTGCGTCTGACCGGACGGCAATTCGGGCCGGTGCACGTCGTTCTGGGTCGTCCATCAGACGACCCGGAGCAATGGCAGGTGGTGAGCAACGAGCCCACCAGCGTGGACACCTTCGGCGAGTACGGCGAGCGTTTTCAGATCGAGGAAGGGTTCCTGGACGAGAAGAGCGGCCTGTTCGAGCTGGAAGCGTCCAAACTGCGGGATGCGAACAGCCTGGAACGGCTGGTCATGGTGATCTCGGTGGCGACGTTGCTGCTGGTCTCCGAGGGGCTGGACGTGGTGGAGCGTGGGGATCGACGCGTCGTCGATCCCCACTGGCAGCGCGGACTGAGCTACCTGAAAATCGGGCATAAAGCGATGAGCTACGCGCTGAGTCGAGGTCAGAGGTTCTTCAGAACCCTGAGATTGCGGGGCGGCCCGGACCCCGAGCCACCGAAGCCCAGAAAACGTGGCCAGCCGTCCTCGTTGGAAGCGCTTAAGAACGGCTGGCACGTCAGTTTTCACTTCATCTCATAAAATCTGTCAGGCGGTCAGCCCAGCCCCCTCATAGGATCTTTTTGCCCTTTTCCCTTACCGGCTTGACATACCAGGTTCAGGCCGTCAGTCACAGAATCGCAGATTTTGAGCTTTCATAAATTTTTATGGGACTTTGCTTTCAAAGTATATGCTATTTATTCTAATATCTCTATTATCTAATAGTCTAGCAAATGGATTAACTAGACTAATATATATGGGTGATTTATCAACACTAATTTTTATATGAGTCTCCTTTTCACCCAACTGGAAAGCACCTATCAAAGAATCGTTTTGTCTTAGTTCGATTTTAGGAAAAATGTTTGCAGCAGACTGACCATAAGCGGAGAGCTGCATCATACCTTCCCCACACGGGAACAGTATAACAGCCGGACTTTTTTTAATTACTGTCCATGCGTCATTCACTCTATCCCAGTTTGCCAGACTACCCAGGGGGGTCTCTATTTTATAATCAGAACTACACGTTCTAACTATTCGAAAGTTTCTAAAAGTTGCCATTCTTAGATCGACTTTAAATATGTCGTTGTAATACCCTAAAGTTAAAAGTCCTCTGCTTGGGACTTCAAATTTTATGTTTTTATTGCCATATATCTTAAAACTACGAAATTTTTGTCCATTTAAATTTATATTTATTTCTGGACTTACTCCATCACTAGATATTCCAGTTACGTTCATAGTAATAAATCCTGGTTTGCATAGATAACTATAGATCCAACCGTTTCCGTTCATTAAAAAGCCCCGGTCATCTAAAATTACACCGCCGTCATCCAGCATACCCCCAATTTTGAAATTACCGTTCTCCGAACATGTTTTTTCCAGCATTTTAATTTTTGGTTCGGGCACTTTATAAAACATGTAAAAAACTCCGCAACAGCTAAACACCGATAAAGTGGCTAGTAGGATCTTTTTCATTCCGCAAATCATGGCATGGTCACCTTTGATACAAATGAGAGCCTTAATCATTGCATTTATTCTAATGGCGCTTTATTTCCAATTAAGGAGTAACTATACACGCCTACAGGGGCAGGATTTTGATTTGAGTTATCTATCCTATATATCCTAATTTTAAATTCATTAAAATTAATATCTGATACGCCATCAATGCTTATCAGGCCAGAACGATTAGAATTTTGAGATATTAAGATATTTCTATCGCTAATTATTAGGCACTGGTCTACACATCCAAAAGTCAATATTTTATATTCACCGGGAGATCCAGAAAAATCCACGCTTGTGAGGTACCGATTTGGGTGACCAAATTTACGGTTTATATCTATATTATAAAAAGCTATATCTTGATATTTATCTTCTATAAAAAAAAGGTATTTTAAAATTACGGGTGCCAAGAAAGAAAGGACTATCAACAGACCCAATGAAAATGCGGTCAATGTACGCATTATATAAAAAATTATTCTACTAAGATAGTTGAATGATAATAATTCCTGATTAGGCTTTTTTTCAATATCCATAGAGGTAATTGCCTGTCTGTTAGCGATAGACCATCCAGAAAATAACCAAAATATCTCACCAAAAAACGGGCTAGGTACTACTAGTAAGTTATCAATACTACTCGCGCCAAAGAATCCAAATATTATCGATATCACCATGTAATTTCTGGATTTTACAGCTGAAGATGCAACTACCCCCAAAATCAAAGCTAATCCGATAAAACCGATAATTCCCGTCTCCGATATTTGTTGTAAAGATGCATTATGAGCAATAATCCAAGGCTTACCGGTATCTATAATAATATTAGATACCCATTCGGGACATTTCTGCACCCACAAAACGCACTCGGACTGCGATTCTAAATATTTGCCCAGCTGGTATGTTCCAATACCAAAAAGGGGGTTTTCAATAATGACCTGTCTCGTGGTGTCCCATATGATTTCACGTCCAGAACCAGATAGGGATAAAAGCCTTCCAAATACTTCAAAATTTATTAAGCTACTCCTATATAATGTATAAATAAAAATGAGTGCAAATAAAGAAACATAGGCTATTCTTTTCCAATCAGTTTTAATCAGCAAAACCGCCACAATTCCAGACACAAGACAAACTATAGCACCCCGACTACCTGATGCAATAATTCCAACAAATCCCGTAGAAAATAGGATCAAGCGAGAAAGCAATTGTATCCCGCTACTTAAACGAGGTAGCTCTGCGAAAAATGCTAGCATTACAATGATTGCACTAGCAATTCCCAAGGTAGTTGATGTCATATAAGGATGTATCAATCTTTGCTCTAAAATACTCTGACCTATCAAAATACTATAGATAAATGCGCAGAGAATAGCGAAACAAAGCCCAGCAGCCATGCATATTGATATTTTTCTAATATCCATAGTAGACCCTAGTCCTATGAGACCCAGGATTAATAAGGTTTTAATAGATCCGCCTAACAAAGCATATAGGCTATTATCGGTCATTAGTGATGCAAACAGCTGAGAAACGACATAAAAAAATATAACTACAGTAAGTTCTTGATTTAAGGCGGACAAATTCCTTATACCCAGAAGAGAGAGGGGTGATATGATGTATATCAGAGGAAGAAGGATGATAAATTTTTCGGCAAATGATATTTTTTTAGCTAAATTTACAAAACTTGACATATTTATTGCTTATAGGAATAGCTATAAGATCCCTCTTCCGACATATTAGCCTTATTGATTACTGCTCCAATAACATTTAAATTTGACCTCTCGGATCTACGCAAGGTGCTTTTAAGTGATCTCAAATCCGTACGACCATACTCAACCACAACTATAATTCCATCGACGTGCTGACCTATCAAAAGACCATCTGCTAAAGATAAAAGAGGGGCGCTATCAATAAGCACTATATCATAGTTAGCCTTCCAAAGGCGAACTGCGTCACCAATTGCGGTCTTGTTCAATAAAGACAAACTGTCGTGTAAGCCCGTACCGGAAGGCAGCACATCTACATATTCTTCTACCTTTAATGCCACAACATTATTAGGATCGCTGAGAGCATCTATGGTATTACGAGCACCACCTTCGCCAACTATTTGCACCCAATTATCTGATTCGCCATATTTTTTCCAAACTTCATTTTGAGTACCTCGCCTTAGATCCGCATCTACAATTAATACTCTTTTACCGCTGGCAGCAAAACTATCAGCCAACGTAGCCGTTACACTACTTTTTCCCTCTCCGGGGGCAGTGCTAGTAATCATTATTATTGGCTTTTCTGAATTTTTTAGTATATTAAGAGCGTTGACTCTTAAGAAACCCATAGCCTCATAGAGACCTGCTTGTCTACCTGCGCGTACTATGCCAGAGAAAACGATGTCCCTCCGCCTAATCCTAGGGACCGTGGCCAAGGTTGGAAGATTTATCTCAAGTAAATCATCCTCGCTCCTTATCGTTCTGTCGAAAATCGACAGCATGAAGGAAACCAGCACTCCTAGCATTAGCGTAAGCACAATTACAATCAAGCTATATAAAATTGGCTTAGGAGATTTCGGATTTGTTGGTATCTGGGCTCTAGATAATTCACTCAAAATACCATTTGTGGAGCTGGCTAATATCTCTGATTTAATTAAATTCTCCTGCAATGCAGTCCTTCTGGATGCAAGGGTTTGATAATCCGGACCGCTACTAACGCCAAGCCGATCAAGCTGCTCTTCTAATTGAAGAAGCTGAGCGCGGTAGCCTACGCTTGCACGGCGTATATTTTCTAGAGCCCTTCCTTTATCCCATTCAATTAAAGCATTACTAGTAGCATTTGCAATTAATGCAGATGCTTCAGCGGTTCGAGCCCGAGCTCGAATGATATATATACCGCCGTTTCCATTTATGCGATCTGCCCTGGACTCTAATGTGATTGACTTAAAATCTTGACTACTCAGTTCTCTTTTTAGCTTCTGGCTTATATACTCTCTTTCATCTAGAGGTATTTCATCTAAAGATGAAATAGATTCCACCAGTGGATTAATAATCACCGTGCTGCGTATTGCTTGCTGCAAGGCACCTTCCGGCAGAGGCTGCGAAGTTATCACCGCATCTCCTAAATTTATATTGCTAGATATAGACTGACTTCCAGATGCCAAGAGAACAGCGCTAGACTCATAAGACGGGGTCATGTTTTTAGATGCAATGTAAGCAGTCAACCCTAATGCCAAGCTGGTCAAAGAAATTACTGCCATGTTGCGTTTCATTGAAAAAACTAATGAGCTGACATCTATATCTCGGTCGCGTTTGTTTATCATTTTTACCTTTCTGTCTCGAGTATATTAACACGGGCTGATTGGGATTATCTTACAAGAGGGCTTATAGATTGAAGTAATTGTATTTTAAACTGCCTTCTCATTATATCACTAGATTTACACATGCAGCGAACACCTCTTTGAAAATGGAATTTATACGCCCTCTATTTCAAATTACAACGAGATGAATATTATTTTCCTAAAATAATTTTATTAACTTCTATTGCTGTTACCTTTTTTATCGTTTAACCTGTAGCAGTGAAAGCCATTATTCCTGCTGCTGGCCTAGGCACCCGCCTGCGTCCTCTCACGTACACGCGGCCCAAGCCGGTGTTGAGGGTTGCAGGCCAACCCATCATAGTGCATGCCATCGAGACCTTGCAGGCGGCCGGCATCACCGAGATCGGGGTGGTCGTTTCGGAGATCACGCGGGTCGAGATTCAGCATGCAGTCGGGGGCGTGGAGGGCGTGCAGGTGACGCTGATCGATCAGCATGAGCAGCTGGGGCTGGGGCACGCGGTGCTCGTGGCGCGCGACTGGGTGGGTCAGGACGATTTCTGCGTGTACCTGGGCGACAACCTGTTCGAGTTCGGGGCGAAACCGTTCGTGGAACGTTTCGCTGCCGAACGTCCGGCGGCGCTGATTGCGCTGGTGGAGGTCGAGGATCCCACGGCGTTCGGGGTGGCGCAGATGGACGGGACGCGCATCACGCGGCTGGTGGAGAAACCCAAGGTGCCGCCGAGCAACCTGGCGGTGGCGGGCCTGTACTGTTTCACGCCGCAGATCTTCTCGGTGCTGGACGGCATGCCGCCTTCCGCGCGGGGTGAGTACGAGATCACGGACGGCATCCAGCGTCTGATCGAGGCGGGCGCGGCGGTGCTGGGGCAGCCGGTGATGGGGTGGTGGAAGGACACGGGTCGCCCAGCCGACCTGCTGGACGCCAATCGCCTGCTGCTGGAGCGGGTAGTGCTGGACGTGCGGGGCACGGTGGAGGATTCGCGGATCACGGGCCGGGTGGTGATTCCGGCGTCGGCGCGGGTGACGCGCAGCAAGATCGTGGGGCCGGTGATGCTGGGCGAGGGCGTGGTGATCGAGGACGCGTACATCGGACCGTTCACCAGCATCGGGCAGGGCAGCGTGGTGCGGGGCGCCGAAGTGGAGCACAGCGTGATCGACGCCGAGGCGCGGATCGAGCACCTGAGTACCCGGCTGCAGGACTGCCTGATCGGCGTGCGGGCGCAGGTGCGGGGGGGCCGGACGGTGCCGCGCACGCACAAGTTGACCATCAGTGACGCGAGCGTGGTCGAACTCGCCTGAGCGCCGCGCGGGGAGTGGGCGTTTGGGTGTGGCGGCAGGGTTGTGTCAGGGACGGGGCCTTATCATGGGGGCATGACGGATTCACCTCGTATTCACCTGGGTTCCCTGCTGCGCTCCTCGACCGAGGACGCGCACGCCGAAGGCAGCCTTGATCACCTCCAGTACGAGCAGGGGCGCACGCTGCACACGTTGCGGTTCGCGGAACCCGCGCCGTTCGAGGTGGATGTCAACGCGCTGGGCAGCAACGAGATGTACCTGCAGGGCACCTTCGAACCGGTGCTGGTCATGGAGTGCGCCCGTTGCCTGCGGGAAGTGCATGTGCCGCTGGAGATCTCGCTGGGCACCCTGATGCGCTACGACCCGTCGGCCGACGCGCCGTACCTGGAGGAGGCCGAGACGGGCGAGGAGGTGCTGGTGTTCGGTGATCCGAACCTGGACCTCAGTGCGTACCTGGCGGAGACGACGCTGCTGAGCGCGCCGCTGAGCGTCCTGCATGACGAGGAGTGCCGTGGACTGTGTCAGGTGTGCGGGCATGACCTGAACGACGGGCCGTGCGAGCACATGGCGCAGGTGCCGGTCGAGGAGATCGACGATCAGCTGGGCACGCCGGAAGGCTCGTTGCACGCCCGGCAGAACCCCTTCGCGGCGCTGGCCGACCTGAAACTGCCGGAGGAGTGACGTGAGCCGCGAGACCCGGCCGGAACCCACACCGGAACTGACGCACTTCCGGGACGGCCTGCCGCGCATGGTGGACGTGACCGGAAAGGTCGCCACGGCCCGCGCAGCGACCGCCGAGGCGTGGGTGCGGCTGCCTGCAGCGGCCCGCGCGGCGCTGGAAGCCGGCACGAACCCGAAGGGTGATCCGCTGATCGTGGCGCGCCTCGCCGGGCTGGCGGGCAGCAAACGCACGGCGGACCTCGTGACGCTGTGCCACCCGGTTCCCGTGACGGGCGCGGACGTGCAGGTGACGCTGGAACCGGCGGGCGTGCGGGTGCTGGCGACCGTGCGGACAACCGCGCCGACCGGGGTGGAGATGGAGGCGCTGACGGCCGTGACGATCGCGGCCCTGAACGTGTACGACATGCTCAAAGCGGCCAGCAAGGCTATCGAGATCACCGACGTGCGGCTGCTGGCCAAGTCGGGCGGCAAGAGCGGCGATTACAGCGCGCCGTCCGCGGAGGCCGGGACCGCTGCGCTGGAGTGATGGGGGCCAGCGGGGGGGTGAAGCGCGGGCCGGGAACCCGGTTGGTCTGTTCAACGTAGAGGAAGCGTATGGGCGCAGAACGTCACAACCCGGAAGTCAGGTCGGCCGCGCCCGCGTGGCTGGACCTGCTTCACCTGGAAGCCGACGGCGCGCTCAGCGAGGCGCAGCGGGCCACCCTGCGCACCCTGGAAGAGCAGGACGGCGCGCAGGTGCAGCGGCAGCGGCGGCGGCTCACGGCCTGCGCGGCCGCCCTGGCGGCCTCCCCTCCCCTGCCCCGCAGCGTCGCGGCGGGCGTGGCGCGTGAGGTGCGGCTGGCGGCCTGTCTCGGGTCGCCGCCCGCGCTGCCGTCGTCGGTGGCAGCGGCGGTGGCGGCCGACATCCGTCTGGCCACGCAGCTGAATCCGGTACCTGCGCCCCGCAGCGTCGCTGCGCAGGTCGTGCGGGACGTGCGGCTGCACGTCGCGCTGGGGGCGTCGTTACCCCCGGCGGCCAGTGGCGCCGGGGCGGTGGCCGAGCGGGTGAACTGGAACGCGCAGCTTCAGCCGGGGCCGCTGCCGCCGGTGGGCGTGGCGTCCTGGGTGGCGGCGCGCGTCGCGGCGGAGGCGGGGGCCGCCAGCGTGCCGGAGATCGGAGCGGCCCCTTCCGCCGCCCTCTCCCCCGAGGTCCGTTCCCCCGATCTCCGTCCTGCGGTTGTCCCGTTCCCGCCGCTGAACGCGTTGGGTGCCCCGACCCGTCACAACCCGGCCCCCCTGATTCTGGTGGTGTCGCTGCTGCTATCCCTGACGCTGCTGGGGGTCGTGACCGTCTGGCCGAACCTCGCGGCGGGCGCGCTGGTGATTCAGACGCTGCTGGCGCAGGTGTCGCCGGTCGCGGGCGTGGGGCTGGCGCTGCTGCTGCTCACGAGCGCCCTGGTCAGCGCCCGGCCCACGCCGGTCATGCAGCGGCTGGGGGCCGGGGCGTTCGCCCTGAGCGCCGCCCTGACCCTCCCGGCGCTGTACGGTCTGGCCGGCAGCGGCGTCACCTTCGGGCAGGACGTGCAGGTGAGCGGCCGCGTGAACGGCAACGTGATCACGGTGGGCGGGAACGTTCACCTGAACAGCGGCGCGGACGTGCGCGGCGAGGTCATCACCCTGCTGGGCGACGTGTACCGCGCGCCGGACGCGCAGGTGGCCGGCCGGGTCAACGCGCTGCTGGGTCACGCGCCGGGGGACCGCGAGGCGCTGGCGACCGAGGCTCCG
Source organism: Deinococcus sp. LM3 (assembly GCF_002017875.1). Taxonomy (NCBI): domain Bacteria; kingdom Thermotogati; phylum Deinococcota; class Deinococci; order Deinococcales; family Deinococcaceae; genus Deinococcus; species Deinococcus sp. LM3. The sequence goes on along the minus strand of NZ_MUFV01000001.1, from coordinate 1,772,054 downwards.
CGCGGGCTGGCGGCCGTGACCGCCTCGGCGTTCCGGCCGGTGCTGGGGTGGCTGGGCAGCGCCGCGTGGCCGCAGGTCTTCGTCACGCTGACCGGCGGGGCGCTGCTACTGCTGTTCGTGTCGGGGCTCGCGCCGGTGCTGGCGCGGCGGCAGCGCCACGCCCCGGTCCGGACGCTGGCGCTGGGCATCCTGGCGCTCGCGGTCCTGCTCGGCCCGGCCGGTGGGCTGGCCCTGGCGGGCCTGCTGGGTCCGGCCCTGATCGCCCTGGCCCTGACAGCCGTCCTGCTGGCGCTGGGCCTGAGCGTCAGCGCGTACGACGTGGGACGCGCCGTGGCGCTGCGGGCGCGGCTGCCGGTCCCGGACGCGGTGGGCGGCATGCTGGGCCTGTGCGCCGTGGCCGCCAGCCTGAGCGTGCCGCCCCTGGCCTTCGCGCTGGCCCTGGTGGGCGGCGCCTGGGGAGCCGGGACGCTGCTGCTGGCACGCGGGCAGGCGACCGAGACCCTGGACCTGCCGGGCGCCGCCTGATGCCGACTGCGGTTGAGTGGGTGCAGAACCATTCAGCCTGGACTCCGTCTGAACGCCCCATGGCCTTCCCACACTGAAACAGCCCGCGCAACAGCGCAGCACCGACCTGCGCGTTGGCGGGTCGGTGCTGGCTGCATTGCGCGTTGGCACTGAACGTCAGTTCAGGATGCGTTTGAGGTGCAGGTAGATCTCGTACCAGTCCTGCTTGTCGCGGGGGCGTTTGCCGCGCAGTTCGATGCGGGACAGGGTGCGAACCCAGTCGGGCGTGATCTGCGGTCCCAGCGTGGGATCGGCGACGAGGTCGGCCAGGCCCTTGGGCAGGGAGCCCTCGGTGGACGGACCGTAGAACTCGACCCCTTCGAGCAGGTCGTGAACGGTGATGGCGTACGCGCCGGCCAGGGTCTGGAGGGTTTCCAGGCTGGGGTTGGTGCGGCCGCGTTCGAGGTCGCTGAGGTACGGGACGCTGATCCCGGCCGTCTCGGCGACGTCCTTGAGCCGCAGCCCGCGTTCGCTGCGCAGTTCGCGGAGTCTTTCGTGCAGTTTCATTGTTCACCTCCTTGGCTGCGGCGTGGCCTCACGCTGCGTGCTGGATGTGGTCCAGCGGGGCAACGCGTGCCGCCTGGGGCGTCTTCCTCTGGTTCAGGCCTTGTTTGCCTGTGGGCAGAATGGGGCAGCCTTGGTTGGAGTGTAACACCGGGCATCGGTACGGTCAATACAGAATACGCCGCGCGACTTCTTGCCCATCCCGATACCGACCTGCTAGAATCTGCACAGATCGTAATCAGCACAGAGATTCTTGGTCAGCATAATCACCGTCTGGACCGCTCCCAGCGCCCGCTCTGGACCCTCACGGCCCCACCGACCTCGCCGCCCACCGGGCGGGAAGGAGTGCCCCCCCATGCGCTCACTGGACACCATCACCGAAAGCATCCGCCTGGGTCACGCCCACCCCACCACCCTCCTGAACACCTTCATCGAACTGGAAAACGAGGGCGGACTGGTCGCCGTGCGGCGCATGGAACGGCAGTTACAGCTGGGCGTGCGGGCCATGCGGGAGCGCGGCCACCCGCACAGCGACCTCGCCCAGAAGTGGCTGAACTCGGCCCGCGCGTACCTGATCACCCGCGCCGAGCGGCGACAGGCCAGCTGACCTGCACCCCTCCCAGCACACCACAGAGGCCCCCGGCGTGAACGTCACCGGGGGCCTTTCACGTTGCCGTCAGTCCAGGCGGTAGATCCCGCCGTACTTGCGGTGCAGGTACGCCACGTACGGGTCGGCGGTCAGGGCCTGCCCGGTGGCCTGCACGGTCAGTTCGGCCGGGGTCAGGCTGCGGCCGTGCTGGTGGACATGCTCGACCAGCCACGCGCGCAGCGGGCCGTACTCGGCGGCGCCCACGCCCTGCGCCACGGCAGGGTCGCGCTGCGCGGCCTCCAGCAGTTGCACGCTCAGCAGGTTCCCCAGCGTGTAGGTCGGGAAGTACCCGATCAGCCCGGCCGACCAGTGAATGTCCTGCAACACGCCGCGCGCATCATCGGGCGGGGTCAGGCCCAGGTACGCCTGCATCTTCGCGTTCCAGGCGTCCGGCAGGTCCCGCACCGCGAGGCTGCCCTCCAGCAGCGCGAGTTCCAGCTCGAAGCGCAGCATCACGTGGAAGTTGTACGTGACCTCGTCGGCCTCCACGCGGATCAGGCTGGGATTCACGCGGTTCACGGCGCGGTACAGCGCCCCGGCATCAAGCCCTTCGGTGACGGCAGGCGCGGCCTGCTGAAGCTGCGGGAAGTACCGCTCCCAGAACGGCAGGCTGCGGGCCAGCAGGTTCTCGAACATCCGCGACTGGCTCTCGTGCACGCCCAGACTCGCCCCGGCCGACACCGGCGTGCGCGCCCAGCGTTCATGCACGCCCCGTTCGTACATGGCGTGCCCGGTCTCGTGCCAGGTACCGAACAGGCAGGCGGGCCAGTACGGCTCCACGCGGGTCGTGATGCGGATATCGCTGCGGCTGAAGTTCGACTGGAACGGATGCGCACTCTCGTCCTGCCGCGCGAAACTGCCCTGCAACCCGAACGCCTCGCCCGCCACGCGCCACGCGAAGTCCTTCTGCGCCTGCGGGGGGAACGGGCGGGTCAGGACGCTGTAGTCGGCCGCGTCCCCGGCGGCGCGGATGCGTTCCAGCAGCGGCAGCGTGCGGTCGCGCAGGTCCGCGAACACCGCCTGCACCTGCGAGGCACGCATGCCCGGCTCGTAATCGTCGATCAGGGCGTCGTAGGGGTGCTCGCCAAAGCCCATCAGGTCCGCCTGACGGCGCGCCAGATCCATCATGCGTTCCAGGTGCGGCGCGAACGCCGAGAAGTCGCTGTGGCGGCGGGCCTCGATCCAGGCGTGGTGCGCCTCGTTCTGCGCGCGGGTGCGGTCCTCCACGAAATCGGTGGGGAGACGCGTGGCCCTGGCGTGGTCGCGGCGGGCGACGCGCACGACCGCCTCATCGGTGGGGGTCTGCGGCTGCGCGGCCGTCAGCAGTTCGCCCGTATCGGGAGCGGTGAACAGTTCGTGCGACAGGCCGGCCAGCGTGGCCAGTTGCTGCCCGCGCACCGGGGCGGCCTCCTCGGGCATGAAGGTCTCCTGCTCCCAGGACAGCAGGCTGGCGGCGGCGTTCAGGTCACTGACCTGCCCCAGGCGGCGGCCGAGGGCCTGCATGGTCGGGTGAACCGGCGTGGTCGGGGACGCTTCGGGGGCCGTCTGGTCAGGCGTGGTCATGACCATCAGGGTAGCGCTGCCCGGCGCACCGTAGGCCATCTGGCGGAGGCCGCCTCTTACTGCCAGCGTTCACGGCCCCCGGCGGCTTCGCCCAGCAGCAGGGGCCGCACCTCGCCCAGCAGGTAGAGGCTGCCGCACACCAGCGCCAGCGGCGCTTGACGGGCGGCTAGAACCGCCAGCGCCGCCGCCGGGGAGTCCGTGACCGTCACCGGCAACCCTGCGAACAGCGAGGCCAGTGCCTGCGGATCGGCCGCCCGTGGACTCAGGGCCGCGCGGGTCAGGATCACCTCGGACGCGCAGGAGCGCAGCGCCGCCACCACCCCGCTGATGTCCTTGTCGCCGGCCGCCCCGAACACCAGCGGCAGCGGGCCGACACCCAGTTCCCGCAGGGCGTCGGCCAGCGCCCGCGCGCCGTCCGGGTTGTGCGCGCCGTCCAGCAGCACCCGCCCACCCTGCCAGGACAGCACCTCCAGCCGGCCCGGCCACTGCGCGGCAGCCGCCCCGCGCGTCACGGCCCCGGCGGGCAGGTCCAGCCTCAGCGCCGCCAGGGCCGCCAGCGCCGCGTTACGCGCCCCGTGAGGCCCCAGCAGCGGCGTGTGCAGGGTCACGGGCCCGTCGGGGCCGCGCAGCGTCACCTGCCCCCCCTCCCAGCCCAGCAGACGGGTGCCGAGCAGGTGGTCGTCCAGCCGCCACAGGTCCGCGCCGGTCGCGGCGAAGATCGGCTCCACGTCAGCGCCCACCCCCACCACGGCCGGACGCCCGGCCCGCAGAATCCCGGCCTTCTCGGTCGCGATGGCCTGCGGGGTGCTGCCCAGGAATTCCGTGTGGTCCAGGCCCACGTTCGTCACGACGCTCAGCACCGGGTCCAGCGCGTTCGTGGCGTCCAGGCGGCCCCCCAGGCCCACCTCCATGACCGCCACCTGCACGCCCGCCTCGGCGAACAGCAGCGCGCCCAGCGCCGTCACGATCTCGAAGAACGACGCCTCGACCGCCTCCGCCTGCGGGCGCACGCGGGCCAGGGCCGCCGCAGCCACCTCCTCGGGCAGTTCCTGGCCGTCCACCATGAACCGCTCGGTGAACTGCGTCAGGTGCGGACTGGTGAACAGGCCGGCCCGCACATCCCCCGCGCGCAGCATGGCGGCCAGCGTGGCGGCCGTGGACCCCTTGCCGTTCGTGCCGCCCACCAGCACCGTCCGGAACGACCGCTGCGGGTCACCCAGCCGCGCCAGCAGCGCCTGCACCCGTCCCAGCCCCGGATGCACCCCGAACCGTTGCCGCGCGAACAGCCAGTCCAGCTCCGCCTGCCACGCCTGCGCCCTCACGTCCGCACTGCCGTCACGTCCTGCACTCATCCGCCCAGCATAGGCCGCGCGCCCCCGGCCATGGCAGTGGGGAGGAGTCCAGGCGGGCGTCGCCCGGCCTCCTCCCCACCCGCTGCCCGGCCGCCTCAGCCCTGGGGCGCGAAGTACCCTTCGAGGGTCGGCACGATCTGCTTCTTGCGGCTGATCCGGCGGCCCAGGTCCGCGACCGGCCCGTCCACCGTGACGCCGAACGCCTCGCTCAGCACCTTCCCTTCGGTGGCACTCAGGACCAGGGTGCGGTTCGTCTCGTTCAGGATGTCCACCACGCTGAGCAGCACGCCCGCCAGACCGTCCTCCGCCTTGACCTGATCCATCGCCGCGAGCAGTTCCGCCTGCCGGCCGAACACGTACGCCGGGTTCGTCGTCTCGATCACGCCGATCCCCCACGCCTGCGGCGCCGCCACGTCCCCGAACGGGAACACCTTGTAATCCATGCGCAGCAGCGCCTCGGCCGGCGTGTCGCCCAGGTCGCTCTTGGCGGCGAACATGGCCAGCGCGTAGGCCTCCACGTCCTCGATGCCCGCGACCGGCGCCAGGAACGCCACCGCGTCACGGTCCTCCTGCGTGGTCGTCGGGCTGCGGAAGTGCAGCGTGTCACTCAGGACGGCGCTCAGCATCAGCCGGGCGTCCAGCGGCTCCACGCTCAGGCCCGCCTCGCGGTGCAGTTTCAGCAGGATCGTCCCGGTGCAGCCCACCGGCTCAAAGCGCAGGTAAGCGGGCTGCGCGGTACTCAGGTCACCCAGTTTGTGGTGGTCCACCACGCGCGTCACGTTCAGCTCCGCGAGGTTCGGCGCGGACTGCGCACTCTCGTTGTGATCCACCAGCGCCACCGCTGCGCCCGCCGGCAGTTCCGGCAGCAGCGCCGGGGCGTCCACGCCCGCTTCACGCAGCACAAACGCCGTCTCGAAATTCAGTTCCCCCAGACGGAACGCCTGCGCGTCCACGCCCTGACGGGTCAGCAGGCGCGCGTACACCAGCGCGGCCGTGATGGCATCGGTATCGGGGTTCAGGTGACCAAAAACAGCAAGCATACCCGCAGTCTACCCGCACGTCTGCTCACCGCGAAACCCGCCGGGCTGCACAGGGCGCCGCACAACAGGAAAAACCCCCGCACGTGGCGGGGGCCTCTCCTGCGAATCCCTGGGGATTCAGAGTGGGGTTTAGAAGTTGACCTTGTAGCTGATCTTGAAGACGGAACCCTTGGCATCGGCGGCGCCGGGCACGACGGTGTTGTTCGCGTCGCGCATGCGCAGGTTGCCGTAGCCGTAACCGAAGCTCAGGTCGTAGTAGTTGGCTTCAACGTACACGAGGTCCTGGCTGATGGTGCGGCCGTGGTTGCTGTCGCTGAAGCTGCCCGCCGTGCCGGCCGTAGCGTTGCCCGAGCTGTCCAGAGCGCCCGCGACGTAGGGGGTGTAGATGCGGTTCTTGCCCTGGTAACCGGCGTAGTACACGGCCAGCTTGGTGTTGGGGAGCAGGAACTCGTTCAGCTTCACGCCGACGCGGTAGGTCACGTCGTTGGCGGCGTAGGTCTGGGTGGCCGTGCCGTTGTTGGTGCTGTACTGCTTGCTGTAGGCCTTGACGTACCCTTCGAGGCTGGGCTTGAAGGCGATGTTCAGCACGTCGGTCTTCACGTCCAGGGTGCCGTTCAGGGCCGTGTAGTCAGCAGAGGCGTCGTTCGCGGCGAAGTCGCTGTTCTCGAAGCCCGCGTTCAGGTTGATGTTCGCCACTCCGACCTTGGTGTTGTAGGCAGCGTTGCCGTAGAACACGTTGTTGGTGTAGCCGCTGGTGTTGCCGATCACGCGGTAGCGGGCCTTGAAGCCGAGCGTCAGGTCGAGGTTCTTGACCAGGGCGTTGGCGTCCTTGCCGTTGTGCTTGGCTTCTACGCCGTACTCGCTGTAGCAGGTGACGGCGTCGCTGGACTCGATCCCGGAGCAGCTGTTGACGCCCATGTCGTCGCCGGTCAGGTTGAAGGCGTTCTTGGTGCCATAGAGGCCCTTGCTGAACAGACCACCGTCGTCGGCGATGCGGGTGCTGCCGCTGGCAACGTTGCGGAAGAAGCCGCCCACGCTGAAGCCCAGGCCGGGGGTCACGTCGCCGCGCACGGCGTAACGCACGCCGTTCTTACCATCGAAGGCAGCGTCGAGGGGGGAGTTCGTGCCGGTCAGCATCTCGTAGTAGCCGCCGCGCACAGTGACCAGGTTGAACAGGCTGACGCGGCCGGTGACACCACGGTCAACGATGGCGGTCGGTTCCTTGTCAGTGTTCAGGGGGCTCTTGCCGTAATCCACGCTGTTATCCACGTAACCACCCAGGGCGACGGGACCGACGTTGGTGGCGACTTTCACGCCGAAGCCGGTGCGGCCGTTGACGTAGGGAGCGGTGCTGTTGGTGGTCGTGGGGGCCGCTTCCATGATCCCGGCGGTCGCGTTGTAACCGGCACTGACCGTGCGGTAGTTCAGGTCGCTGATTTTGACGGGTCCGAGGGTGCCGCTGGTCTTGGCGTAGAAGGCCGTCTGGACGTCCCTGGTGGTGCCGGTAGCGGCGGTGCTGCGGGCGTACTCGCTGTTGATCTGCCAGCCAGCAACTGCGCCTTGCAGGTCGGCGCTGTAGGCGGTGACGTCGTTGGGCGTTCCAGCAGGCTGGCCGAAAGCGTCAGCGCCTTCCTGCAGGACCTGCAGCCCAGCCTTGAGGGTACCGGCCGGGGTGATCTCGGCACGTACGCCGCGGTAGTACAGGTTGTCGCCGTTGGCGCCGCCACGGCTACCGTACACGGTGTTGATCATGGGCTTGAAGGCACCGATGACGGGCAGGGTGCTGCCGTCGATCTTCACGTTGAAGCCGTCGCCACGGCCGACTGCATCGTTGTCGCCGACGTAGTCGGAGAACTTGAATTTCAGGCCCTTGCCGAAGGTCACGGTCACAGGAGCGTTGCCCACCGTGAACGCAGCGGTAGCGTTCTTGAAGTAGAAGAACAGGGGGCGGTAGGTGATGCCATCCGTGCCGCTCACGTCAGGGTAGACGGAAGCGCGAACGTCGTCTGCCGTGCCATACACACCATCGGCGCCGGGGCCGGAAAGGTAGGTGGGGGCAGTCGCATTGCTAGGCAGACCGGCGCGGATGCCGAAGTTCACGTCGACGGTGTTGACGGTCAGGCCGCCGTTCCCCTTGACGTAGGCGCCGGTCACATCGCTCTTGGCGGTGTCGAATTTACCGCTGTTGCCGAAGGTGATACCGAAGCTGATGGTGGTGCTGCCTTCGGTCTTGACGGCCTTGTTGGGCAGGTTGCCAGCGTTGGAGAAGCCGTAGAAGTTTTCTTCGCCAGGCAGGACGATAGCGCGGCTGCCCGAGAAATCGGCGTAGTCGACAGCGCTATCCTTGGTGGTGGCGTTGCCGTCATCACCGGTGCTCAGCACGGTGCCGGGCAGCAGGCGGTCGATATCCATGTCGCGGGTCGCGCGGCCCACGAAGTACGTGGCGGACAGGGTGGGCTTGATGCTGAAGGCGTACTTCTCGAGCTGGGCGACGCGGTTGTCGAGGCTGGTGACCTTGGTCTCGACGACGCCGACACGGCCGGAGAGGGTGTCGAAGTCGGCGCGGGCGACGAGGTCGGCCTGGGCGGCTTCGACGGCGCTGACGCGGTCCTGGAGGTTCAGGATGTCCTGGTTCAGGAGGACGGTCAGGTCGTTCAGGGCGGCGATGGAGCTGGCGTTGTCGTCGACGTCGGCACGGAGGGTGTCGTAGTCGTCGGCGCGGGCGGTCAGCTCTTCGATCTGGCTGGTCAGGCCGGCCAGGGCTTCGGGTTCGCCGGTCTGCAGGGCGATGGCTTCGACGCGCTCTTCGAGGCGGGCGAAGTCGTCGCGGCTGACGGCGTTCTCTTCCAGGTCGCTGACGCGCACACCCAGGGCGGCGAGGTCGGCGGCGAGTTCCTGGATCGCGTTCTGCAGCGCGGTCAGGGTCTCGGAGTCCATGTCGCCGGGCACGACGGTGCCGGTCTTCATGTCTTCGAGGAGGCGGGCGATGATGACGGCCGCTTCGTAGCGGGTCAGGTTCTGCGTGCCGCGGTAGGTGCCGTCGGGGTAGCCGAGGATGATGCCGCTACCGACGAGTTTGTCGATGGCGTCCTTGGCCCAGTGACCGGCGGGAACGTCGGTCAGTGCGGGCACCTGGGGTGCGCTGGCGGGTGCGGCCGTCTGTGCGGCGGCGACGCCGAAGGACAGCGCGGCGGTGAGAACGAGCAGGCTTTTCTTCATATGAACCCCCAAAAGGTCGTCGCGCGTCGGAGGTACGTTCCGGCTCTGAAGATGACGTTGGGGCGAGTTGCCGGGTTTCCTCTCCCGGAGTGGTTCGCCGTTCGGTGTCTCTTTCGCGCAACCTGACGATTCCTTCCTGTCGGATGAAAACTGTCAGATCAGGCGGATGATACAAGCATGAAAGAGAGTGGGTCAACCCTGAGAGGGGCATGAATCGACGTTTTTACGCGATTAGGCCTATTTCTGATCAAGTCATGAAGGCTGACCGGGGTCGCGGGAACGGTCCGGGAAGCGCCGCCTGTGACAGTTCTGTCAGGGTTTAAGGGGTGTCAGTGTGGGTGAACGGTCAGTTGACGCGCGGGGGATTTGCACCGCGTCCCGTTTCGAGGGCCTGCCGGAACCAGTCCGGAATCTGTCCCTTGAAGTACCGCTGGGCCCACGTATCGGCCCACATGTGAAACTCACCCTGCGTAATGGCGGCGCGCGCACGTTCCACCAGGCGGTGCAGATAGCGCAGGTTGTGCAGTGACAGCATGCGGGGTGCCAGCATCTCCTCGGCCTTCACGAGGTGCGCGAGGTACGCGCGGGTGTAGTGCCGGCAGGCGTAGCAGTCGCAGTCCGGGTCCATGGGTTCCAGCTGGCGGCGCGGCGCACTGGAGTTCA